>JACRAN010000337.1 GCA_016234735.1 Bacteroidota bacterium | reverse complement strand
TGGGGCTACGAACTGGCCGAGCGGGAGTTCGGCGACAAGGTGTGGACATGGGCGCAGTACGACCGCATCAAGGATGAAAAAAGCGAGGCTGCTGCCAACGCTGCCCAAAGCGAGGCCGTGAAAGCTGGCAAAATCATCGTCAAGGACGTAATTGCCGATGCGTTCCTCCAGCAAATCCTGCTGCGCCCGGCGGAGTATTCGGTCATCGCCACACTGAACCTCAACGGCGACTACATCTCCGATGCCCTGGCTGCGCAGGTGGGCGGCATCGGCATCGCCCCCGGTGCCAACATCAACTACGTGACCGGCCACGCCATCTTCGAGGCCACGCACGGCACGGCTCCGAAGTACGCCGGGCAGGACAAGGTGAACCCCTCGTCCGTGATTCTTTCGGGCGAGATGATGTTCCGCTACTTGGGCTGGACGAAAGCTGCCGACCTGATTTTGAAGAGCATGAAACGTGCGATTTCGAAGAAACGGGTCACTTACGACTTCCACCGCCTGATGAAAAACGCCACGCTGCTGAAGTGCTCGGAGTTCGGCGATGAGATGATTGCGAACATGTGATTTTACTGATGTTTTGGAACAAAAAAGGCGGCCTGTGAGCCGCCTTTTTTGTTATTTTGTGGAAAACTTTTTGGGAAGATGGCAGACTACAAGTTCCCGGATAAAATTTCGGTGCCCCGGTTCGAGGAAGCCGCCGGTTTTTACACCACCCCGGAGCGGAGCAAACTCATGTCGAAAATCAGGGGCAAAAACACCGCACCGGAGCGGTCGTTCCGAAAAGCGCTGTGGGAGGCGGGTGTCCGGTACAGGCTGCACCGGAAGGACTTGCCCGGCAAGCCGGACATCGCCAACAAAAAACTGCGCTTGGCCATTTTCATCGACGGGGCATTCTGGCACGGCTACCTTTGGGAGGAGAAAAAAGGCAAAATCAAGTCGAACAAGGCATTCTGGATACCCAAAATCGAGCGGAACATGCAGCGGGACACGGAAAACACGCAGCGCCTCGAACGGCTGGGTTTCACGGTTTTCCGATTTTGGGAGCATGATTTAAAAAGAGAAATGGGTGCCTGCCTGAAAAAAATCCTCGACCACGTAGAACAGGCATACCTCGGAATTTAACCTCCTCACCCCTCACCTCTCACCCCTCTCACCCCCTCTCACCGCACCAGCATCACATCCCCCGTCAGCACCTCCACCCGGCCATCGATGAACCCGATTTCGGCCTTCCAGGCGAACACGCCGGGGTTCAGTTCCCGTCCGTCGAGGTGGCCGTTCCAGCCGAGGAATTCCACGTTGGGCTGAAAATTTTCCCGCACGAAAACCAGTTCACCGTATCGGGAAAAAACCTGCAAACTGCGGATGGTGCTGACCTGTGCCGACCGGGCGTACACGGTGAAAAAATCGTTCACCCCGTCGCCGTTCGGCGAAAAAGCATTGGGCACGAAGATGTCCTGCGCCTTGTCCACTTGCACGGTGATTTTGTCCTCCACCATGCAGCCGTTCTTGTCCCAAACCTGCAAGTAGTAGTACGAGTTGTCCAGGGGCGTAAGCCAAATGTCAAGTTCGGTCGGCGGCGCAGGGTCGTTGGAGCGCCAGCGGAACGAATCCACTGGCCAGAAACTGACGGATGGTGCGAGGTGGATGCTGTCGCCCAGTTCAATCGACAGGTCTTCGCCGAGGTCGAGGAACAACTCCGGGGGTGGGGCAAAATAGAACGAGGTATCGACCCGGCAACCGTTGCCGTCCTGCACTTCGAGGCGGTACTGGCCGGGCGGCAGGTTGTCGTATTTTTCAGGGACGACGGTGGCGACGGAGCCGTTCAGGCTGGCAACGGCATCTCCTGCGCCGCCCGCCCAGCCGCTGATTTCAACCACGCCATCGTCGGTGCCAAAGCAAAACGGCGGTTTTTGAAAAATCTCCGGCACGAAAAGTTCGGGCTGGGTGAGTTCGATGTTTTGGGTGCCGGTGCAGCCAATCGCATCCGTGACGGTGACGGCGTATTCGCCTGGCGGGAGTTGCTCGATTTGTGGCGTGATGGCCTGGTTTGACCACACGAAATTGAACGGAGAGACGCCAACGATGGGTTGCGCCAGCAAAACGCCGTTGCTGTCGTTGAAACATTTCACCCCAAAACCGAGGCCGCCGTTTTGTACCAAAATATCCACCACAGGCTCGTCGAGCGTCAGCAAAAACTCAGCGGTGGCCGTGCAACCGAGGCCGTTCGTCGCCGTCACCGAATACACGCCTGCATTGGCGACGGACTGTTGGCTGTTCAGCGAGCCGTCGCCCCAGACGGTCAGCGGGGCATCGGAAACGGCGGTGAGTGTGACCGTGTCGCCCACACAAAAATACGGTTGGCCTTCGATGGCCAAGCTCGGCAGGATGGCGGTGGCAGGCATCGTCACGCTTCGCTCAATCACACACTCGCCGATGTCCACCAGCACGGTGAAAGTCACGTCCGCATTGGGGTTCGGGATGGTCAGGTGGTGTTCGTTGCCGACAATATTGCCCCCGGCATCCAGCCAGGTGTAGTCGGCGTTGAGGCTGTCCACGTTGAAGGTGATGGTGTTGTCGCAATGGAGAATTACCTCAACGGTATCCTGGTAATATTGCACCGAAAACTGGTGGTCGAGGCTGATGACGCAACTGTCAATCAGCCGGAAGCAGTAGTCGCCCTGCGAAATGTCGGAGATGGTAAAAACGGTGTCGTTGAGCGAGTACGAAGTGACGGCCTGCCCGATGTTGTTGCAATCGACCTGCTCGATGGTGTAGGGCGGTTTGCCGGTCAGTATTTCAAACTGGAGCGCCGTCGTGCTGGCCCCGTCGCAGAGGATGCCGCTCGACACGTCGAAACTCAGCGGCAGTTCCTCCGGTACCACCACCGTGGCGGTATCGACCGGACAGCCCGAGTTCAACGTGTACAGGTACACCGTGCGGGTGCCTGCGGCAACGTTGACGAAGGAGAACGGCGACCCCGACTGAGCGTAATTCTGCCCACTGTTCACCACATCGAGGCTGTAGTTGTCGATGATGCTGCCCGGCCAATCGATGGTGGCGTTGTTGGCGGCTCCCCATGCCTGCCAGTCGCTCAGGCTCTGAGCGCCGCTGACCGTGATGGTGCCGCTGCCGGGGCAGTTGCCGAACGGCACCGCCGTGAGGTTGAACGTCGGCGCAGGCAGGTGGAGTTGTTTTATGCCGCACTGAGCCACCTGCGCCAGTTCGTAATCGCCTGGCAATAAATTGGTTACGCTGTACAGGATGCACGACGAGGTCAGGTAGCTCTCGTCGATGAGCAGGTAGAGGTCGTCAGGTCCGCCCGTCAAGATGTACGGCCCGTCGGCGGGGTTGATGGTCAGTTGGTACAGCGTCCGGCACTGCCCGCCGATGATGCCGTTGTAAATGTAGGTGTTCATCACCGGGTTGACGGGTTGGAGGTCTCCCACCGTCGCCGAAGCCTCGTAAATCGAGCAGCCGGGGATGTTCAGCACCACCTTGTAATTGCCCGGCACGGGCACGTAAAACAAACCCGACGTGTTGGAGGCCACCGTCTCGCCGCCTTCATTTTTCAAAACAAACTGGGCGCTGCCGGTGGACATCGGGCGGTCGGAGATCATGTCGTTGTCGCAGGTGAAGCGGTCAACCAACCCAGCCTGCAACGAGTCGCACATCGGGTGGAGGAGCAAAATGACCGAATCCTTGCAAACCAAATGGTCGCCGCAGCCGTCCTCGATGCTGAGTTCCCACTCGCCCGGCTGGTTTCCCTGGAACGTGATGATGTCGCCAGACTGGTTGATTTGGTCTGTTTGGAACGTGGAGCAGGAGTTGCAATCCACCGTCACAGGCCAACTGTCGATGTCGAAACCACCTTCGCAACCGCTGGTCGGGGCAAAAATGGAGATGCTGTTTTCTCCGCACGAAACCGGCTCCTGGAGGAACCTCGGATATTTTTTCTGTTTGTAAACGGCGTCGCTCTTGTTGCCGCAGGCATCTGTGATTTGGAACAAATACTGCCCGATGCCGACCGGCAGGCCAGTGAGTTCATTGGTGGTGGAGGTGAAAACGCCTTGCGGCGTGGTGCAGGTGAACGTGAACGGCGGGATGCCGTTGATGACGGGGCCGAGGGTGGCGCTGCCGTCCGCAAAATTGGCGCAGATGAAGCCCGGCAGGGGTCTCAGGCCGACCGGGCCGGTGAATTCCGTGCAGCCGTCCGTGACCGTGACGGTCATGTTGCAGCCCCAGGTGACAGGCGGGAACACCCCGGTGTAATTGGTGAAATTCCCAATAGACGAGTGCAGTGTGTACTGGTAAACCCCGATGCCAATGCCGCCGGCCACGCCCGTGACCTTGAGTTTCCCGTTCAGGCTGTTTTCGTAAGTGAAACCCGTGATTTCCTGCCCGCTCGTCTGGCAGGTTTCCACGGCCACGTTGCCGCAGGCATCCGTCACCCGCACCCAGTAGTTCGTGCCGGGTGTAATGTTTTGAAACACCGGGCTGCCGGGCAGGGTGTTGTTTTGAAACGGGCCGTTCAAGCCTGCGGTGGAGATGGCGAACGTGAGCGGCATGGTCCCGCCGGTCACGCCGGTTTCGATGGAGCAGCTTCCGCAATTCAACGCCAGCACCGGGCTTTGGTAGTTGCCGCCCACCACAGCGGCCTTGGAGGCGGAGGCACCCGTGGAGCCGTCTGTCACCACTACGATGTACTCGCATGGGCCGAGGTTGTTGAAATCCGGGACCTGCTGGAGTACCGGGACGGGCAGGCAACCGCCGAAAAGCTGGTAGTTCAAATTGCCGGAGCCGCCCGTTGCCGTCACCTGGATGCTGCCGTTGGAGGAGCAGGTGGCGTTCGTGATTTGCAGGGAAATATTTACTTGTGCACTGGCAAAAAAGTTGGCGATAGCCAACAGAGTGATTGGCAATAAAATCCTTTTTTTCATGGTGAGTGAGTGTCTCCGTAAGTAAAAAAATGACCGAGGGAGTAGGATGTAAAACGCTGATTTTCAGTTTTTTGAATAAAAAAAATCATTCAAATCGCAAAGGAAGGGGAAGATTGAAATCTAAAGTGTGGAGGGTATCAGGTGCCTGTTTGGAGCGTATCGCCAAGCATTGGCATACTACATACCAATTTTATTGCCAGTACCCGGTTTTGAAAGGAAAATCTGGGATCGCGAGGAGGATTGGAACACGGATTGAACGGATTGAACAGATTGGAACGGATTTTTTTTCTGAAAAAGAGAATCCGTTGCATCCGTGTTCCCCTCCTCCTCGCAGGTGGCGCTACACTGAATTGGAGGGGATTTTTTGTCATGTTGGGAAAAAGAAATCCGTTCCAATCCGTTGCATCCGTTCAATCCGTGTTCCAATCCTCCTCGCGAGCGTGGCGAGCTAAATCCGT
>JACRAN010000327.1 GCA_016234735.1 Bacteroidota bacterium | reverse complement strand
CCAAGCCCATCCAGCGTGACCACGACCACAGGCAGGCGGAGGTTTTCAAAAAAATCACCGCCCCGCTCATCCTGCGCCGCCTGAAATCGGACCGGAGTGTCATCGCCGACCTGCCCGACAAAATCGAGAACAACCAGTACGCCACGCTCACGCCAGAGCAGGCCGACCTCTACGGGGACGTGGCGCGCATGGGAATGGAGCAGATTTTTGAAGAAAAAGATGAAAGCAGGCGGCAGGAACTGGTGCTGAAAATGATGCCCGAACTCAGGCAGGTTTGCAACCACCCGCACTTGTTTTTGAAATCAGGGGACAAGTTGCCGGAACGGTCGGGCAAGGCGGCGCTGCTGTTCAGCCTGCTCGACAACATTTACGAAAACGGCGAAAAAACGCTGGTTTTGACGCAATCCCAGGAGACGGGCGAGTTGTTGTCGGAGATGATTTCCGGGCGTTTTGCAAAGGCCCCGCTCTTCCTGCACGACGATACAGGCCGCTTGCAGCGGGACAACATGGTGGCAGCATTTGAAACCGGGCCTGATTTCGACACTTTGATACTCTGCCTGAAAACAGGCAGCGCCAGTCTCAACCTCACCGCCGCCGCCCATGCCATTCACTTCAACGGCTGGTGGCGCCCTGCCCCAGGTTCACAAGCCGCCGACCGGCCCAACCGCATCGTGCCGCCGCAAAACCTGATGGCCTGGCGGCTCCTCACCCAGGGCACGTTCGAGGAAAAAATCGATGAAATGATCCGGACGAAAAAAGATGGGGCCAACCTGACCGCCACTACCGTGGAGAACTGGATTGCGAAACTGTCGAACGAGGATTTGAGGCTGCTGGTGGCGCTGGGTTAGCAAATCCAATCACCAGACCCGCTGAACAGTGTACGCGTCGAAGGCTTCGTCCTGTCCCAATATCGGAAAACCTTCTGTGATGGATTGAGCGATGAGCAGCCTGTCGAAAGGGTCACGATGATGGAGGGGAAGCTTTGAATACGCAGTGATGTGAGTTGTAGTAATAGGCAAAAACTGAAATCCGTCTTCTTTGAGTTTTTTCTCCAGGTCAGGGAATGGCAGTTGCAAAGTGAGTTCCCCGATGGTCAGCTTGATAGCGATTTCCCAAAGCGTCACATGGCTGATGTACGATGCCAATTCAAGATTTTCCAGCGTATTTTTTGCATTCCGGCTGAGAAGGGGATTGGCATCGAGGTACCAAAGCAGGGTGTGGTGTCGAGCAGGAAACTTTCCATCAATACATGTATTCTTTCATTTCTTCAAGCGGGGCATCAAAATCAGGTGCCATGCTGATTTTGCCCTTTAAACTGCCGTAGGCTCTCCTTTTTTTTGCGGGGGTCGGTTCAGGGAATTTATTTTGTTTTTGCGATTTGGCACCCAAAAAAGTTTCAATCACCAATAAAACAGCCGCTTTCTGCTCGGCAGTCAACAAGGAAAATTTTTGAAAAAAAAGCTGCTCGGTGGCCATGTCAGGTATTTTTTTTCAAAGATAGGCGTTCAGGTTATTTCTTCAAAATTTCGGCCTGCACCGGGTAAGAAATCAGACATGCCCGATGGTTCTAATGTTTTGACAATCAACAACTTCAAACCATTCAAACAATTTCGACCCATTTCAAACGCCCTCTCCGTTCCTGCTGATTTTTGTCAAATTCACTGCAAGCCCTGCCCCGCGGTTCCATATTCCCGAAAGATTGTTCTATATTTCGCTCGACATTTTCCATGATTCCCATGAGCTAAAACCCAAACTTATGAAACCCTCTGCCAATTACCGGATGGGCCTGCCGTTGGCGGGACTTCTGACCTTTCTTCCAGCCTTGCTTTTTTCGCAAAACCTCAGCTACCAGAACCCCGCTGAGTTCTTCGTTTGCGATGCCGCCACCTTTGAATTCACGGTTCAAAACACCACCGGCGTTGCCCTCACGGGCGTGGGCCTCACCGTCGATTTCAGCACCGGCACCGGAACGCCCTGCGGCGTGGCCTACGTGCCCGGCACGGTGACGGGCGCTGCCGAAGGCAATATTTCCAACCTCTCGGCCCCGGTTTTCCAACTGGGCAACCTCGCTGCGGGCGCGGTGCAGACCGTCACCGTTTCGGCGGATGCCTCCTGCCTCACGGCGCAGTGCATCGACAACGCCGAGGTGTTCGTCAACAACCTGACACTGACCTGGAACGGCGGCAGCACGGCGCTCACCACCAATCCCTACGTGGTGGAACGGGCGCTGCTGGTCGTCACCGCCGTGAACAGCACCGTAATGACCGGCACCCGGGACGACCTGCTGCAACGGAAAATCACCATCCAAAACACGAGGCCGGGGGCGCTGGCGGGCTTCGTTTTCACCGATGTTTACCAGCCGGGCATCAGCATCAGTTCGGCGCAGGGCACCGACATTTCGCCCGCTCCCGACACGTTTCGGATGGCACTCGGCGCTGCCAATTTTGCCGCCATCGGAGACGGCGACGGGCTGTTCGAGTTCAACGAAACCATCGTCGTCACGGAGGACATCCTCGTGGAGGACTGCGGCGTGGACATCACCTCGGCGGTGTCGAACATCACGGCGGGCTGGGGCTGCAGCAGCGGGCCGGCCTGTCAGCAGGCGTTCATCAACGCCGTCGTGCTGCTGGAACCCTATGCCAAAAAACCGAACCTCGCCTGGCAGCCCATCGTGTCCGTGCCCGAGTGTTTTTGCGGGCCGGACGGCTACCAGCAGGGCATGAAAATCACCAACGCCGGGCAGGGAAAAGCGCTCGACGTGGCGCTGCATGTCATTCAAACCCTTGACTACCTGTCGGGGTTTGTGGACACCGCTTCGGTTATCGTGGACAGTGCAGGTACGTTGATTGATTTCAACGTCAACTTCTCAGGCAGCTACGGTATGACATCCCCCTGTGTGGCACCTGGGCCGGTATCCCCTGGTTTTTCCCTCACTATCCCCGTCCTTGAACCCGGCGAAACGGTCACGGTTTTTTGGGATTTGTACTTCTGTGAGCAGGGTTGTCAGCAGCCCAACGCAGGCTGGGAGTACAAGTACAGCTACTTCAAGGAATGCCCGCCCAGCCCGTTCATCCAGGCCGGGGACTGGATTGGGGTCGGCGAGTACGGCATCTGGGCAAATTCACATACAAACATCGTGTACGGCGATACGTTAAAAGATGACTCTACCTACACATTCAATTACGAACTGACCTACGACAGCCTCGCCTTGCTCGACGACCAACTTGTGCTTCAATTCAAAGTACCCTGCGGCATGAACTGGGACGTTGACAACGAACTGCTGCTCAACGGCCAGGCCCCCACCGACCTCACGCTGGCACAGGGCGATACGTTCCTCTTCGTCACCGCCGTGTACGACCTGCCGCTGAACGCCAACGTTGCCACGACGCAGTTTGATATTACTTTTGATTGCGAGGATCTCTGCCTCGCTACTCTGAATTGCAGGGACTCCCTCGAAACCTCCTGTACCGCCTTCGACACCTGTGGAATCGAAGGATTAGCAAGCCTCGCCGGCTTGATAACAGCCTCGATTATGAAATGCGCCGACTTCCCGACATCGTGCAACCTCCAAACCTGCACCTCCTTCGGCGGTACATTTGAGTGCATCCTCGATTCCGTCTGCATCCACTCGCCGCCGGGCTACGTGAGCTACGCCTTCGAGGCGGCCCGCAAAAACTACGGGCTGGTGGACAACAACAACGACCGGGTAGCCGACGGCCCCGGCCCGCCCGACCTGAACCTCGTGGAACGCCACCGGCTCGTCGCCGGGGACACCATCCGCACGGTGCTGCGGGGCTTGGTCGTCGGCGACATCCCCGGCGCAGCGATGCCCTTCGGCAACATCGAAATTTTCTTCTGGACCAACAACTCAATGAGCAACGAGAACCGAACCCTTCTTCTGGAGCCGCAGAACGGCATTCAGTTGGCAGGCTCCACGCTGCGTATTTTTGACAAAAGTGCCAATACCTGGTACGAATGCAACGACCCTGTCCCGCTTGTCCTCGGCGAGTTGGTGTACCTCTACGACCTCTCCGCCCCGGCGCTCGGCGGGTGCGTACCGCCCAACTTCGCTTTTGCCGACGGCGACTCCATTTTGTTTGAAGGAAATTACCGCATCGAGCACAATTTGTTCTTCGACAACGACCCTGACCCGCTGCGCGGCGATATCATCTTGTCGCCCCAAATGCGGGTGTTCGATGCGGACACGACGGATTACACGCCCGTGAAATGTGGTTGCACGGAACAAAAATTCAGTCTGACCGGCTACGAGTACACCATCCAGCCGGGCGTGTTTGCACTGCCGCCCTGCAACCCTTCGCAGTTCGCCGCAGGCAGCCTCGTGCGCATCCGGCTGCACGAGGGCAATTTTTTTCCTTACGAATTCCGCAACCTGATGGTGGCGGAAAACTGGCAGGTGCAGGTGCCGCCGACGGTGCAAATCAACACCGCCCGCCTGACTTTTTTGCTCTTGCAGGACGGGGTCAACCTCTTCTCCAACCAAATTTTGCCGCCCACCATCGTCAACGGCGAGTACGTGTACGACCTGCTGCCCTTCCAAACGCCGGGATTGGACGAAGGATTTTCCGCGCTGTTCCAGTACATTTTCGAGAGCGACTGCGAAAACAAAGGCTCGATGCCGCTCATGCAGACTTCTACTTTCAACTTCGCCCCCGGCCTGCCGGAGCCGGTGAACCCGCTGGATTTTTCCATCCAGACCAACGGCCTGCGGGCGCTCATCGCCAACCTCTCCATCGAAGCGCCACTGTTCGACATCGTGAGTTTCAACAACCAGTTGCAACTCGATTTTGAACTCAAAAACACGCCCACCATCGTCGCTTCGCAAAGCAGCGGCCCGGCCACGAATGCCTGGCTCTACGTCACCTCGCCCAGCGGCCTCGTCACCAATTTCCAGTTGCTCGACCTGACGACCGGCCTGCCCGTGCCGGGCGTGGGCGGCATTTTCCAGTTGGGCAATTTCCCCATCGACACCAGCGGAGCACCCTTCCGCCTGCTCGGCCTGAACAACTCCTGCGAACTGGAGTACCTGCAAATCCACTACGGCTGGCACTGCACGCCCTTCCACAGCACGGTGCAAACGCCGTGCTACGAGCAAATCCAGCCGGTCACGCTGCTGTCGCCGCCCGGCGAAATCGACATGTTGATTGAAAGCCCGATTGGGTGCAGCGACCTCTGCGACACCATCCCGTACCATTTCATCGAAGTGTTCAACGCCCAACTCGGTGCCGTGTACGACCTGCGGCTGACGGCCCTGCTGCCGCCCGGCATGGGCGTGGTGAGCGGCTCCTGCGCAGTGGAGTACCCGACCGGCAGCGGGCAGTTGTACCCCATTGGCGACCCGGTGATTTTGGGCGCAGGCGTGGCGGAATGGAACTTGTCCATGCTGTTCGATACCATCGCCGGAGGGCTGCCGGGCGTGAGTTCGGCACCACTCAACTCCCTCACGCTCCGATTTCTGGGGGAAACGACCTGCGACTTCGTGGCCGATGCCTACGTGCTGTTCATTGCGGCAGCGGAGCAAAACTGTGGCTCGCCGACCAACACGATTGCGAAGCCCGGCGACCCGCTCTGCATCGAAGGCGTGAGCGGGAATTTCACCACCAGCATCAGCGTGACGGCGGTGCCCGGCTTCGGCTGCAACGATGCCCTGACCTTCGAGGTGTCGCTCGCCAACTCCGACACGCTGCCGCCCGGTGCCTGCCTCATCGTCACGCTACCGCCCGGCGTTTTTTACCAGCAAGGCTCGTGCGAGGCGGTGTGCCAGGCGAGCGCCAACTGCCCGCCGGTGGTGAACGGCAGCCTGCTCACGTTTGCGCTGCCCGCTGGCGTACCGCCCAACCAGATTTTGTGCTTCCGCTTCGGCACCATCGGATGGGCCGGGCTGGGCTGCGAGAACGGCGTGGTGCTGTTCCGCTCCGCCGCCGAAACCCAGGCGCTGTGCGCCCTCACGGGCGATTCTTGCAGCACGAAAGTGAGCACCGGCTCGCTCATCCTGCCGTTCGACCCGATGCGGCCCGAATTTGACCTCAGCAATTTCACCGTCACCGCCTCCTCTTCGGGAGCCAACGACCTCGTGAACTTCAACGTGGACGTGACGAACAGCGGCGGGGCGAGCCAGCCGCCCACCGTCCTCCAGTTTTTCATCGACACGGACGGCAATGGCAGTGGCGACCTGCTCGTGCATACCGAGAGCATCGGGACGGTGATTTCCGGTGGGCAAACGCTGACGGTGAGCGGCAGCTTCCTCTTGCCTGCGGGCAATCTCTGCCGCCTGCTGGCCGTCGTCGACCCCGCCCTGCAATGCGCCTGCGCCGGGGACGTGGCCTTCGTCAACCTGCCCATCGAATACCAGACCGGGCAGGACTGGACGGTTTGCTCCGGCGCTGACCAGGTGGTGGGCGTGGCGGCCATGCCCGGTTTCAGCTACCAGTGGTCGCCCGACGACTGCCTCGCCGACCCCACTGCCGCAAGCACTGTGTTCAACTGCGTGAACAACAGCGGCCTGCCCGTGACATACCATTTCACGCTGACGGAAGGCGACGGCGATTGCGAAATCCTGAACCTCATCGACGTGACGGTGCAGCCTGTGCCGGGCATTTTTTATGCGGAAACGCCCATCTGCGCAGGTGAATCGGCCAACCTGGTGGCCACCGACGGCGTGAGCTACAACTGGCAAGGCCCCGGCATTGCGCAGCCCGACCTGCAAGTGCAAACCGTGATGCCCGCCGCCGCCAGCACTTACTCGGTGACGGTGGCGGATGCCTTCGGCTGCACAGGCTCAGAGAGCGTGACCGTCGAAGTCAACCAATTGCCGGTGGTGGATGCCGGTGCCGACATGACCTTCTGCCCCGGCCAGATGGACGGGCTGAACGCCACGTTCGACGTTGACTTCGACTACCTCTGGTCGCCCGTGAGCGTGGGCGGTCTGCCCGCCCTGAGTGACCCGACCATCGCCAATCCGCTGGTGCTGACCAACCAGACGACCACGTTCAGCCTGCTGGTGACGGACGAAAACGGCTGCTCCGCAATGGACGAGGTGACGGTCAGTTTTGCCGATTCACTGCTGCTGACCATGCCGCCAGACGTGACCATTTGCGCCGGGAGCAGCACTACGCTGGTTGTCACGAGCAATGCCCCGGCCAGCTTCGCCTGGTCGCCGGATGGAACTTGCATCAATCCGCCGACCTGCTCGAACCTGCTCGTAACTCCCTCATCCACAACGACTTACTTTGCCAGCGCCACCTCCACCGACGGCTGCATGGCCACTGGCAGCGTGACCGTTACCGTCGTGACGGACAATATCGTGACCAACGGGCCGCCGGTCGAGATTTGCGAAGGGGAAACGACCGTGATTTTCGGGGAAACCGTGAGCGAACCGGGCGTGTACTGCGACACGTTCACGGTGGTTGGAAGCTGCGACAGCGTGTATTGCGTGGCGCTGCTGCTGAAACCCGACATCGACACGACCTTGTTTTTAGACACCATCTGCGCAGGGCTTTTCACTGAGTTTTTCGGACAAATATTGACACAAGAGGGTGAGTACTGTGTAAATCTGCAAGCTCAAAATGGTTGCGACAGCACCATATGCCTTCAATTGTCGCTGTTGCCTGCCCCTGATTACAACTTTAGTTTACCCGATACGGTTAGCCAGGGCGATACTTTGGTAATGACCATACCTCCCGGAGATTACAGCTTGATTTTGTGGTTTATGGATAGCATTGAAATCACGGAGTGCATGAATCAAACTTCATGTACTGTTATCGCACAGCAGGACGCAAACTACATTGTTTCTTATTCAGGGCTAAATGGCTGCAATGTAGGTGGGTCGGAATTTGTGACCGTCGTACCTGCCTGCGACCCGGAAAAGGCGGAAGTGCCCAACGCCTTTTCGCCCAACGGCGACGACCTGAACGATAGCTTCCACATCGTGTCGCTCGGCTCCGAGACCATCCTGAACATGCGCATCTGGAACCGCTGGGGCGAAAAAGTCTATGACGGCCCCGGCCCCTGGGACGGTACGCAGGATGGCAAACCCGCTGCCAGCGATGTGTACGTGTACCTTATCAAGGTTGGTTGTGCGGTGAGCGTGGAAGTGGAGGAGAAGGTGTTGAAGGGGGATGTAACGTTGCTTAGATGATTGTTGGATGGCTGGATTGTTGGATGGTCAGGGGGTTGGAATTTTTGCCGGATTTTGCCATACCACCCACTTCCCTATCTTTGCCCCTCGCAAAAGGCGTTCCCGGTGTGCCTTCCATCTCGCCGGGCGGTGCAGCCGCAACCCGTCAGGAGCGGCAATTCATTGATTCAACCAAATTTCATTCAAGAAAAAAGTAAGCATTGCTCTCTTCGCAAGCCTGTGTTGCTTGCCATTGGGACATCTTCACTTAACGCATAAATTATGACCACGTACACTCCACCCGTCACCCCGAACCCTGCCAACCCCAAGGTGTTTTTCGACATCAGCATCGGTGGTCAGCCCGCCGGTCGCATCATGTTTGAACTCTTCGCCGATGCCGTACCCCTCACCGCTGAGAACTTCCGGGCGCTCTGCACCGGCGAAAAAGGCACGGGCAAGTCGGGCAAGCCGCTCCATTTCAAAGGCAGTGGATTCCACCGCATCATCCAGCAGTTCATGTGCCAGGGTGGGGACTTCACCAACGGCAACGGCACGGGCGGCGAGAGCATCTACGGTGCCAAGTTCGCCGATGAATCCTTCGCAGGCAAGGCGGGCGTACACGTCGGCCCCGGCATCCTGAGCATGGCCAACGCCGGCCCCAACACCAACGGCTCGCAGTTCTTCATCTGCACCGTGCAGACCACCTGGCTCAACGGCAAGCACGTCGTGTTCGGGCAGGTCATCGACGGCTACGATGTGGTAGAAAAAATGGAAGCCGTGGGCAGCCGCAGCGGGGCTACCTCGCAGGCGGTCGTGATTTCGGACTGCGGGCAGTTGTAAATTGAACGCTGAGGCGCAGGGGCGCTGTGGCTTTTTGCAAAATAAAAAAACCGGGCAGCTTTGGCCGTCCGGTTTTTTTTTACTCAACCTTTGACCTTCACCTTCCCCGCCAAATCGAGCATAAACGCATACTCCATCGCCACCTCCCGGAACGCACGGAAGCGGCCCGACTGACCGCCGTGCCCGGCATCCATGTTGGTGTGGAGCAGGAGCGGGTTTTTGTCGGTTTTTAGGGTGCGCAGCTTGGCGACCCATTTGGCTGGCTCGAAATACTGCACCTGCGAGTCGTGGAGGCCCGTGGTCACGAGCATGGCGGGGTATGCCTTCGCCGCCACCTGGTCGTAGGGGGAGTAACTGAGCATGTAATCGTAGTATTCCTTTTTGTGCGGGTCGCCCCATTCGTCCCACTCGAAAGTGGTGAGCGGGATGGTCTCGTCGAGCATGGTCGTCACCACATCCACGAAGGGCACGGCGGCCACCACGCCCTTGAAGAGGTCGGGGCGCATGTTCACCACGGCGCCCATGAGCAGGCCGCCAGCGCTGCCGCCCATTGCGAAGAGGTGATCCTGGCCGGTGTAATTTTTGGCCACGAGGTAAGCGGCGCAGTCGATGTAGTCGGTGAAGGTGTTCTTCTTTTTCAGCAGCTTGCCGTCGTCGTACCATTGGCGGCCCATCTCCTGCCCGCCCCGGATGTGCGCAATTGCGTAAGCAAAGCCCCGGTCGAGCAGGCTGAGGCGGGCGGCGCTGAACGTGGGGTCGGTGCTGCTACCGTAGCTGCCGTAGGCGTAGAGCAGCAGCGGCTGCGTACCGTCTTTTTGGAATCCCTTGCGGTAAACGATGGAGATGGGCACCTTCACGCCGTCCCGTGCGGTGGCGTAGATGCGCTCGCTCACGTAGTTGTTTCGGTCAAATCCGCCTAACACTTCCTGCACCTTCATCGTCTTTTTTTCCTTCGTAAAAAGGTTGACGTCATAGACCGTGCTGGGCGTGGTCAGCGACATGTACTGGAGCCGCACCAAACCGGAAGTGAACTCCCGGTTGTTGGCGGGCCACACCACGTAGGCATCCTCGCCGAAGTCCACATGGTAGTCTTGCTTGCCGTCCCAGCTTTTCGCTCGGATGTGTACGATGCCGCTGATTCGCTCCTCCAGCACGAGGTGGCTTTTGAAAAGCGTGAACCCTTCGAGGAAAACATCGGGGCGGTGGGCAATGACATCCTTCCAGTCGGCTTTGCCGGTCTTACCCTCGGTGGCGCTCATCAGGCGGAAGTTGGTAGCGCCCATGTTCGTGCGGATGTACCACTGGTCGCCGTGGTCAACACTGTATTCGAGGTTGCGCTCCCGTGGCTGGAACACCGTCCACTGACCGTCGGGCGTGTTGGCGTCGAGGTAGCGGTACTCATTGGAGACCGTCTGCGTGGAGGAAATGAGCAGGTATTTTTTCGACTGCGTTTTTTCGATGCCGAGGTCGAAAGTGGCGTCGTTTTCATGGAAAACAACGGGGTCAGTGGCAGGGTCAGTGCCGAGGCTGTGCTTGCGGATTTCGACCACCCGCAGCGTCTCGTCCTTCACGCCATAAAAAACCGTCTTGTTGTCGTTGGCCCAGACGAAGCTGCCGTCGGTATTGGGAATAATGTCGGCCAACATTTCGCCCGTCTCCAAATTCTTGAAAACGATGGTGTAGATGCGGCGGCTGAGGGTGTCCACCCCATAAGCCAAGATTTTATTGTCGGTGCTGACATCGAGGCCAGCGGCGCTGTAATAGTCGTAGGGCTTGGCCGCCTCGTTCACGTCGAGCATGACCTGCTCTGGTGCGTCGAGGGTTTTGGCCTTGCGGCAATGGATGGGGTATTCGCCGCCCTCCACGTAGCGGTAGTAGTACCAGTAGCCGTTGTCGAGCTGCGGCACGCTCTCGTCCTTCTCCTTGATGCGGCCTTTTATCTCCTGAAAAAGCTCCTCCTGCACGTCCTTGAGGTCGGCCATGACGGCGTCCTTGTAGGCGTTCTCGGCGTTCAGGTAGGCGATGACGTCGGGGTTCTCCCGGTCGTTCAGCCAGTAATAAGGGTCGTTGCGGACGTTGCCGTGCTCGGTGAGGTCTTTGGGCTTGGCCGCCACGGTGGGCGGCTGTGCGGGCATTTTTTCGTACATGGATGTTTGATTGTCAGTGGATTGTGGCTCCTCGCCGGTGCAACCCAGGAGGAAGATGGTGGTGCAAAGGAAAAGAATGGTTAGTTTCATGGCTGCTTTTTTTAAAATGAGCCACGAGGTTACAGATTTTCCGGCACTTGTGAAAGTTTTGCCCTCGTTCAATCCAACCGCTGAAGCTTCGTTTTGACTGTAAAAGAATTGCACATGAAAAACTACACCTTGACCCTCTGTTTCTTGCTCTTCACTTTGATTTCCTTTGGGCAACATGCGCTTTCCGGCTCCGTCATGCTAAGAGCCAGCCAACAGAAGTACGAATACTCCCTCTCCAATGACAACGAACAGCACGTTTACACCGGCAACATCAACGAGACAAAGGCACCGCTGCTGGATTTATCCATCTTGGTTTTTAATGAAAAAGGAAATTTCAATAAATGGAGCGCCTCCGGTTGGCACTTCAATCGTTCGGAGGACTACAGGGAGTTGTATGAGGACAGCACCAATCTCCAATACCCGGAAGCAGGAGCCGACCTGATCCGGGTTGGGGGAGGAGTGCGCTACGTCAGCGGTTGGCAAGTGAAAAAAGTGACTGAAAACCTCTCCTTATTCGTCACCGCTTTCGCCAGTGGCCACTATCAATACATCGAAAACACACCTAAAACGTCACAAGGCTACCCCATAAACGTTAATGCCGTGAACATGGAGTTCGGTGTCGGTTTCCATGCACAGAGGAGTTTCGGAGATACCTGGTTCGTGACATTAGGTATTCCGGTGCCCTTCTATGAGGCTGGATTTTACCGTATCTCCTTCCAAAATCCTTTATTCTCCTGGGAGGAAAGCTTACAAAAGACATGGTATCACAATCTCCGCTTCTGGGAGCGCACTGGACTTGAAATTGGTGCCGGATTCTACCTCCGGGTCATGTGTAAAAAGTAATCCCCTTCAACACACCAACCGATACCCCACCCCCTTCAACGTCAGCAACTGCACCGACGCATCCTCCCGCAGGTATTCCCGCAGCTTGGAGACATAAACGTCGAGGTTCCTGGAGTTGAAAAAACTGTCGTTGCCCCACAGCTTGTCGAGGATGTCCTTGCGGGTCACGTTTGCGTTGGGCGGCGAGGCGAGGAGGGCGAGCAGTTCCGTTTCCCGGTGGGAAAGGAGGCGGGGCGGGGCATCGCCGAGGCGGAGTTCCTGACGGTTCGGGAAAAAGCGGAAGTTGCCGAGGGCAATGCCTTCCTGTGTGTTTATAGTTGCAGGTAACTGATTGATTTTCAGCAAATTTTGTAACCGCACGATAAGTTCCTCCATGCTGAACGGCTTGCGCACGTAGTCGTTGCCACCGGAGCGGAAGCCTTGCAGCACGTCCTCGGTCTGCACCTTGGCGGTCAGGAAAAGAATGGGCACGGACGGGTGTCGCTGTCTGATTTCCTCGCCCAATGAAAAGCCGTCCCGGTGCGGCAGCATCACGTCCAGCACGCAGGCATCGGGTCGGAACTGCTCGAAGGCGGGCATCACCTGCCCTCCATCGGCCACCAGCCGCACCTCGAACTGGCGGGATTCGAGGCTTTCCTTGACGATTTTGCCGAGGAACGGCTCGTCTTCGACGTAGAGGATTTTGGTTTGATTCATTATTTGCGCGCGAGGAGGATTGGAACACGGATTTAACGGATTGAAAGGATTTGAACAGATTTAATCCGTGTTAATCCGTCCAATCCGTTAAATCCGTGTTCC
Organism: Bacteroidota bacterium; assembly: GCA_016234735.1. GTDB lineage: Bacteria > Bacteroidota > Bacteroidia > Chitinophagales > Saprospiraceae > UBA6168. Next base: position 1,992 of record JACRAN010000327.1, on the reverse strand, counting down.
ATCAAGCCTCGGTAGGCGTATTGTAAAACTTGTTTTTAAATTATCTCCGCTTTCCACCGCTATTTTTCCACCATGCTTCTGTACCACGCTCGCCACGTAACTCAGCCCCAGTCCGTGCCCTTTCGCATTGTGGACATTGCCCGTCGGCACCCGATAGAATTTTTCGAAGATGCGTTCCCGGTGCTCCGGCGGGATGCCGATGCCGTTGTCTGCTACTTGTAGTTTGATTTCATTCGCTTCGCAAAACAGGCGCACAGCAATTTCGGGCTGACCTGAACTATATTTCAGGGCGTTGTCCAGCAGGTTGTAAACGACGCTGGCGAGGTGCATCCGGTCGCCTTGAAGTTGGAAATTATCGCCCGTCACCTCGAAGTTCACCACTGCATCCAGGTTTTCAAACTGCAATTTCATCGAAGCCAAAACCTCCTCCACGAGTGCCCGAAGGTCGAGCGGTTCGAGGTGCAGCACGGGTTCGGTTTTTTCAAAAAGCGACATGCGCAGCACCTTGTCCACGAGCAGGCTGAGGCGGTTGAGTTCGCTTTTGGAAATGTCAAGGTACTCCTTCGTGCGGGCGGGACTTTGCAACGCATCGAAATTGCGGAGCGCCTCGATGGCCACGCCGACGGTGGCGATGGGCGTTTTCAACTCATGCGTCACGTTCTGGATGAAGTCGTTTTTCTGGTCGGTGAGGCGGCGCTGGGCTTGCAGGTTTTTGAAAACGGTGAAAAATGCGAGCGACACGCAGCCGAAAAGGGCCAGCGAGAACAGCAGTTCGGGCAATGTTTTCTGGAAAATATAGTCCCGGTAATCGGACAGTTCGGCGGCGTAGCTTTCGCCGCTGGCGAGGTCGGTGTAAGTGCCAGAACGGAAGCCATCGGCAGGGCAGAGGGTATCGCTGCCGAGGTGGACGATTTGGAAGCCAACAGGCAGCTTGGAGTTCCACATCGAAGCGGCGAAGTTGGAATCGAGCAGCGGCAGTATTTCCGGGTGGTTGGAGGCGATGTGGACGGAATCGCCGTGCCCGTCCTGTGAAGTCATGGCCACCATCATGGACAGCGAGCCGGCCATCTCCGTTTCGGCACCCTCGATGGGTGATGCCGACACCCTGATTTTGACGTTGGAATCCCGCTCCTCAATCTTGAATTTTTCCTCTGTGACGAAGGTGAAGATTTTGAGCGAGTCGCCATCCGGCGGCCTGGGCAACCGAATCCTGAATTCCTGTTCCACGGAGTCGCCCGCCATGCCCCGGATGTTGTGCGTGATGAGCCGGTCCATCATCCGCCCCTCGATGCCCCGGATGCTGTTGACGAAGAGGAAGCCCGTCTCTTTTTTCAAGGCCAGCACCTCGTCGTCCCATGTTTTCCTTAAGAAAAGCACGAGAAACCCCGCCAACAGCACGAGGCTGGTGGACATGAGGACAATAGAAAAATGATGGCGGCTAAATTTCATTCAACAAAGTTAGGGTGTCGGGCAACAGCAAACACTGCGTATTAACCTTAATTAACCTTAAACCAAGGTTGATTAACCTGCTTTGGGAAATGGCCGCCCTAATTTTGCCCCATCAACGCAAGCAAGTTCGTTGCGACCTGATTATCAATCATTTACACGCTTGTTCGCCTTCGGGATGGACAGATCTGTTAGAGTTTCGAAACTCTAACAGAGCTGTCCATCCCGAAGGCGAACAAGCCAATTTTCAACTTAAAAATTTATCATGAAACGCATTGTTTTCCTCGTTTTTGCATTGCTGCCCCTCTTCGCACTCGCCCAAAACACCGAAGGCGAAATCACCTACACCGAAACCGTGAAACTGCAACTCGACTTTGGCGACGGCCCGGCGGCCGAGGAAATGAAAAAAATGATGCCGCCCACGCAGTCGTTCCCGAAAACACTCTACTTCAACGCCAAGGAGTCACTTTACCAAGACAAAACCGGGTCGGAAGGTGAAGGCGACACCGAGGTAACTGTCGGCAGCGGCGGTGCCGAGTTCACAAT
>JACRAN010000326.1 GCA_016234735.1 Bacteroidota bacterium | reverse complement strand
GGGCAAAGCCCAAGGTGCTGGTCGTTGGGACGGGTTATGCGGGACAGATGCAGGTTCCCGATTCCCTCCGATTGGATCTCGAAAAGCAGGACATTCGACTGATCGCCGAAAACACCCGTAACGCCGTGGAAACCATCGTGATAAAATATCGGAAGCTGTTCCAGGTGGAAGTGCTGCTGCACCACCTCCTCGATGAGGCCGGTACGCTGTTCGATAACCTGACGGCGGCGGCCAAGATAAAAAAGCTTGGCAGGTACGACCTGCGCCGGTGGATGGACATCCAGCCGACGGTGGCCACTCTGGGGGCGTTGTCGGGCCACGGCTGGGTGTTCAAAACCACACCCACCGGCTTTTTGATTGTGGCCTCGGCCAAGGTGGTTAGCCAGGTGGTCTCCAAACCTCAAAACCCACCCTCCGAAAAACTTGTCCTGGATTTTGAAATGGTGGTGAACGATGGGTCGTTCGGGAAGTTTTCGGCCTTCCCCCTGCCGGGGAAATTGGGCGGCCAAAGGGCGGTGTACCTGTTCGACAACCGGGACGCTTCCATTGACGGGGCATCGTTTCCCGATTTGGCGCTCACCCCGCTGACGTTCAGCCTCACGACCGAGTACCAGCCCGGCGACATCGTCCGCAATGCGGGCAAACGGTTTTTCGCCAGAACAAAAAACCTCGGCATAGGCACCGGCGACGTTGCCCGCTGGCGGGAAATAACGGAGAGCCTCGGCTACGCCAATGCGGCGCAACTGTCGACAGGAGATACACTTCCCGTTTCGGCAGGTGCTTTTGGCCTCGTTCGGGTGCATTTTTCAAACGGGTTGGCCGACTTCGGCCTGCTTGAAAATGGCAACCTGCGAAGCCCGGTTTTCAAGATACGGCTCAAAAAAATGGCTGCATAATAAACTGACAACCAATATTTTTCATCAAAAACATTCCGTCATGCTGAACTTAACTTCACTCAAGACACCCGGTGTTTACATCGACGAGGTGCCCAAATTCCCGCCTTCGGTAGCGGCTGTGGAAACGGCCATCCCGGCCTTCATCGGGTACACGGAGAAAGCGGAAAAAGACAAGATCGACCTCCATGCCGCAGGGCCTGCGCTGGTGCGCATCACTTCCTTCGCCGAGTTCGTGGAATATTTTGGCGATGCCCCGTTCCAGGCAGTTTCCGTGGGGGTTCAACTGGTTGGAGGAGCGTACGAACCCGTCTCGGCCTCGGTGGCATCTCCGTCCAACTACCGCATGTACCATGCCCTCCGGCTTTTTTACGCCAACGGCGGGGGACCGTGCTACATCGTTTCGGTAGGCAAATACAAACTGGACGGCAGTGTATCGGCCAACGAAATGGGCACGAACGGCACCGCTTCGGGCGGCGTCGATGTCATCCGAAAAGTGGACGAAGTGACGCTTTTTGTGTTCCCCGATGCCAATGGTTTTGCGAACGATGCCGATTATTACTCGCTTTTTGACAAGGGCTTGCAGCAGAGTGGCGACCTGATGGACAGGTTTACCCTCATCGATGTCAGGAACGGTAAAATTGACCCGGTGATTGCCAACTTCCGCAACGCCACCCTCAACACGGCAGCGCTGAAATACGGGGCATCCTACTATCCCTGGCTGAAAACCACCTACAACTACCGCACTTCGGACACCAGCATCACGCTGGCCCTGCCCGATGGTGCCGACCCCGACGCCGACCCCGATTCCATGACGCTGGCAGCGGCAAAATTGGACGCCACCCATGCGCCACTCCTCACCAATGCCTTCCTCTCAAAATTGGACAGGACACTCGCACGGGAACGAGTCGTGATGCCGCCGTCCCCGGCCATCGCAGGCATTTACGCAGCAGTGGACGGCACCCGTGGCGTTTGGAAGGCTCCGGCGAACGTTGGCGTGGCTGATATCATTGAGCCTTTGGTGAAAATCACCGACGGCGACCAGCGTGACCTGAACATCAGCGATACGGGGAAATCCGTCAATGCCATCCGCACCTTCACGGGCAAGGGGACGCTCGTTTGGGGGTCACGCACCCTCGCTGGCAACGACAACGAATGGCGCTACGTCCCCGTCCGCCGTTTTTTCAACATGGTGGAGGAAAGCACGAAGAAATCCAGCGAGCAGTTCGTCTTCGAGCCGAACGACGCCAACACCTGGGTACGGGTGCAGGCCATGATCGAGAACTTCCTGACGACCCTCTGGCGCGTAGGTGCTTTGCAGGGTGCCAAACCTGAACATGCGTTCTACGTCGCCGTCGGGCTGGGCAAAACCATGACCCCGCTCGACATCCTCGAAGGCCGAATGATTGTCGAAATCGGCATGGCCGCTGTTCGCCCCGCCGAGTTCATCATCCTTCGTTTTTCTCATAAAATGGCTGAATCCTAAACCTTGATTGCTGGATTGCTGGATTGTTAAATTGCTGTTCATCAATTATTTAGATGAAACAATGAAACAATTCAGCAATGAAACAATCCAACCCCAAAGGGGCAAGCAATTCAACCATCAATCAACAATCATCAAATCATGGCACAATATCCTCTTCCCAAGTTTCATTTTCAGGTAGAATGGGGCGGCTCTAAGCTGAGTTTCACCGAAATCACCGGTTTGGACCGCCAGGTTGAAGTCATCGAGTACCGGGCTGGCGATTTCAAGGAGTACCACAAAATCAAGATGCCGGGGCTGCAAAAATTCAGCAACATCACCCTCAAACGGGGCACTTTCAAGGGCGACAATGAATTTTTCAACTGGCTCAACACCGTCCAACTCAACACCATCGAGCGGAGGGACGTGGTCATCAGCCTGCTGAACGAGGCGCACGAGCCGGTCGTCGTCTGGAAAGTGAAAAACGCCTGGCCGGTGAAGGTGCAGGGCAGCGACCTCAAGGCGGACGGCAACGAGACGGCCATCGAGACCCTCGAAATTGCGCACGAAGGGCTAACCATCCAAAACGAGTAGCCATGCCAGCCATCTACCGACCACCGGCAGGCTTTTCTTTTTTGGTCAAGTTCGACTTCAGCCCGAACGTTTTCGACGTGAGCTTCCAGTCCGTGTCGGGGCTTTCGGTGGAGTACGAATTCGAGACCTACAAAGAAGGCGGCGAGAACCGCTTCGAGCACAAGCTGCCCGTTCGCACCAAGTACAGCGACCTGGTGTTGAAACGGGGCTTCGTGTTCGCCGGTTCGCACCTGTACCAGTGGTGCCAGCGGGCTTTCCGCGATCGTGACTTCCAGCCAGCCAACGTCATCGTCTCCCTGTTGAACGAAGCGTTCGTGCCGCTGAAAACCTGGACCGTGGTACACGCCGTGCCGAAAAAATGGTCGTTGAGCGATTTCAACGCCAGCGAAAACGCCGTGGTCGTCGAGACGCTTGAACTGAGCTACCAATACTTCGAGGTCATTCCGCCATTTTAAAAAAAGCAGATCATGCCGATTGAAATCAAGGAACTGCACATCAAAGCTGTCATCAACCAGGAGGGCGGGCAGTCGCCAGCAGGGTCAGCCGCCGGTGCTGCATCAGCGCCCGACAAGGGCCGAATCGTGGCGGAATGCGTCGAAAAAGTGCTGGAAATCCTGAAACAGCAAAACGAGAGATAGCGGTGGCAAGGAAAGGCGAGAGCAATTTCTCCTTCAATCCTTCAATCCTGCAATCCTCAAATCCTCAGCCCTCATGCCACTCGGTGAACTAAAAAAAATGAAAATCGTCGCCTACACCTCGGCGGATTACAGCGACGATTCGAAGGATGGCGAGTTCCAGGCGCTC
>JACRAN010000323.1 GCA_016234735.1 Bacteroidota bacterium | reverse complement strand
GGCGAAAACATCGCCGTCATGCTCAAGGCCAACGGCATCCGCACCTTCGCCGACATGGCCGCCACCAGCTTCCAGCGCTACAAGGAACTGCTCAAGGCAAACGGAATGAGCAAGTTCCGGGAGCCGTCGCCCTGGGCGGCACGGGCCGCCGAACTGGCCAAGCTGCCTGCACCAGTGCCCACCCCGGCACCCGTCCAGAAGGCTGCGGCAAAAGCAGCAGAGGCTCCCGCCAAGCGCAACCGTCAGGCGAAAACCGTCATCGACGAATCGCTGTTGAAAAGCAGGACCAAACCGCAAGCTGCAAAAGCAAAAGCTCCCGTCGCTCCAAAGGCACCCCCGGCCAATCCTGACGACCTCACTTTGGTGAAAGGCGTTGGTGGGCGCGTAGCCGAGGCACTTAACCGGGAAGGGATTTACACCTTCAAGGAAATGGCCGCCACTGACTTGGAACGGTACCGGGAAATATTGAGAGCAAACGACATGAGTAAATTCCGTGACCCATCCGACTGGGCACAGTTGGCAGGTGAACTGGTGAAAAGCAAGAAATAACCACCAGTTCCTAAAATGAAAAGGGCTGCAAACCGTCTGGCTTGCAGCCCTTTCTTTTTTATTCAAGCGGCACTATCCATCGGCTTTTTTTAAAAAATGACCACTCCTCCTTCGCCAAATCCACTGTGGCATCGACGAAGGGTTGGGTGTGCCGCCCGTTGAGGCTCGCCCGCACCACCGCAAAAACCTCCACCTCCGGCTCGCCCCGACGCTTCGACAGGTCCCGCAGGTAGTGCGCAAACTGGAGCAGCAGGTCGGGGTGGGTGAACACTTTTTCGCATTGGCGGTCGGTGAGGTATTCGCTGGGTTTCACTTTGGTGATTTTGCCGGTTTGTTTGTTTTTGATTTCAAAATGCCCGTAACCCCGCTTCGAGCGGAGCATCATGCGCCACGAGTAGCGGTGGCCTTCCTCCGTCCAGGCCACATTTCCCTGGAAACACCAGTGCCGAAGCGGCATGAGTAAATGAAATGCGACGAGTAGTGCCAATGCCAATTTAACCAACCGCTGCGGGTAGGCTGGCACAACGTCGGCGAGGTTCTGAACCTCGCCGACGTTGGCAGTAGTTTTTACTTCCCACCACGCCTCCACCCGCCCCGGCCATTTCATTTTTGTTTTCAAAAAAGCAAACACCCGCCTCGGCCAATCGGGCGGAAAAAACAGCAGGCTCAACGAGATGGACAGCCAGGGGAAAATGCCGATTTGAAAAATCAGCGAGTTGGTCAGGTGAAACAGCAGGAGGAAGCCCAGTGCCCACATCCTCGTTTTTCGGAACAGCAGCAAAAACGGCGCGGACAAGTCGAGCAAAGTGCCGCCCCAAGCCATTGCGTAGGCGGTGGCCTCCTGCCGCCAGAGCCAGCCAAGCACGGGCATGTCGGCGTCGCTTTTCAGCCAGATTTTGAGCGGGTTGCCATCGAGCCAGTCAGCGTTGAGTTTGGCGATGCCGCCAAAAAAATACACCACGCCCATCAGGAACATCAACAACCACAGGCACCAGCGCTCAACCTGGTCGCTCCGCAAGGCCGGGTTTTTCAGCACGTCGCCCGACCACTGGCGGTTGGCAGGCAGGAAAACCATGAGCCACGACAGCCAGCAAAACAGGTAGCCGTGATTGAGGTACAGCGCTTTTTCCAGCAAAAAAACATACGTGAAACCCGCCGCAAAAACGACCGTGCAAACCCGGTACCACCGCCCCAGTGCGATGCACACCGCCGCCGCCATCAGCCCCAGGAACACCAGCGACAGGAACGGCTCCGGCAGGGGCCGCACCCACTCGAAGCCGTAATATTTGAACTGCAATTTTTCGGGGTCGAAGTAGCCCTTGTACAGGTGGTAGTAGGTCCAGACCCCCATCAAATCGGCGAAGCCGAGGATGCCGAACACGACCCGGAAAAAAACAAGCGAAGCGATGTCTGTTGGCTTAAAAATCATTGCTTCATGGTTTCATTGCTTCATGGTTTCATTGTTCTCTCACGCTCTCACTCTCTCACCAACAACGCCGGGTCTGTCTCGAACTGCTGCCTGCGCTCCTCCGAGTACCCGAACGAGGCGTGGGGCAGCAGCCGGTGCAGGTGTTTCGAGGCAAGCCGCAATTTCTGCGGGGGCAGCGTCAGCGTCAGTTGGCCGCCGTCGAGCAGCATGACGTGCAGTGTGCCCCGCTCCGACAGCAGCATCCCGAAGGGCATCAGGCGCTCTTCCTGCGTGTAGATCCAGACGATTTGGAGCGGCTGCCGATGCAGCAACTGCCACAACGGGTCGTCCTCCACGCGGGCCGCCACAGGTACTCCCGCAGGAACCACAGCCCCAGCAGCACCCCCGCCATGCCGAGGCTGACGACGAGGTTTTCTTTTTTGTAAAAATACCATGCCCCCGCCACCCCACCGGCGATGAACACCACCGCCACCGTGAGTTTCAGCCACAATTCCCGCTGAATGGCCTGCCGCAGGGCGGCCATGGCGGGATGGGTGAGGAGTTTGGTGGTGGAATGCAAGGTGAAGTTTATTTTTTAAAACAAATTGTTGATTCTTATGGGGGAAATTTTTTAGCTTTGCGTGGGATTGGCGGTTAAAGGTAAACAGTCGGCAATGGCTTTTAAAATGTCCTTGATTTTTGCTTGAACGAAATGGAAATTCTCAAAAAGATTACGAATTTGAAATTGGAATTGGATGCCCTCCTTCCAATGGAACCCAAAGACGAAGAACGTCTTTGGAAGAAGTTTCGGCTTGAGTGGAATTACAACTCCAACCACATTGAAGGTAACACATTGACTTACAGTCAGACAGAATTACTTCTGATATCCAACCAAGCGATAGGAGATCGTGACTTCAGAGAGTTTGAAGAAATGAAAGCTCACAACATAGCAATAGAAATGGTTAGGGAAATAGCCGAAGATGTTGAACGCCCTTTAACCGAATCATTCATTAGGATACTTAACGCTACGATACTTAAAGAACCATTTTGGAAAGAAGCGGAAACAGAGGATGGACAAAAAACGCGGCGGTTAATCAAAATCGGTGAATACAAAGAACTTCCCAATTCAGTAAGACCCCAGAATGGAGAAATGTTCCACTATTCCTCTCCAGAAGAAACCCCAGCGAAGATGCAAGACTTGTTGAATTGGTACAGAGAAAGTATTGATTCTGCAATGCATCCTTTGGAAATTGCTGCAAAGTTTCATTACAAATTTGTTCGAATACACCCATTTGATGATGGAAATGGTAGGGTAGCGAGGCTTGTTATGAATTATGTGCTGTTGAAAAATGGCTACCCACCAGTAATAATCAAGTCAAGCGACAAGAAAAACTACTTTCTGGCCCTTAACAAAGCTGACGTGGGTGATTTGGATGCATTTGTCGAATACATCGGAAAAGAACTTGTTTGGTCATTAGAAAAGAACATTGCGGCAGCGAAAGGCCAGTCAATAGATGAGCCAGAGGATGTTGACAAGGAAATTTCGTTGATAGAACAGAAACTTAAACTACTTGAAAATAAAGTCAGACAAATAAAATCCTTAGAAACGATTCTTGTTTTGTTTGATAATTCTTTCAAGGGCATATTTCAAACTTTCTTGACTTCATGCAAAAAGTTTGATAAGTTTTATAAAGATTCTAGTGTGCATTCAACTATTTCAGGGCGTGGAAAGGAAGTTGAGAAATCAGAAAATCTGATGGAAAAATTCAGAGATGAGATGGTTCAAAATGAACAGAGCTTGCAAGACATTGGAGTATCCTATCATTTTAAGATGTTCAATGGCAAAGGAGTTGAGTACTTTAGTTATTCAAGTTCAATAAGAATAATATTCTCCAAGAACTACTATGAATTGAAAACAGAACAAAACCCTGAACCTCAGAGAAGATACTATCACCAATTTTTTACCAAAGATGAAATTGAGAATATCATCTTGTCTGAAACCAAAGCTCACACCGACTTCATCAACCAACAAATCGAATCAGCACAAACAAAACCTGAATAACCATGAAACAGCGAATTTACATTGACACCTCCGTCATCGGCGGCGTTTACGACGAGGAGTTTGAGCTACACTCAAAAATGCTGCTGGATGAGTTTAAAACCGGGATAAAAACAGCAGTCGTTTCGGATGTTACTTTTCTGGAATTGGTGAACGCCCCGGAAAGGGTTCAAGAGGTACTTCGCTCCATTCCGGATGTTTACAAAGAAAATATTGCGTTGACGGAAGAAGCAAAGGAATTAGCTCACAAGTACATTAATGCTGGAGCGGTGACCATGAAGTTTTACGAAGATGCGCTTCACATCGCCATTGCCACGGTGAGCCGGGTAGACATCTTGGCAAGCTGGAACTTCAAGCACATTGTTAACCTTGATAGAATCAGAAAATTCAATGCTGTAAATTTGATAAATGGTTACCCAATGCTTGAAATCCGAAGCCCGAGGGAAATTTTAAAATCCAATGAAGATGAATAAGGAAAAAGCATTCGACAGCGTCAAAATGATGCGAACCATCCGTGAAAAAATTCAACGAGAATGGGAAACCAACCCAAAACTCGTGGAAGAGCAGTTGAAAGAAATCCGCAAAAAGCACAACATCAAGGAAGAAGTTCAAACAGAAAAATCAGCATCCTAAAATGTCCCAAAGTCAAGTCACCTACACCGAAGACAACATCAAATCCCTCGACTGGCGGGAGCATATCCGCATCCGCCCCGGCATGTACATCGGCAAATTGGGCGACGGCTCCACGCCCGACGACGGCATCTACGTGCTGGTGAAGGAAGTCATCGACAACTGCATCGACGAGTACGTCATGGGCTACGGCAAGCAAATCGACGTGAGCGTGAAGGACGGCGTGGTCGAAGTGCGGGACTTCGGGCGGGGCATTCCGCTCGGCAAAGTCATCGAGTGCGTGTCGCAAATCAACACGGGCGGCAAGTACGACAGCAAGGCGTTCAAAAAATCCGTCGGACTCAACGGCGTGGGCACGAAGGCGGTGAACGCCCTCTCCGGCTACTTCAAGGTGCAGGCCGTGCGGGAGGGTGAGGCGAAAGTGGCGGAGTTTGAAACCGGAAAAATCACCAAAGACCACAAGCTGCAAAAAATTGCCGAAGGCAACGGCACACTGGTAGTGTTCAAGCCCGACGACTCGATTTTTAAAAACTACCGGTTCCGCACCGAGTACCTGGAGCAGCAGCTTTGGAACTACGCCTACCTGAACGCCGGGCTGAAAATCAACTACAACGGCAAGGTTTTCCACTCCAAAAACGGCCTGCTCGACCTGCTCTCGAACAAGACGCAGGCCGAGACGCTGCGCTACCCCATCATCCACCTGGCGGGCGAGGACATCGAAATCGCCATGTCGCACGGAAACCATTACGGCGAGCAATACTACGCCTTCGTGAACGGCCAAAACACGACGCAGGGCGGCACTCACCTGAATGCTTTCAAAGAGGCCATCGTGAACGTGGTGCGGAAGTTTTACAACAAAAACTTCGACCCGAAGGACATCCGCTCGTCCATCGTGGCGGCCATCAGCGTACGGGTGGAGGAGCCGGTGTTCGAGTCGCAGACCAAGACCAAACTCGGCTCGCAGGACATGGGGCCGCAGGGGCCGTCGGTGCGCAAGTTCATCAGCGATTTTTTAGAAAAAGAACTGGACAACTTCCTGCACAAAAACGAGGCAATTTCGAAGGAACTGCTGCGCCGCATCCAGCAGTCGGAGCGGGAGCGCAAGGAGATTGCGGGCATCAAAAAACTGGCGAACGAGCGGGCCAAAAAGGCCAACCTCCACAACAAAAAGCTGCGGGATTGCCGCCTCCACTACAACGATGCCGTGAAAAAAGGCGACGAGGACCGGCGGTTTGGCACCACCGTTTTCATCACCGAGGGCGACTCGGCGAGCGGCAGCATCACGAAGGCCCGTGACGTGGAGTTGCAGGCGGTGTTCAGCCTGCGGGGCAAGCCGCTCAACTGCTTCGGCATGACGAAAAAAATCGTTTACCAAAACGAGGAACTGAACCTGCTCCAACACGCCCTCAACATCGAAAACGACCTCGAAGACCTGCGCTACAATCAGGTCGTCATCGCCACCGATGCCGACGTGGACGGGATGCACATCCGCCTGTTGCTGCTCACTTTTTTCCTGCAATTTTTCCCCGACCTGGTGCGCAACCGCCACCTGTTCATCCTCCAGACCCCATTGTTCCGGGTGCGGGACAAGCGGGTGACGTACTACTGTTACAGCGAAACGGAGAAGCAAGAGGCCATCCGCAAGCTGCGGGGCAAAGCCGAAATCACCCGTTTCAAAGGCTTGGGCGAAATCTCGCCGGGCGAATTCAAGGATTTCATCAACGAAAACATGCGGCTGGAGCCAGTCATCCTGCAAGACGATGCCGATTTGGAGAAAATCCTGGCCTACTACATGGGCAAAAACACGCCGGAGCGTCAGGATTTCATCATCGACAACCTGCGGGTGGAACTGGACGAAGTGGCCGACGAAATCGAGATTGCCGAGGCGATGGGTGCTTCCGTTGAGGAGGATGCAGTGGCTTGACAAGTACGCCGAAAATCTTTTCCGGCGTACTTGATATTCTACCGCATGATCGTCACGCCCCCCTCCCGGAACACGTCCACCTCCCTTGCGCCACAGACCAGTACCTTCGCCTTCACGAACCACACGTACACGTCCGGCTGGCGCTCGATTTCCCGGAAAACGCCGTCCCACCCATCGGCGGGGTCGAAGGTGGCGAACATCGCATCGCCCCATCGGTCGAAGACCCTGAACTCGAACGTCAGCATTTCAAAGTTCTGCCCGGGAAACACCCTGAAGTCGTCGTTGATGCCGTCGCCGTTCGGCGAGAAGCTGTTGGGGATGTAGAAAAAGTCGGTGTCGTGGTAGTCCTCGTCCCAGGTTGCGGTGATGGAGGCCTCCAGTATCTCGCACCCGTCGTCAATTTCCACATCGTAAACGCCCGCCTCGCCCACGTGCATCCACGGCAGGTTCGAGCCGTCGGGCCAGCTGAAAACGAGGTCGCCGGGGCTGTCCGTGACGACCGTCGGGCGCAGCGTGGCCGTGCCCTCCTCGCAGGAAATCGTCACGTCCTCTACCAGCACCTGCGTCGGGTTGGACTGCGGCACGTTGATGCCCTGGGAAAAAACGCAGCCGTTCGCATCCTCCACCACCACCGAGTGGCTGCCACCGGGCAGTCCATCAAAAAATGCCTCCGTTTGGAAAGCCGAACCGTCGAGCGAATACTGGTAGGGCGACTTGCCGCTCAACATCGAAACTTCGATGGTCCCATCCTCGGCGTTCCAGCAGGTCTTGGTGGCGGCCAGGTAGAAGCTGACCTCCGGGAACGCAACCACATTTACCGAAACAACTGAATCACAGCCGTTTGCGGCAGCAAAAACAAACTCCTGCGAGCTGCCCGCCGGGATGGCCACGCCGTTGAAAACGGCGCTCCCGCCCGCACATGCTCCAAGCTCGACGGTGGCAAAAACGGGCTGCGCCAAAACGGTCACTGTCACCACGAGGCTGTCGCAGCCGAACTGGTTGGTAAGCAAAACCTGCACCGTGCCGGTATCCAGCGGCGAGCAGGCAGATGCTTGCAGCATGACAAAATCGGCCTGCATCTGCGTCACCGTCCACACACCGGAGGCCGTGCAGTCGTTGGCGTCGCTGACCGTCACCGAGTAAACGCCACCCTGCGAGATGGTGATTTCGGGCATCGTCTCGCCCGTGCTCCAAAGGTACTGGACGAAATTCCCAGGGGCGGCCAGCACGGTTTCGTCGCCCTCGCAAAGGTTCGCTGCACCTGTGACCTGCACCTGCGGCGGCGTTGGGAGAACCAGGTTTTCCACCGCCGTACCCGTGCAGCCGCTGGCATCCGTGACCGTCACGGCGTAGGCCCCGTTGGCCGAAACGCTGATGCTCGGCAGGGTGGAGCCGTTCGACCAGAGGTAGCTGGCGTAGCCCGCCCCGGCGTCCAGCGTCGAGGTGCCGTCGCAGTCAGTCAGGGTGGGAACAATGTCCGGCGACAGCGCCCCGCCCACCGACAGCGCAAGTTGGTCGGTGGCCGTGCAGCCGTTGGCGTCCGTGACGGTCACGCCGTAAACACCTGGTTGTGAGACGGTTATGCTCGGTGTCGTTTCGCCAGTGTTCCAGTTTGTTTGGGCAAAAACATTGGGGACGGAGAGCGCCGTGCTGCCGCCCGTGCAGATGGAATTTTCCCCAGCGATGCTCACCTGCGGCGGCGCAGGGAGGTTGACCGTGAGGGCATCCTCGCCCGTGCAGCCGCTGCCGTCGCTCACCGTCACGGCGTAGGTGCCGGAGGCACTCACTGAAATATTCTGCCCCGTGGAGCCATTTGACCAGAGGTAGCTGGCGTAGCCGGGCCCGGCATCGAGGCTGGCCGTGCCGCTGCAACCGGCGGCACCGGAAACGATGGCCGGAAGCAGCGACGTGCCAATGAGCAGGTTTTGGGAAGCCGAGGCGGTACAGCCGTTTCCGTCGGTCACCGTGACGCTATAAATTCCTGGTTGTGAAACGGTTATGCTCGGCGTCGCTGCGCCGTTGCTCCAGTTTGTTTGGGCAAATACGCCGCCCGATACCGTGAACTGGGTGCTGCCGCCGCAGATGGAGGCTGGCCCGGTGATGTCGGACACTGGGAGCGGCAGGTTGCCAAAAACCTGGTTGGCCGTGGCCGTGCAGCCGCCCATGTCGGTGGCGGTAACGGCGTAAACACCTGGCTGTGAAACGGTTATGCTGCTGCCCGTTTGCCCGTTCGACCACAGGTAGCTGGCAAAGCCCGGCGCTGCGGCGAGGTTGGCCGCTTCGCCCGCACAAGCGGCGGCTGGCCCAACGATGGCTACTTGCGGCTGCACTGGCCCGCCCACCGTCACGGTCGCCACGTCCGAGCAGCCGCTGGCATCGGTGACGGTGACGGTGTAGCTGCCGGAGGCGATGCCGGAAAGGTCTTCGCTCGTTGCCCCGTTTGACCAAACAAACCCATAAACGCCTGATGGCGAGACGCTTACGTTGACTTGGCCGTTGGCCAAAACGCAGGAGGTGCTCGCCGTCGGCGTTGCTGTTAGGGCAAAATTGGTGTTGTTGTTCGGTACGCTCAAACTGGCGGTAGTGGTGCACCCGTTCGCCCCGGTGACGGTGACCGAATAGTTGCCGGGAGCAATGTTTTGGAGGTCTTCGGTCGTTGCGCCGTTCGACCAAACAAAGGTGTAAACACCTGATGGTGAAACGGTTAGGTCAATGTTGCCATTGCCAAACCCGCAAAAAGCGGGGCTGGCCACGGGCGTGAGGGTGGGCGCACCGGAGTTGTTCGGCACGGCGAAGGTGGCCGTCGAAGTGCAGTTCCCGCCCGCCGAAACGGTGACGGCGTAGCTGCCCGCAGCGACGTTTTGCAGGTCCTCGGTCGTTGCCCCGTTCGACCAAATGAAAGTGTAACTGCCTGACGGGGAGGCGGTCAGGTTGATGCCGCCGTTGGCGGCAGTGCAGGAGGTGTTGGCGGTGGTTGTGCCAGCGAGCGAGATGGTTGTGGTGTTTTCCGGCACGGTGGCCGATGCGGTGGCCGTGCAGCCGTTGGCGCTGGTCACGGTCACGGCGTAGGTGCCGGATGGGACGTTCTGCAAATCTTCGCTCGATGCCCCATTGGACCAGGCGAAGGTGTTGCCGCTTGATGGCGCAACGCCGAGGTCAACGGCGCCGTTCGGCAGGCCGCAACTGGCGGGGGTGGCGTTTTGCGAAAGCAACGGCTGCACCACTTGGGAACCCACCTGGAACGAGGCTTCCCCGGTGCAGGCGCCCGACTGCGTGACGGTGACGGTGTACTGGCCCGCTGGCAGGCCCGTGAGGTCTTCCGAACTTAGCCCGTTTGACCAAAAGAAAGTGTAAGTTCCTGACGGTGAGACGGTTAGGTCAACTTCGCCGTTCGGTGTACCGCAGTTGGTGACGGGCGTGGGGGTGCCGCTGAGGGCAAAACTGGTACTGTTGTTCGGCACGTTGAAGGTGCCGGTGGCCGTGCAGCCGTCGGCAACGGAGGTGACGGTGGCCGAGTAGTTGCCGGGGGGTAGGTCGGCCAGGTCCTCGGTGCCAGCACCGTTCGACCAAAGAAAACTGTAGCTCCCCGCTGGCGAAACGGTCAGGTCCACCTCCCCGATGGGGTCGCCGCAGACGGCCGGGACGATGGTGGCCGAAAGGGTGGGCAGCGAGGCGGCCTCCTCCACGACAAAACTGGCCGAGTTGGTGCAGTTGCCGCCCGCCGAGACGGTGACGGAGTAGGTGCCTGCGGCGATGCCACTAATGTTTTGCGAAGTCTCGCCATTTGACCAATTGAAACTGTAAGTATTTGAAGGTGAAACGGTGGTGGCGATGCTGCCGTTGCTGCCGATGCAGGTGGTGTTGGGGCTGGCGGTGCCAGCGATGTTGGGGGTGAAGCTGTTGTCGGGCACGGTGGTGCTGGCGGTGGCGGTGCAGCCGCTCGGTGCAGCCGTGACCGTGACGGCGTAGTTACCGGCTGCGATGCCGGTGAGGTCCTCGGTCGTTGCCCCGTTCGACCAAAAGAAGGTGTAACTGCCTGTCGGCGAAATGCTCAGGTCCACTGCGCCGTTGCCTTGCCCGCAGGTGGAAGCGGTCGGCGTTGCCGTCAGGGCGGGTTGCGAGGTGTTGTTTGCTACCGCAAAATTGGAGGTCGCCGTGCAGCCTCCGGCATCGGTGACGGTGACGGTGTAGCTGCCTGCGGCAATGTTTGCGAGGTCTTCGGTGGTTGGTCCATTCGACCAATCAAACTCGTAAGTGCCTGTTGGCGTGACGGTTATGTTCACAGCGCCGTTGGGGACGATGCAGGAGGTGACGGGGGTGGCGGTTCCGGTGATGGTCATGTTTGAGCTAATTTCAATGACATCCGCACTGCCCGTGGCCGTGCAGCCGCCGGATGCGGTGACGGTGACGGTGTAGGTGCCGGGGGCGCTCACGGTGATGGAGGGGCCTGTGCCGTTGTTGCTCCACGAGAACGACTCGAACTGGGAGGCGTTCGTCACCTCCACGGTCGTGCTCTGGCCGGGGCAGATGGGGGCGGGGTTGTTGAGTTCGGGTGGGACGCTGCCCGCCGGAATATCAATCGAGCTTATGCCGCTGCATCCCTCAGCGTTTTCGACGTACACGTTGTAAACGCCGGGGTCGGTGATGGTGAAGGTCGGGTCGTTGGAGCCGCCGGGCCACCAAAAGTAATTGTTGAACGGCCCATTTGTGACGGAAAGCGTGGCCGACTGGCCAGGGCAAAGGAAAGTGGGGCCGTCAATGATGGGCACGGGGTCGGGGGTTGCGGAAAAAGTGATGTCCACGGAATCCGAAACGACGCAGCCGATGTCGGACAGGTCAACGGTCACGGAGTAGGTGCCCGTGCTGGTGACGAGGATGGTGGGGGTGGTCTCGTTGGTTGACCACAGGTAGGTCGTGTTGGGCAACTGAACGTTGGCGTACAGGTTTGCCGACAGCTCCAAAGTATCGCCCTGGCAAAGCGCCACAGGGTCGAACTCGATGAGCACCTCCTCCACCACAAAGCTCTTAATATGGACGGAAGCAGTAGCCGTGCAGCCGAGGTCATCTGTGATGGTCACGTAAGTGACGTTCCAAGGGGCTTCTGTAAACGTAATGCTCGGAGTGGTTTGCCCGGCCCCCCAATAATACGAATAAGGGCCTGTTCCGCCGCTTGGCACTGCAGTTGCCGTGATGAATATGGGGTCATCGTAGCAAAAGATAAATGGTGGGTCAGGGTCGAGTTCAATGGATGCGGTAAAGTCATCGCAATCCATTTGGGCGAGCACAAAACTGGCAGTCGCCGTACAGCTGCCGCCTGCCGAAACAGTCACCGTGTAAGTTCCCTCGCCAAGTCCTGTTACATCCTCAGTCGTCGCACCATTTGACCATAAATAATCGTAAGTCCCTGTTGGCGAAACAGTTAGGTCAATGGCCCCGTTGTTTTGGCCGCCCGTTGGCTGGGTGACGACGCCTGTGACCGACAAGTTGATGGTGGTGTTTGCGACCGTAGCGCTTGCCGTTCCCGTGCATCCTGTCGTGGTGGAGGTCGTGGTGACGGCATAACTGCCTGCGGCAATGTTTGCGAGGTCTTCCGTGGTGGCCCCGTTTGACCAAAGGTAGGTGTAGCTGCCTGTCGGCGAAACGGACAGGTCAACGCTGCCGACGTTTTGGCTGCACGTGT
>JACRAN010000332.1 GCA_016234735.1 Bacteroidota bacterium | reverse complement strand
GGAGGTGAAGATTGTGAGAGTGAACTGAGGGATGAGGGATGAGGTACGAGGGATGAAATTATCTGTGCCCGATTCATCCCTCGTACCTCATCCCTCATACCTGAATTTTTCCCAGTCCGCCCGCCGCACCCGATAGACGACGACCGGGTGGTCCCGCCAGGTGGTGCGTTTCCACTCCGTCATGCTGTTGCGTTGGGCGACGGCCTGCGAGCGCAGGTTTTGCGGGTGGATGAGCGAAACGAGCGTCTCGGCCATTTCATTTTCAAAACAAAAATCACGGCAGGCGATGGCAGCTTCGGTGGCGTAGCCGTTGCCCCAGAAGCGGCGGAAAAAATGGTAGCCCACCTCCCATTTGGGGATGCTATCGACCCACTGGTACAGTAGTCCACACTGGCCGATGAACTCGCCGGTGCCGAGCAGTTCGATGGCGGCGAGGCCACCGAGGTCGTTCCCGTAGCGGTGCGTTTGCCGCCTGAGCCAGGCATCGGTGAAGGCTTCCACGTCGGTTTTGATAAAAAGGAATTCGTTGGCGACCGGGTCGGCGAAGTAGTCTAAGAGCGGTGCCCTGTCGGCGAGTGTCAATGGCCGAAACCGGAGGCGGGCAGTGTGCAGATTTTCAAGTAGCATGGGAAGTGGATGAACCGGATGTTTGAATTATTTTGCAAAAAACGCAATCCGGTTCAATCGCTGTCGGTTTTCTACTGAAAAAATGCGGGACGGGCTTGTTTTTTCACCGAGGTGCGACAAGAAACATCAGGCAGGGGAAATTGAAAATGAAACACCAGGCTTGAACATTCCTGCCGATTTTATACATTTGGCGTAGAGAAAACAAATTTCAGCATCCGCCAAAATGAACTGCACATGACCTGGAAATTCCTCCTACCTATCATCGCCGATTGCCTTGCAATCCTCATAGCGCTTTACTTCTTGATTACCGATGCCTTGCGGCAATCCTCGTCGAGCAACGGCATGTTGTCGCTGGTCACCTTCGGGATGTGCTGTTGGGTGGGGCTGTGTTTTTACCTCCACCACATCGGCAAAATCACGCTTGCCACCTCGTTGGCCTGGATACCCGCCATCCCATTGCTGGGCTACGGGCTGCTGGTGTTGCTGATGGTCATTTTGAAACCGGATTTCAAATGAAGCCAGGTTCAAAAATCCGGCTGGCATTTTTTTCTTCAAAAAACATCTGTCTAAAATCAAAATCCATGAAACAGGACCAGTTTGCCCAGATGATTGAAAAGGCGTACAAAGATGCCCTGGCTGGTGCCGATGCCATCAAAGCCGCCGCCGATGCCGACCGGGAGTTGGTTTGGAAAGAACTGGAGGCGGCGAAGGATGCCCGCAGGGCTGCCGAGGCCGAAGGGGAAAAAATCGCAGCCGCCTACTTTGAAGAGCGGCGGGCGCAATTGATTGACTTCACCCGGAAGGAACTGCTGCGGGATCTTGCCCGGAAGCACTTAGAAGCCGGCAACAAAGTGGAAGCAGTGGCCGTCTGGCTCGATGTGCCAATGGATTTTGTGAAAAACATCCAACAAGTGCTGGGGCGTAATGCCAAAGCCAGGGGCAAGTCGCTTGCTGACAAATCAAAAACAAAGGCACTGGCCGGCAACGCCCGGTTGCGCTACGAATCCAGCGGACGGGGCGGCACGATTTATTTTGAAAACGAGGATACCACCTTCGACATGTGGTGGGAGTTTGCGGGCGGCAATGCGCTGGCCATCATCGGCATCCCTTCGTCGAAACATTGGGTAGCGCAGACAAAACTACCGCTCGAAAAACGGGAAATCGTGCTGCAATTCATCGGCGAGCAGGTCATCGAAGACCAGGCTGCCGGCATGGGCTATTTCGAAATCGACGATGGCTACCTGACCATTTTCAAGTAAACCTGAAACACATGGTTTTCCAATCCGAACGTCTGTCGTAAGCCGGTTCCTGTCAGTATTTTTTTTCCTTAAAAATAGCGACAAACAATTGATTACCGACCGATTAACTATTAAAAATCTATTTCATGAAAAATTCTGCCCAACCTGTTTTTTTCTTCTCGACCGTCATTTTGATTGCCATGTTGACCACTGGTTGCCCGGTGGGGGTGAGCTATCCGCTCGGCGACCCCGGCACGGAAACAATTGACCAAAACCTGCTCGGCGTGTGGGTAGCTGTGGTGGACACTGCCGACCTGTTGAAAATCGAAGTCGGCAAAAAAGACGACTACACCTACCAGGTCGAAGTGCTCGAAGAAGGCGAAAACTACATGCTGGACGGCAGCAGCTTCGACAGTTGGGTGACGGCCCTCGACGGTAAAACTTTCCTCTATTCAAAACCGACCGACGACGACGAGGACAGTTACTACGTGTACAACTACCAGTTTGAGGGCAAAAAATTGGTGATCCAAGATGTCGGCCTGCTTGTCGGAGGCGTGGATGCCGTCACCAGCACCGAGGCTTTTCGGGAGGAGGTTTCGGCATCTTTGAAATTGCCGGACTGCCTGAGCGCCAGGTTTGAATACGTGAAGCAGTAGCCAATTTACGATTGACGCCTGACGATTGACGATTGGAATTTGGGAGGAGCGAAATTTCCAAAATCCCCTCATTTCACGAGGAAATTTATCAAATTTGACGCACTGAAAATTTGTGTCAAAACTTAAACAAGCACCAATGAGCACGACCACCCTACGCCTTGGCAGGGTTGACCAGGGCGCTACGCCCGCCGACAAAAAGAAATTCCTGTCCATCTACCATGCTGCCATGGCCCCGGCCCTCCAAAACAAACTGGCCTTCCGGGACGAAGGCGACAACCTGTGGCAACCCTTTCAGGAAGTGCCCGGCAGTACGGTCAGGGAATTGCAGCAGTTCCTGAAAGATGCAGGCTTCATGCCGAAGGCAAAGATGGACGGCGTTTTTGGCTATGCCACCCAGGCTGCCGTCCGCCTGTTTCAGGAGTACGTCCGCACGGTGGAGGGGGATGCGTCCATCGGAACGCCCGATGGCGTCGCCGGGGCCAACACCTTCAAGTTCATCGAAAAATGGAAAGCTGAAAAGCAAGGGAAGCCGGAATTTGTCTCCAAATGGGGCCAGGCATCGACGCAGGCGGGGTCGGAGGAGTTCAACAAATGGATTTCCCTGTTGCAAAAAGCCAAAGACCACTACGCCGCCAGCACAAATCCGATACTGCAATTTTCGGAAAATTACACCGGCAAGAGCGACACCTTGAAAATCAAGGACTGGAACACTTCGCCCGATACCATCCACCTCATCGGCATCCGGCGCAACCAGGACAGTGCCTCCCAAAAACGCACCAACGACGACCTCTTCGTCCTGCTCATCAAGGGCATGGTGTTCAAATTTTGGGGTTCCACCGACCCCAGCCAGAAAATGGCAGGCGACCGCACCGATGAGGCGTTCCTGATGGAGGGCCAGCACCTCTACAAATTCGGCTGGCACAAAGTCAGCGATGC
>JACRAN010000331.1 GCA_016234735.1 Bacteroidota bacterium | reverse complement strand
CCGCATACCTCATATCTTTCAACCTCATACCTCAGAACTGCACCCTCCACAACACATCCGGGAAGAACCCAATCTGGTTCACCTGTTGGACTTCACCTTTCTGGCGGTTGAAGCGGTAGGTGAACACGTTTTCATGGTCCGTCACGTTCTGGAAATCGAGAAAAAACTGCTGTGATAGCTTCCTTTTCTTGTTGTTCAGGCGGTAGCCGAACTTCACGTCCCATCGGAAATACGGGTCAATCCTTTCGCTGTACGCTTTGTCTTCCTGCCACACTTGCTCGCCCGCTGCGATGCTCGCAGCCAAGTCAATCGGCGTGTAAAAACGCCCGCCCGCCGTCGTGAACTTGGTGTCAAACGTGAGGGCGTTGCGCTTGTCCCTGCCGATTTTCACCTCCTTGCCCGCCAGGAAGTTGAAGGTGTACTTGTTGTTGAACGCCGTGTTGCGCTCCACCCCGTCGCTGCCCTCGTACTTGCTGTCGAACAACGAGCCGGTCATCAGCACGTAGTAGCCCTTGCTGAAAAACTTCTCGACCGTCAACTCTGCACCGTAGTTTTTGCCAGTGCCCTCGTTCACCAGAAAATGCTCTTCCGGGAAGGCAAAATCGGCACCTGCATTCAGCATCGAAAAACTGCCCGGTGTGCTTTGCACGGGCACGTTGCCGAGCGCCTGGTAGTAGGTTTCCGCCTTGATGCGCCAGTCGCCGCCTACCTTCAGGTCGTAGCCCAGCACCAGTTGATGGCTGCGAGTGAACTCCAGGTCTTCGTTCGTTCGCAGGTAACTGCCACCGGGCTGCGGCACTTGCAAGAAGTACATCGGCAGCGGCTGCATCTGGCTGTGCAGGCCGTAGCCGAGGTTCAGGGTTTGGTTTTTGGTGAGGTGAAAATTGATGGCAAGGCGAGGCTCCACCGCCCAAGTTTCGTTGAAAGTCAGGTACTGCCCGTGCAGGCCGGAGTTCAGCGTGAACTTTTCGTTGAGGCGATACTGCGACTGCACGTAGGCTTGCAGCAGGCCGAGGTTGCCGTCAAAATCCTGGAGCGTCACCCAATCGGGGGTGGTTTCCTGATCACGCACACTGTTTTTTACGTTGAAAATTTCGCCCACTACGCCCGTCCGCAGCGTGTGCCGGGCATTGAATTTTTTGTTCAAAAAACTGGAAACCGTGTAGCGGTTCACGGCATCGTCCACCTCTAAGTGGCGGCGGATGCTCTCATCTTGCAGCACTTGCTCCTCCTTGTAGTTGTTGGCGGAGTTGGAGGCGGCGATGGCCGTGCGCAGGTAGGTCGTTTCGTTGAGCAGCAGTCGGTGGTTCAGACCGATGATGCCCACCCGCGAGGTCACGTAGCTGTTTTGGTCGGTTTCACCGTAAAAATCTTCCTCGTTCAGTTCACTGCCGATGAAGTCGATGGTACTCAGGCCACCGATGCCGAACAGGCTGAAATTGCCGAATTTGGTTTTGGGCAAATCCACTTTGAACGACAGGTCCTTGTACTTCGGCGTGGCCGTTGTGCCGATGTTCAGCCCCGCCTCGTTGGCTAATTCGGCGAACGAGTGGCGGTAGCTGACAAGGTACGAACTGTTCTTCTCCCGGTTGATGGGCCCTTCCACCATAGCCTCCAGGCCGCTGAAGGCCGCCAGTTGGAACGTGTACTCGTGTTTTTCTTTGTTGCCGCTCCGCAATGCGATGTCGAACACGCCGGAGAGGGCGTTGCCGTACTCAGCAGGGAAGGCCGAGGTGAGGAAGTCGCTGTTTTTCAGCAGGTTGGTGTTCAGGGCGCTCACCGGGCCGCCCGTGGTGCCGAGCGTGGAGTAATGGTTGGGATTGGGGATGGCCACGCCTTCGAGGCGCCAGAGCAGCCCGGTCGGCGAGTTGCCCCGAATCACGATGTCGTTGCGGCTGTCATCGCTGATGTTTACGCCAGCGAAGTTGGCGGCCATGCGGGCAGCATCGTTGCGGGCACCGGAGTAGCGGGTGACCTCCTCCAGCGAAAACTGCCGGGCGCTGACGGTGGCCAGTTCGTTGCCAGCCTTGTCTTTGTCCACTTGGGCGGTCACGACCACTACGTGGAGTTGCACGTACGATTCGGCCATTTTTACCTCCAGAAAAACTTCCTTGCCTGCGGTGACGACCACGTTCGGGATGGTCACGCCCTCGTAGCCGATGTAGCTGAAGCGCAGCGTCTGCCTGCCAACCGGCACGTTGGGCAGCGAGAACGAGCCGTCTGGCTCCGTCACCGTGCCCGTGGCTTCGGGCGCATCGAGCAGTTCGATGGTGACGCCGATGAGCGGCACCTCCGATTGCTGGTCAAGGACGCTGCCCCGGATGGTTTGGGTTGGGTTTTGGGCGAAGCCCCAAGCTGCGGTGAGCAGCAGGGCGAGTGTGATGGTTGCCTGTCGGGTGGTTTTCATGATGCAATTTTTTGATGAAAAATTTGATGGCGCAAAAATGGGCTGTTGCGTCGTGCCGGGCGAAAGGTTTCCGATGAATTGTGGAATGCGGGGGATGAATTGTAGAAAGCCGAAGACTACTTTGAGCTTGCACTCAAACTTTCCCTATTTTTGAATCCGGTTTCTATTTTTTCAAAAAACAGGCATGAACAGCTTTTTTAAAATCCTTTCCATCAGCACGTTAGCATTGTTTCTTCGTGAGAAATCTTCTGCTCAAGCCACCCTCACCCAGACCATCCCCGGCTCGAAGGTCAGCTTCAACCTGGCGCTCGTGCCCAGCGGCACTTTCACGATGGGCAGTGCGGACGGTACCACCAACGAACAGCCACAACGCCAGGTCAAGCTCGACAGTTTCTGGATGGGCACCACCGAGGTGGGCTATGGCGAGTTCATCATTTTTTACCAAAAACAATACGACACGGATTCCACGGCGCACCCGGCGCAGACCTACTCCGCCGATGCCATCAGCCGCCCCACGCCGCAGTACATCGACTACACCTACGGCATGGGCAAGTCGGGCTTCCCGGCGGTGAGCATGACGCAGCAGGCGGCGCTTCGCTACTGCCAGTGGCTCTACGAAAAAACGGGGAACTTCTACCGCCTGCCGACCGAGGCGGAGTGGGAGTACGCTTGCTCTTTTCAGTTCGGCAGTTCGACAGCGGGCAGTTGGCAGTTGGGTGGAGGAGAGTTGGCAGACTACGCCTGGTTCTACGACAACAGTTTTGAAAAATACCACGAGGTAGCGCAAAAAAAGCCCAATGCGCTGGGCCTTTACGACCTGCTCGGCAACGTGGCGGAGTGGACGCTCGATTTTTACGACGAAAACTACCTGCAAAATCTCCAGGGCGACCCTGCCGTGAACCCCTGGGTGGAGCCGACCAAGCGCCACTCCCGCACCGTGAAGGGCGGCTCCTACGACAGCAACGCCTCGGATTGCCGCTGCCCGGCCCGCCGGAAATCGGAACCCAAGTGGCAGGCCCGTGACCCCCAGATTCCTAAAAGCCGCTGGTGGAACCCCGATTCGCCGTTCGTGGGCTTCCGGCTGGTGCGCCCGCTGAAGCCGATGACGAGGGCCGAGGTGGAGGCATTTTTTGCGAAGGCTATAAAAGATTGATGATTGTTCGTTGTTGATTGTTGCGATGCAGTATTGCACCAACAATCAGCTACCAGCAATTAACAATCGTCCATAAATTTGCCGCTATGAATTCAAGGAACTATCATCGGCTGCTGTGCAGCTTTCTCCTGCTGGCGGTTTTTTCCGCCTGCAAAAACGGCACGAATGAAAACGCCGAAAAAGTTGTGCCGACCACTGGCTTCGGCACCCCGCAAATCGAGAGCATGTCGAAGCAAATCGAAGGCAACCCCACCAACGCCAGCCTGTACGCCACTCGCGGGGCGCTTTGGTACGAAAACGAAAACTTCGACGAGGGCATTGCCGACCTCGAAAAAGCCATCCAACTCGACTCTTCGAAGGCCGAATACTTCCATATTTTGGCGGACATGTACATGGATTACTACAAATCCCGGCAGGGTTTGGGCGTGATGGAACGAGCCGGGAACCTGTTCCCCAAGCGGGTGCCTACGCTGCTGAAGCTCGCCGAATTTCAACTCATCCTGAAGAACCACAACGATGCGCTGTTCACCTTGGAGCGCATCCGGGTCATCGACCCGCTGAATGCGGAGATGTTTTTCATGTTCGGAAACGTGTTCTCCGACATGGGCAAAACGGACCAGGCCATCACGGCCTACCAGTCGGCAGTGGAAAACGACCCCGGCCTGGTGGATGCCTGGGTGAAGCTCGCCAACCTGCTTTCCGACAAGAACTCGCCGCTGGCCGAAAAATATTTCGACAACGCCCTCCGGGCCGATTCCACCAACGTGGATGCCTTGCACGCTAAGGCTTATTTTCTTTCCAACAAAAAAAATGACCTGAAAGGCGCTATCCGGCTCTACAAAAAAATCAACACCATCGACCCCCAGTACGCCGATGGGTACTACAATCTGGGCCTGATTTACCTCGACATGGACTCGGTGCAGCAGGCTTACAACAGCTTCGACCTGGCAGTGAAATTCGCCCCGGCTTTCGCCGAAGCATACTACCATCGGGGCCTGGCCGCTGAAATGAAGGGCGACAAGGCACAGGCGCTGGCCGACTATCAAAATGTGCTGCGGATAAACCCTGATTTTGAAGGGGCAAAATCAGGGGTGGACCGGATGAAAAAATAGCGCAAGTGCCATTTTTTTCCGAATTTGCGGAGCAAAATTGCAACGCCATTTTTCACTTTCGTAAATAACCGGCTCATGAAAAAATTACTTCTCCTTTCCGCCGTCGGCTTTTTTGCTGTCCTCAATTCCTGCCAGAAAGATTCGCAGGTTTCCGATGACGAACTGGTGCAGCAAATCGCTTCGGCCTCCGACAAAACCGTGGTTGCCACTGCGTCGCTCCCAGCCACTACTGCTACTTACATCGATGAAAATTACTTTGAAAGCTACGTGGAAGAAGCCTACCTCGTGACCGACAAGGGTTACGAGTTGGTGATGGGCGATGCAAACAGGATTTACTGCGACCCGCGTGGCCGCATCCTGCGGCCCAACCGCCGCCGTGCTGCCGATGATGGCCCGTGTGGCCGTGGAGAAGCCGTCCGACCAGCACAGTTGCCCGCCGCCATCACGAACTACGTGGCGGAAAACTACCCCGGTGCGGTTATCCAGCGCGCCAAACAGTTGACGAGCGGCACCTATTTCATCAAAATCAATGACCCCGGCTACATTCTTATTTTCAACGAAAATGGCCGGTTCATCGAAGCCACTGTGCTGTTCTATCAGTGCCGACCGCTCGGCACACCCATCGATGTGGCCACTTTGCCGGAGACCATCACCACCTACATTGCGGACAATTTCGCTGGTGCCGAAATCAAAGTGGCATTTCAAAAAAACAACGGCATGATAGTCGTTGGCATCTTCACGCCCGAAGGCCGCAAAATCTTGGGCTTCGATGCGGATGGGAATTTCCTGTTTGTGAGGCCGTAAATCATGCACCGTTTTTCTTGAAAAATGCCTTGCAGGGACTGAACCCCTGAAGGATATTTGTAATTGGGAAGGGGGAATTGGCATCCCAATTCCCCCTTCCCAATTACTTGCAAAATTCGATGAGCTTCCGGTACACCTCGTTTTGCGAAAGCAGTTCCTCGTTGCCCAGCACCACCACCTGTTCCCTCGCCCGTGTGAGCGCCACGTTCAGTTTGCGGTCAACGCCCTCCTCGGAGAGCGACACGAGTGTCTCCATCTGCGAAGCAGCATTGGTGCAGAGTGAAATCAAAATCACGTCCCTCGCACCACCCTGGTAGCGCTCCACCGTATCAATGGTCAGGTGGGCGCAGTCAATGCCTTCCCGCAGCATAACTTCCTGAATTTGAGCGATTTGTGCCCGGTACGGCGTGATGATGCCGATGGTGGTTTGATTGACGATTGACGATTGACGATTGACGATTGGCTTGCCCCCGTGGGGTGATGCCTCGGCAAGCACGACAGCGGCTTGGTTTTGAAAAAATTTGACCAATTGCGCCAGCAACTCGGCCTCGTGGCGGTTGGTTTTGCGGGAAGCGCTCCGCCAATCGACGGGCGTGGAGAGAAATGCAAGCCGTCGGCTGGACACAATTCTCTCCCAATCTGTGGGAAAATCAGGCAGTTGTGCAGGCAGTGCAGCAGTTTGTTTTTGTGAAATGCCTTCCGGCAGGATGCGCAGTTTTCCTTCGTAAAAATGTTCGCCAGGGAAGCGCATGATGTCCTCGTGCATCCGCCCCTGGTGGCTCAGGTGGTCGTAGGCCCACGCCCAGCCCTGCTCCATGCAGCGGCGGTACAGCCGCTCGAACAGCGAGTTGCGTAGGTTGTGCAGGCCGATGCCGTGCAGTTTTTCGTCCCCCACGGCGGAGGCTTCGGGCGGCTGCACCACCACGGCGGGCAGTTGCTTGTGGTCGCCGATGAGCACGAATTGCTCGAACTGCGGCAGCAGCCCCACCAGCCCCGGTTCCAGAATCTGCGATGCTTCGTCGATGACTACCCGGCGGAATTTTTTCAATTTCAACAACTCCAGGTTGTTCGAGAGCGAGGCGAGCGTACTCACAAAAATCCGGTGGCGTTCCAGCACTTCCCGCAGTTCCTTGCGGGTCGTCACCTTCTCGATTTTGTTCGCAAGTAGCTGGTTTTCAAACTGTTGTCCGGTCGAATATCGGGAGCCGATGCGCAGGTACGCCTCCTTCACCTCCGCTCCAAGGCCGTTGAGCGCTTCGCAAATTTCGTCCACCGCCCGATTGGTGTACGCCAGCAGCAGCAGGTTTTCGCTGGTGTTTTCAAAAATCCAGCGGGCGAAATGCTTGAGCATCTGGCTCGTTTTG
>JACRAN010000036.1 GCA_016234735.1 Bacteroidota bacterium | reverse complement strand
GTTCAGCTTCGGGTCGCCGTTTTTGCCCAAAACCACCTCCGGCACCACAGGTTTTCTGATTTTTTTTCCTTTGTCAAAAAACGGTACGTCGGGGTTGCCGTTCACGATGACCTCGGCCAGGTACCGCAGAATCTTCGTGCCCCGGTCCTTGCGCTGCGGCATCACGAGCAGTTCGGGGTGCTCCGCAATGAAATTGACGGTGGCCTTGCCCGCTTTGAAATCGGCATTTTTCACCAGGTTTTCGAGGAAACCCATGTTCGTCTCCACGCCACGCACCCGGAATTCGAGCAGCGCCCGGAACAGCCGTTCGCAGGCCCCCTCGAACGTGCGCCCCCACGAGGTCACTTTCACCAGCAGGCTGTCGAAGTAGGGAGAAATCTTCGACCCCGCGTAAGCATTGCCGCCGTCCAGCCGGATGCCGAACCCCGCCGGGCTGCGGTAGGCGATGATGGTGCCGTAGTCCGGCTGAAAATTTTCCGCAGGCTTCTCCGTTGTGATGCGGCACTGGATGGCGAAGCCGTGGCATTCCACGTCCTTCTGCCTGCCGATCCGGAGCTTCGCATCGCCCAGCCGGTAGCCTTCGGCAATCAAAATCTGCGAGCGCACGATGTCGATGCCGGTCACTTCCTCGGTCACGGTGTGCTCCACCTGGATGCGGGGGTTGACCTCGATGAAAAACACGTTTTCAGAGTTGTCCACGAGGAACTCGACCGTCCCGGCGTTGTTGTAGCGCACCGAACGGGCGATTTTCAGGGCGTAATCGTAGAGCCGGTTGCGGGTTTCCTGGCCGAGGTTGAGGGAAGGTGCGATTTCCACCACCTTCTGAAAACGGCGCTGCACCGAGCAGTCCCGCTCGAAGAGGTGGACGATTTTCCCGGCGTTGTCGCCCAGGATTTGCACTTCGATGTGTTTGGGGTTTTCGATGAATTTTTCCAAAAAAACCGTGTCGTCGCCGAAGGCGTTCAGGGCTTCCTTGCGGGCTTCGGGATAGTTTTTCAGCAACTCTTCCTCCGAACGGCAGACCCGCATCCCCCGCCCGCCGCCGCCCGCCGCCGCTTTCAGGATGACCGGGTAGCCGATTTTTTTCGCCCAGACCGCCACCTCCTCTATCGACCCGAAGTCGGAACCGCCCGGAATCATCGGTACGCCCGCTTTTTCGGCCACCTGCTTGGCCTTCACTTTGTCGCCGAGCGCCTCCATCACCGAGGGCCGGGGACCGACGAACGTGATGCCCGCCTTGGCGCAGCGCCTCGCAAACTCGACATTCTCGGAGAGGAAACCGTAGCCGGGATGGATGGCATCCACGCCGTGTTTTTTGGCCACCCGCAGCAGCTCGTCGATGTGGAGGTAGGGCTTCAACGGGTCGTTGTCCGCCCCGATTTGGTAGGCTTCGTCGGCCTTGAGGCGGTGCAGCGAGAAGCGGTCTTCGTAGGTGTACACGGCCACCGTTCGGATGCCCAGTTCGGTAGCCGCCCTGAAAATCCGAATGGCGATTTCGCCCCGGTTGGCCACAAGGATTTTTTTGAACCCGGCGGGTTTGTGTTCTTTCATTGGCGGCTGGTTGTTTCAGCAAATATTGCTTTTTTTTTGCAACTTTTCAGCAAACATTGAGGTGACGAACTGTGTCTAAACACAGTTCGTCACCTCAAGCTGAAAAACTGCTCACCGGAGGCTTTCGACAAAACTTTTCACGTCCATGCCACCAAAATTGCCCGAACTCATCAGCAGCAGGTTGGCACCGGGCCAGGTTTGTTCTTTCAGAAATGCCTCTAAATCAGCACGTTCCGTGAAAACATGGAGGTCGGCCCTGCCGAACGCCTGCCGGATTTCACCGGGTTCGAGGGCGGGCATTTTTTTCATTTCGAGCGTGTGCGGGCTGTAAAAAACGCAGGCAGTGTCGGCATCTTGCATCGTTCCGTTGTACTGCGGCAGGAAGTTTTTGTTCAGGCTGCTGAACGTGTGCAGTTCGAGGCAGGCGGTGAGCCTCCGTTCGGGGTTCAGTTGCCGCACGGCTTCCACGGTCGCCCTGGCCTTCGACGGGGCATGGGCGAAGTCGAGCCAGGCGGAAAAACCGGTGCCGGTGATGAGCGTTTGCAGGCGCTTCGCCGCCCCGGTGAATGTGCGTGCTGCCTGCCAGAATTGCGCTTCCGAAATGCCCAATTCTAAGCAAACCAACTTGGCGGCAGCGAGGTTGGCGAGGTTGTGGTTGCCAAAAACCCGGAGGGGGATTTCACCCTGCCCCGCTGTTTTCACCCAAACCTGGCCGGCTTCGATTCTGTGTGGCAATTCCCGGTAGGATGCGGTGTAAATATCTGATGTTGAGCGGTTTACAATGTCCGAAAGCTCCCCATCATTTTCAAAATAGAACAATTTTCCGCCCGGTTCCAGGTGTTCGAGCAGCAGTTCAAACTGCCGCAGGTACTCCCCGTAGGTCGGGAAAACATTGATGTGGTCCCAGGCCACGCCGGTCACGATGGTCAGGTGTGGGCGGTAGTGCAGGAATTTCGGTCGGCGGTCGATGGAGGAGGAGAGGTACTCGTCGCCCTCGATGACAATGACGGGCGCATCGCTGAGTTGCACCATCGTGTCGAAGCCGTCGAGTTGCGCCCCCACGAGGTAGTCGAAGGCCAGGCCGTTTGCTTTCAGCACGTGCATGACCATCGAAGTGGTGGTGGTTTTTCCGTGGCTGCCTGTCACCACGACCCGTTTTTTGTTTTTGGCGTGTTGGAAAATGAATTCCGGGAAAGAAAAAACCGGGATGCCGAGTTCCTGCGCCTTCGCCAGTTCGGGGTTATCGGCCCTGGCGTGCATTCCGAGGATGGCAAAGTCGAGGTCGGCAGTGATGCGCTCCGGGAACCAGCCGAAAACCGCTGGCAGCAAGCCTGCACGGGCCAACCGGTCCTTCGCCGGGTTGTAGATTTCATCGTCGGAGCCGGTGACGTGGTGGCCGTTTTTTTGGAGGGCCAGGGCCAGGTTGTGCATCACGGCACCGCCCATCGCTATGAGGTGAATCCGCATTTTTCAGCGTATTTGAGAGGGCTGAGAAAAATTGGCGCTATTTTTTGAATAAAAACAGTTTTCGCCAGCATTGACAGAACCTTCCACTTGTAAAACCGTTACTTTAACGGCAAAAATAACCGGGCAGCCCGAAATAACCGCTCCCTTCGCCTCGTTAAGAGGAAAGTTTTCGGAAACCCACTAACTTTCACATATCCAAATTCATTTCAAGATGAAAAAAAGCACCCTGAAGCAGTTTGTAGTTCTGGCCGCCTTTTTCGCATTGGCCGCATCCTTCGCCTCCTGCAACAAAGGCTACGGCTGTCCGAATAATTTCAAGGCCGTGAAATCGGTCGTTCAACTTATCAAATAATTGGTTGTTGATGTGTTTTTGTTGATTGCTGGCAACTTTCAAAGCCTTAAAACCGAAGGTGGCCAGTAATCAACACTGATTTTAACCAATGATGACCTGGCAGGCAGTCACTTCTCCGCAGCAATTAGACTTCATTTCCGAACGCTCCCACCAGGTTCCCTGCCTGATTTTCAAACACAGCACACATTGCAACGTTAGTTCCATCGCCAGACACCGTTTGGAGGCGAACTGGGATTTTGATTCCGATGAAATCGAGCCGTTTTTCCTTGATTTACTGGCCTACCGGAAGATTTCCAATGAAATTTCAAGGCGCTTCGACGTGTTTCACGAATCGCCGCAAATCCTGCTGATAAAAAAAGGCGAGTGCATCCTCGATGCTTCCCACCTCGATATTTCTGTGGAAGAAATCAGGGAAGTGTTGATGGCTGTTGGCTTTTAGCCGTTAGCTGTTGGCCAACAGCCAACAGCCAATAGCCAATAGCCCCTACAGTCTCACCATTTGATTTTCGACAAATCCAGGTTGTCACGCACCAACTCGATGGCACGGCGGGCCTTGCCGAGCGTGTGTACGTTGATTTTAACCTCTAAGTGGCTGATTTTCACCGCAGTACCGTAAGTGTCGAGTGTGGTGGAGATGATGGGAATGTGGTGGTCGTTGACGTACTGTTCGTGTTCAAAACCGTCAATCGTGAGCAGTTGCTTGCCGTCGCCAGTGATAATGATACCGGAAAGGGGTGATTTTTCCATGCCTTTTTGTTTGCAAAACCGCTGGATGCCGGTGAGCGATTCGTTCAGCCGATTTTTGCTCACCACGAGCAACACGCCTTGTTCCTCCTCAAAATTATGGCTGCCCATGAGCGAGGCGGCCAAAACGTTTTCCACGATATTGTTCATGTTGTCGGGGTTGTACAGCACCTGTCCGTTGATGGCAAGGCCGATGGTGTCGAGCAGCGGGTAAAGCAGGGTTTTTTCATACGGCAGCACCCCCAGCAACGGGATGTCCCACTCGGTCAATTTCAGGCCGACGTAGTGGCGGACTTTTTCGATTTTATCCGGTATGACTTTGTTGATGATGATGCCTGCGATGGGCACTTTTTTTTCCCGGAAAAGGGCGAGGCACAGGTTCAGGCGGTCGATGGTGTTGCCTACGCCGCCCTCCACCACGAGGATGGCCGGTGCGCCCAGCAAGTGGGCGATGTCGGGATTGCTCAGGCCGACCACGCTGCCCACGCCGGGGTGCCCGGTGCCTTCGTACACGACCATTTCGTACTCGTTCTCCAAAAAACGGGCGGCAAATTCGATGTCTTGCCGGTACGGAAAGCTGGTGGGGTCATCGAGGAAAGCCTGCGTGGCACCTTTGCCCAGTATCACGGGGCTGTGAATTTTGGCCACCAGATCGAAGTGCATCATGGTGGAAAAAAGCAGGGCATCCTTGTCCACTTGCAAGTTTTCGAGGTCAACGGCCTCCTGCCCGATGGGTTTGCAGTAACCCACCCGGTTGCCCGCCTGCCGGAAGGCTTCGACGAGGCCGAGGGTGCAGGTGGTTTTGCCGACATGCTGGTTGGTGGCGGCGACGTACAGGCGTTTTTTCATGGTGTCCGGTTGAAGTGCGCAGGTCAAAAGTATTCAAGTTTGGATAGTTTTCATTTTAAAAATGGCGGGAACTTTTTGGGCGCTCAGGCGTTTTCACTGCGAAAATGTATGACTCAAAACCAAGCCTGCCTTGTTCACAGCCTGCCTTTTGAAAAAATCATTTACTTTACATCACGGAAAAGTGCCGATTAAAACACCGACCCGGATTCATTCCGGCACTTCCGGAACAATTATTTTTTTATCAACGACATGATTAGGAAAAAACCTAAAAGCAAAGAAACGAAACTCACCGCCGGTGAGCTTCAACGGGAGATTTTGAAGTTTTTCAAAGACAATCCCCGGAAACAGTTCAACCCCAAGCAAGTCGCCAAAAAACTTGGCGTCGAGAACAGCAAGGATGCCGTCGTACATGCGATGGTACAACTCAGCGAAGCCCGCCATCTGACCGCCCTCGGTGATTACAAATTCAAACTCAAGCACAGCGCCCCGTCCTTCGGCCCGAAAAAACTGCTCGAAGGCTACGTCGATGTGACCCGCTCCGGCACCGCCTACATCGAATGTGAGGGCCATGAAGAAGACATTTTCGTGTCGGCCAAAGGCTTGGGTACCGCCCTGCACGGCGACCTCGTGCAGGTGGCCACCTGGACCCCACGGGGCCGCCGCCGTCCAGAAGGAGAGGTCGTGAACATCGTGGAGCGGGCCAGCGACACGTTCGTGGGAACGATTTGGCTACGGGGCAACCAAGCCCTCGTCGCACCGTCCCGCAACGATGTGCCGGTGGACATCCTCGTGGATTTGGCGGACACCCAAAACGCCGAAGACGGCGACCGGGTGGTGGTGAAAGTGACGCAGTGGCACAAGACCCAAACGCAGCGCCCCAAGGGCATCGTGACGGCGGTGCTGGGTGCCGAGGGCAGCGACCTGGAGATGAAGGTCATCCTCATCAACAAGGGTTTCAACCTCGGATTCCCGAAAGAAGTGGTGGCTGAATCCGAAGCCATCCCGGCAGTCATTTCCCCGCAGGAAATCCAGCAACGGCGGGACTTTCGGAAGATTACGACCTTCACCATCGACCCCGAAGATGCCAAGGATTTCGACGATGCGCTCTCCATCCGCTACCTCGAAAACGGCCACTGCGAAGTGGGTGTACACATTGCCGATGTGACGCACTACGTGAAGTCGGGTACCACCCTCGACAAGGAGGCGTACCAGCGCTCCACCTCGGTTTACCTCGTGGACCGGGTGCTGCCGATGCTGCCGGAGCGCCTCTCCAACGACCTCTGCTCACTGCGCCCCAAGGAGGACAAACTGACCTTCTCCGCCGTGTTTGAATTCGATGGAAACGACCAAGTGGTGAGCCGCTGGTTCGGCAAAACCATCATCCACTCCAACCACCGCTTTTCGTACGAAAAAGCGCAGGAAGTGCTGGAAGGCGGCACGGGCGACTTCGCCAAGGAACTGCTCGACCTCAATCGCATGGCCAAAAAACTGAAGGCCGACCGCTTCAAAAACGGGGCCATCGACTTCGAGACCGAGGAAGTCCGCTTCCGCCTCGATGCCAATGGCGTGCCGGTAGAACTGTTTGTGAAGGAGCGGAAGGATGCGCACATGCTCATCGAAGACTTCATGCTGCTGGCCAACAAGGAAGTCGCTATTTTCATCAACAAAAAAGCCGAAAATCAGGCGGAAATCCCATTCGTCTATCGCATCCACGACTACCCGAACCCCGATAAGGTGAAGGAACTGGCGCTGTTTGCGAAGGAACTGGGCTTGCAGATGCGCATCAACACCCCGCAGGAAATCGCCCGGTCGTTCAACCTGCTGGCGCAGCAAGCCGAAAAAGACCCGGCCTTCAAACTCCTGCAACCCCTCGCCATCCGCACGATGGCCAAGGCGGAATACTCCACGCAGAATATCGGGCACTACGGCCTGGCCTTCGATTTTTACTCGCATTTCACCTCGCCCATCCGCCGCTACTCCGACGTGCTGGCGCACCGAATACTGTTCGCAAACTTGGGTGAAAACGCCGTCCGCTACGACAAGGACAAACTGCAAGAGCAGTGCAAGCACATCTCCCTACAGGAGCGCAAGGCGATGGAAGCCGAGCGGGAAAGCATCAAGTACAAGCAGGTGGAGTTCATGCAGAAACACGTCGGCGAGGAGTTTGAGGGCTATATCTCCGGCATCATCGACCGGGGCTTCTTCGTGGAATTGGCCGACAGCAAGTGCGAAGGCATGGTCGGTTTCGACAGGCTGAGCGAGCCTTTCAACGTCGAAGAAGGCCGCCTGCGGGCCAAGGGCCTGCGCTCCGGCACCATGCTGAAAATGGGCGACCTTGTGAAGGTCAGGATACTGGAAACCAACTTAGCGAAGCGGCAGATTGAGATGGAGTTGGTGTGAGTTTCTTATTTAACAGTTGGCTTGTTGCCGTGCCGTCGTGACTTTGATTTGAGCGTTGGCAGTTCGGTGGAATGAACAGCAAGCCATTGTTATCAGATTTTTTTAACTATAACATCCATGACAAACACAATTTTTTCAATAAATTTCAAAGCATCTGTTATATCTTCAGTGTTTATAGCCTTTTTTTGTCCAGTTGCTCGGTCTATATCTGCCTCGTGAGCAATTTTATTTCTCCGATTTACTATAATGTTTAGAGTATCTCTTATTTCTTTGGCACTGCTGTATTCTGGTAGTTCTTTTACTATCAAACTCCAAATATTTTTTACTGCTATTAACCCTAGTGCGTTCTCTATCTTTGCTGGTGCTTGATAGGTATCTTTTGAAGTCACCTCTTTAATCGCAATATCAATAATTTGTTTTCTTGTATTTGAGTCATTTGTTGACAAGAGTTGATTCACAATCTTGAAAGGAATTGCAAAATCATTAAATTTATCGTTTGCTGATTTTGCTCCTTCAAATATTTCTATCATGCCTTCTCTTACAATATCATGAACATAACAATCAAAAGCGCTAACAATCAAAACATACTCTGCTCTTAAAATCTCTGATAAATCAAAAGACGTTACCTTTGGATTTAAGTATGCATATATAGCATCCAAAACCTTTACGCTATCAATGTTTCTTTGGAATTGATTAATCGGTTTATGGTTCATTTGTAAGTAGAATAATTTTGTCTGCAATCAAATCAAAAAGCCTCTTAAACCATTGATAAGTATTTAGTTGGCCTTCTCTAAGACTTGATGCAGAGAGTTCATATACGGGAATTGACGTGCTATTTGAAACAGCAATTAGCTTATTGAAGTTGGATACTTCTGCGATACAATACTTATTCATTTCTACTCTGACACCTGTCACACGTTGATTTAGCCTATGTGCTTTTTGATAAGCTGTATCGGGAACCAACATTCC
>JACRAN010000330.1 GCA_016234735.1 Bacteroidota bacterium | reverse complement strand
GAGCGGTGAGAGCGTGAGGAATCCCTCACTTCTCTCACCGCTCACCTCTCACACTTCTCTCACCCGCTCACTTTTCTCACCTTCTGAATTATGAAACTACAAGACTACCTTGCCGAGTTTGTCTATGGCGGAATGGATGGCAGCGTCACCACGTTTGCCGTCGTGGCAGGTGCGGCAGGCGCAGGCCTCGACAGTTCCGTGGTCATCATCCTTGGCTTCGCCAACCTCATTGCCGACGGCTTCTCGATGAGCGTCGGCAGCTACCTCGCCCATAATTCTGAAAATCACACCTACGAAAAATACAAACGCCTGGAATACCTCGAAGTGAACTATAACCCGGAGGAGGGACGAGAGGAAATCCGGCAGATCTTCATCAAAAAAGGCTTGAGCGGACGGTCGTTGGAGACCGTCGTAGAGGCCATTACCGCTGACAAGGACGTATGGGTGGACACCATGATGAAGGATGAACTGAACCTGACCTCCGGAAACCGCTCCCCACTTTCAAAGGCTGTCGTTACCTTCTTGGCCTTCCTAACAGTCGGCCTGGTTCCGTTGGTTGTTTACTTAGCGGACTGTTTCGCCCGCGTTCAGCACGACCTGTTCCTGGTGTCGGGTGTGCTCACCGGGCTTGCATTCCTGGGCATCGGCCTGCTGAAAAGCTACATTGGAGAGCGCCCGCTCTGGCGGGGTGCTTTGGAGACGTTCGGCCTGGGTGGCGGAGCCGCCGTGCTGGCCTACTTTGTCGGGAATGTGCTGGAAAGGATGTTTGTTCAGTAGGTGGTGGGCAGCTAAATTAGGCCACCTCAGATGCTTTGACATCCCAAGCAAACCTTCTTTGAAACTGTGGGATTTTTACTTGCCCAGTTTTAATTTCGGTTACGATTTGAGCGAAATTTTTGTCTCCGTTGCCTAATCTCGCCATGATTTTTTATGTTGAATTCGTAAATCCCTCTTTGTATTTGCAAACGTCCCCTCCATTCAAATCTGCCCCAAAAACGCCAACAACCGCCCCACCGCCCCGACCACCAGCGGCAGCACAATCACCAACGTGATGAACACCACCCCGTACAGCACGTAAAACTGCGGGTTGCCGTTCTGCAAAAACTGGAATTTCCCGATGAAATTTTTCAGCTTTTTCAGGGGCAGGTCAATCAGCCATGCCTCCACTTTGTCGTAGGGGTGCGTCTCCTGCCAGCCGTCGGTGGGGAAGATGCCCTCCACCGGGCGCTTCTTTTTGTGGATGGAAAACACGGGTTCCGCCAGCTTGCGGTACGACCGCACGAACGAACCGGCGGTGTACTGCATCGAGGAAGTGTCGCCCACATAGCCGCAGCCCCAGGTGGGGGCAACGGCGCTTGGCATCCGTTTCACCATTTTTTGCTGGATAAAAAAGACCAGCCCTGCCAGCGCCAGGAATCCCGCAGCGCACCAGCCGATGTTCGCCGCAATCTGGTGGACGTTTTCCGGCAGCGCCACCACGTTTTCAGCACCGGGCATTTTTGCCTGAAAAACTGCCAGCGGTGCGGAAAGCGCCTCCAAAAACAAGCCCGGGAACAAGCCGATGGCAAGCATCAGCGCCACGATGGCGTACATCGGCAGCAGCCTGCTTACCGTCCCGGTTTCCACTGGGCGGTGGTGAAATTGGGTGCGGGGACTGCCGAGGAACACCACCCCGAACGCTTTGGTGAAACACAGCAGCGCCAGCCCACCGATGAGCGCCAGCCCGAACAGCGATGCCACGATGGCCATCAACAGTGCCGGGCCGCCGTCGCCCAGCCCATGGTACAAACCTGCATAAATCAGGAATTCCGACACGAAACCGTTGAACGGCGGCAGCCCGCAGATGGCGAGCGACGCCACGAGGAACAGCCCGGCGGTGTGCGGCATTTTTTTTATCAAACCGCCGAACGACTCGATGTTCATGCTGTGCGTCGCCTGCCAGACGTTGCCCGCACTGAAAAACAGCAGCGATTTGAACAGCGAATGGTTGAGGGTGTGCAGCAGTGCGCCCGCAAATCCGAGGGTGGTCAGCATCGGGTTGTCCATGCCGATGCCAATGGTGCCCAGGCCGATGCCGATACCGATGATGCCGATGTTTTCGATGCTGT
Organism: Bacteroidota bacterium; assembly: GCA_016234735.1. GTDB lineage: Bacteria > Bacteroidota > Bacteroidia > Chitinophagales > Saprospiraceae > UBA6168. Next base: position 4,588 of record JACRAN010000330.1, on the reverse strand, counting down.
GGTAGGCCAGCAGTTTTTTCAGGTTGTGCTGCAAAATGGCGAGCATCACCCCGTACACGCCCGACACCACCGCCACGAAAAGGATGAAATAGCCGAGCAGCGTGAAGTCCGTTTTCACCAGCAAAATCATGCGCAGGATGCCGTAGATGCCGATTTTGATGAGCACCCCCGACATGATGCCCGACACGTGCGAGGGCGCCGCCGGGTGGGCGTAGGGCAGCCAGGTGTGGAACGGCACGAAGCCCGCTTTCAGCGCAAACCCCATAAAAAAGACGAGGAACAGCACGAAGCTGTTTGCCCCTCCGAATGTGGCCGAGAACTCCCCGATGGCTTGAAAATCGTAAGAATCCATGCGGTAGGCGACCCAGATGAAGCCGACCGTGAGCAGCACGATGCTGACGTGCGACTGGATGAGGTAGTTGATGCCCGCCTTGAGCGTCTCCGGTTTTTGGTGCTCAAAAATGACCAGCAGGAACGCCGATACCGCCATGATTTCCCAGGCAAAAAGGAACACGAGCGAGTTTTGCACGGCGCAAATGATGGTCAGCATGGCCTGCACCAGCAGGTAGGCGGTGCAGTGGAGCGAGAGGTTCGCCGATTGTTCCCGGTAGGCTTTCATGTACTGCAAGCCGTAGAGCGCCCCGGTTATCATGGTGAAATTTATCACCAAAATGAACCAGGCTGAGAGTGCGTCAATGCGGACGGGGATTTCGCCAGTGACGAGCGTACCGGGCAGGGTCAGTTCCAGTTCGTTCCCGGCGAGGGCGCTCCCGGCAAAGTAGCCGCTGAGGAGGGCGCAGCTTATCACGGTGGCAACGGTGGCCAGCCCCTTCGCCCTCACTTGGAGGAAGGGAACCGACAGCAACGCCGCTGCCAGGATTGCCAGATATGCCAGAAGTAGGGTCAACATTACTTTTTGGAACACGGATTGAACGGATTGAACGGATAACGGCGGATTGAATCCGTTCCAATCCGTCCAATCCGTTCAATCCGTGTTCAGAAAATCCTCAAATCCAATTCAGTACCGTTCCCAAAAACAGGAGCAGTATGAAAAACACCCCGTACAGCACATAGTATTGTATCCTGCCATTTTGGATGAACTCGAAATAGTTCATGCCCTTGAGCAGGGGTTTCGTCAATTTTTCAATCACGCTTTTTTCAAAAAAATCGGCGTAGTGGGAAACATACGACCGCTCCTTCGGGAAAATTTCCGTCGGCGAAATCTCCTCGTACTGCTTTTTTTCACCGACAAGGAAGCCGAGCAACTTGCCCAGCGTCTTCGAGAACGATTTCCCGGTGTATTGCATCCGGCTGTTCGGGAAGTCCCGATGGCTATCGGGATAACCACAACCCCAGGTGGTGGTGATGGCCGATGGGCGGTTCACCATGTTGACATTCCGGATGAAAAAAACCGGCAGCAGCAGCACGAGGAAGACCATGGAATATCTTCCGGCATTGGCCATGGCCGACTTCAGGGAAACAAGCGCCGGCGCTTCGGTCGCCAGCCCGGAAAGCCCGGCAACGTTCATTGCCAAGTCTAAGTAAAACTGGGGGAACAAACCAACGGAAAGCATCACCGCCACGATGAGGAACTGTGGCAGCCGCATCACCAGCGGTACTTCCGTTGGCTCATGCGGAAAGGGCTGACGGGGATTGCCGAGAAAGATGACGCCGAAACTTTTCGTGAAAGCCAGCAGCGAAATCCCCCCGATGACCGCCAAGCCTGCCAGCGATAGCATCATCAGCGTCGAGAGGTAAAAACTGGAGGTTTTCAAGCCAGCAAGGAACCCAAAGTACAGGAGAAATTCCGAGACGAAGCCGTTCAGCGGCGGTAGCCCACCGATAGCCAATGCACCCATCAAAAAGAAAAATGCCGTTTGGGGCATCTTGCGAATCAGCCCGCCGAGCTTTTCCATGTCCCGGGTGTGCGTCTGTTGATAAACCGACCCGGCGGAGAAAAACAGCAGCGATTTGTAGAGCGAATGGTTGAGGGTGTGGAGCAGGGCGGCAGCCAGTCCAATCGTGGAGAGTGTCGGGTTGTCCGTGCCTTTTCCGATGAGGAACAGCCCGGTGCCTGCGCCGATGATGCCGATGTTTTCGATGGTGCAATACGCCAGCATCATTTTAAAATCACGGCGCATGGCGGCGTTCAGGATGCCGTACAGGCCCGTCGCCACGGACAGCACGAGCAGCGAGGCGCCGATGCGCAACCAGTCGTTTTCAAGCATCAGCGCCACCCGCAGGATGCCGTAAATGCCCATTTTGACAATCACGCCCGACATGACGCCCGACACGTGCGAGGGCGCTGCCGGGTGCGCATGGGGCAGCCACGAGTGCAGCGGGATGAACCCCGCCTTGATGCCGAAGCCGCCGAAAAACAGCAGGAACAGCCAGGCGTTTGTGTTTTCTTTGAAGAAACTGCCGATTGCCCCGAAGTCGAAGCTGCCTTTTGAAACATAAACCCAAATGAACGCCGCAGTGAGCAGTACCACGCCCACGTGCATCTGCACCATATAGTTCATGCCTGCTTTGAGGGTCTCCTTTTTCTGGTGCTCGAACATGACCAGCAGCAGCGAGGATAGTGACATCAGCTCCCAGGCAATGAGGAACGCCAGCCCATGCTGCAACATGCACACCCAGAGCATGGACGCCTGGAAAAGCAGGAACATGGACCAGTGCAGCGCCAGGTTTGACTTCTGCTCCCGGTAGGTTTTCATGTAGCCAATGCCGTACAGCGCCCCATTGACGCAGGTGAAATTGATGATGAGCACGAACCAGGCTGACAGCGCATCCATTCGCAACGGGATTTCCCCGAAAAAAGGCGTCCCTAACAACTTGGCATCCAACGGGCTGCCGGAAAGGGCATGCAAGGCAGGGACAGAAGTCAGTGATGCAATGAGGAGTACAAAAAGGAAATTTGCGGCGGCCCTTGTCTTCGAGGGGAGGAGGAGAAGTATAAAAACTCCGGCTGCGGCAACCAAAACCGATGACAGCAATAGCGATAAATCGTCCATAAATTTGACTTGCCTGCAAAAAAAGCACTGAATGAACGCCAGCAAAGGAAGAATAAATCGAGGCCAATTACAAGGATAGATTTCATTTTCTTGTTCCGGGCGCAGCCTTTCCCTGAAGTTATATGCCGGAAATGAGCCTCAAAAAAACAGGCAATAGAAAATATTTTCAAAAAGGTTTGACAGGTCAAAATGTGCGCCTATCTTTGCCCCCGCTTTGGCAAACAAAAGTGGTTGCCAAGAAATAATATCGCGGAGTGGAGCAGTTGGTAGCTCGTTGGGCTCATAACCCAAAGGTCGCAGGTTCAAGTCCTGCCTCCGCCACTTAAAACTTAAACCCTTGTAACTGTTGCAGTTATGAGGGTTTTTTTTATTTCAAAACAGCCATGTCCTCGCATAGCAACAGGGTCTGAAATTTGGCTCGACAAGCACTCCTACCATGCCAAGACCCTACAGCCAATCACTTGTAATGCTGCTGGCAAGGTTCGCCCACAGGATTATTTTTTGAAGAAATCACTTTTCCTCAAACACCACCTTCCCGCCGACCATCGTCATCACCACTTTCGTTTTCAAAATCTCCTCGTCGGGGCAGGTGAGCAGGTCGTTGGACAGCACCACGATGTCGGCCACTTTGCCGGGAGTGAGTGTACCCTTCCATTCCTCTTCAAAAGCAGCGTAGGCACAAGCCGCCGTGTAACTGTGGATGGCCTGTGCCCGCGTCATTTTTTGTCCGGGGAAAAGTTCGAGGCCGGTGTAGCTGGCCTGGTGGCGCTTGCGGGTCACACTGGCGTAGAAGCACTCGATGGGCGACACATCTTCCACTGGCACGTCGGTGCCGTTGCTCACGACGGCACCGGCTTCGAGCAGGCTGTGCCAGGCGTAAGCGCCGGTGCGGGCGCGCTCTTCGCCGAGGCGTTTCACCACAAACGGCGCATCGCTGGTACAGTGGATGCCCTGCATGGCGGCTATCACGCCGAGCTTTGCGAAGCGTGGAATGTCCTGAGGGTCAATATGTTGTGCATGTTCGCTGCGCCAACGGAGCGATTTCGGATTTCGGTCCCGATAGCTATCGGGATCGGATTTCGGATTTGAGGCAGTTTGCTCCTCGATGAGGTTCAGCAGTTCCCGGTTGGCACGGTCGCCGATGGTGTGGACGCAGAGTTGCATGTTGTGTTCGAGGGCAAGTTGGGCGATGGCTTTGACCTCCTCGATGGGGGTGGTGTTTTGGCCGGTGAAGCCGGGCTTGTCGTTGTAGGGGGCGAGCAGCCAGGCACCGTAGGAGCCGAGCGCCCCGTCCAGTTCGGTCTTGATGGCCCGGCAGGTGAAGTGGCGGTCGCCCGCGTCGATGATGGGGAAGCCGTCGAGATGGCCCCGCAGTTTTTCGGAGGAATGGCGCACCATGGCCCAGAGGCGCAGACGCAGCTTGCCTTCCCCGGCCATTTTTTTGTAGCGGTCAATTTCCCCGAAACTGGAACCAGCGTCCTGAAAAGACGTGACCCCATGACGCAGGCACTCCTCCTGCGCCAGTTCGATGCCCCGGTACCAGCGCTCCAACTGCGCCTCCGGCGAGAGGGTGG
>JACRAN010000325.1 GCA_016234735.1 Bacteroidota bacterium | reverse complement strand
TGTCGCAGGGTTGGTAGTGGTCGATGTAGTAGATGATTTCGGCTGCGGAAAGCGGCTGGAAATGCACATGCGCCACGTCGGCGAAGACCCGTTTTTTCGTCCGGGAGAGCAGGCAGACACCCGTGATGACCTGGTGAACCCTGCCCGACAATTCCGACAGAATCCGCACAGCATCTTGATAATCAACAGGTTTGCCGTAGATTTTTTCATCCAGAATCACCACCGAATCGGCGGAAACCAACACTTCGTCATCTGCCATCAAAAAATCGGCGCAGGCCATGGCTTTCTTTTCGGCGAGGTACGGAGCCACCTCGTCGGCAGGCATTTCCGCCGGAAAATCCTCCTCCACCTCCTTGGTTTTTATCTCAAACCGAAACCCGGCCTGCTGCAACAACTGGTTCCGCCGGGGCGACTTGGAAGCCAGGATGAGTTTTTTGTCCAATATTTCCATGCGGCAAATGTAGGGTTTGAGAGTTTGAGTGCGTGAGGGTTTGAGTTTTTTATCGTGTCTCAAACCCTCACACCCTCAAATCTTCATCACTCAACTTTCACCCGAATGCCTTCCGAGTGGCTCGTGAACTCCGGTGCGTACATGCACTGGATGGTGGTGATGCCGTTGGAAAAGTCGCCGTTGTACGTCACCCGCAGCGGGTACTCGAACACGTGCGTGCCCTTCGGCAACCACGAGAAAAAGAAGTTCGTGGCCGCATCGCCGGTACTCTCGTAGTAGCCGAGGCCGCCCTGCCATTTGTACTGGCTCAGGACGTTGATGGGTTCAAAACCACTGGCCCGCATGTCCTTCATGTGAACGTATTCCATGTCACGGTCCACCCGCAGTTCGATGCGGACTTTGAGTTTTTCGCCCACCTTCATTTTTTGGCCTTCGGCAATGGGTTTCAGCACCTCGCCCGTCGCCGAATTTTCCACCCGAAACAACTGCTTTTTGATGGTCAGCGGTGTTTCCTCGAAGGTTTTGATTTTGTCCAACTGCTCGAAATACTGCCAGTAAACCGCACCCCAGGCCACCACATTGTTCGGGTTCGTGACGCTCACATTGGCCATGTCGGACGTGACCTCCTTCCCGTCGAAACGCAGTTTGAAATAACCCGTGCCCGCCTCTGCGCCTTTTTGCGCTTGCGCAATGGCAGCGTTACGTCCGGCAGCTTTCGGCGATTTCGGGTCGCCGAAAGTGATGTCCAGGGGCTGGTCGTCGAGCAGCCAGTTGTCGCCGCTGGAGAGCAGGGCGTACACTGCCGAAGCCGTGGCCTTCGTGGTTTTCCAGTGGTTGGTCTGCTTGTTTTTCAGCAGCCAGACTTTCAGGTCGTCCACGGCTTTCGAGTCGTTGGCCACGTCGCTGAACACCTCGATCATCAGCGACTGTGTCTCGATGGGGGCCTGGTACCACCACCAGCCGCTCGGATATTTCCAGTACATGCCGAGTTCCTCGTGGTTCAGCGAGCGTTCCTTCAACGACTTCACGATTTTTTGCGCCGCGGCAGCTTTGCCCGAACGGTCGAGGGCGAGGGACAACATGCCTTCCGTGTACATGCCCTTGTTCAGCCAGTATTTTTCGGCCTGCCCGATGTAGTAGGTGTGAACCTGGGCGATTTTACCTTCCAGCGGAATGTAATTCTTGCCCTTGTCCGATGTGGAGTTTCCTGTGCTGGCCTGTGCTGATTTGTCCTCCAGGAAAAACGAACGGACGTACAGGTAGTGCGCCGCCATGTAGTCGAGGTGGTCGTCCTCCCACTTCGCGTCGCCTTTTTTTATCAAATATTCCAGGTGCTCGTACTGCTCCACGAGGCGGGCATCGCAGTAGCGGACAGCATTTTGCACCATCTGCCAGGTGGCCGGGTTCTTCGTGACTTCCTGCACGCCGAGTTTTTGCAAATGCCCAAGCCCCTCCGTAATGTACTGCGTAATGTACCAGTTGTCACGGTCGCCGGGGAACCAGCCCCAGCCACCTCCCGGCAGTTGCCGGTCCTGCAATTTTTTCAAGGCCGCTTCCTGCTCGTAGGCCATGCGGTTGAGGTCGAACAGTAGGGCGATGTTCTGCTTCTGCTGCTCCTCGCTCAGGGCGTTTAGCACCCAGGGCGTTTCGGCCAGCAGGGCGGTTTTCAGTTCCTCGTTTTTGCTCAAATTGCTCTTGAGCGCCTCCGGTTCATATTTGCGCCAGCGGTCGAACACCGACTTGATTTTCGGATGCGAATTGGCCACGCTCGTCGCAAGGCTGTTGGCGTAGTAACGGCTGAAAATCTGTTCCGTGCATTCGTACGGATATTCCATCAGGTAGGGCAATGCCTGCACGGCGTACCATGCCGGATTTTGCGTGAATTCCAGCGTCAAACCCTGATGGCGCAGCGTGTTCGAGTTGTTGTTTTTCAAAGAATTCAACACAAAGTTTTTCGTCTCGTGGCCACGCACCGGCAACGGCAATGTCTCCGTCACCAACATTCGGTTGGACAGCACCGGCGCTGCGCTGCGCTCTGCATCGCTGAAAGCACCTGCCGAAGCAATCACCGTATGCTCGATGACCGGCACATCTGCCACGTCGGGCACTTTGAAACGCCAGGCCAGCCGCCTCGACTCACCGGGCTTCAAATCCACCAAACGCTGCGGCGCAAGAATCAGTACCATCGCAGGGTTCGTGCCGTTGAGCGGGAACACGTCCTCGCCGGTCAGCGCATTTTTCAGTTCCAATTTGTATTCGCCATTGAGGGTCGCCTTGCTCAGGTTCACCACCTTGGCCATGAACTCGATTTCATCGTTTTCCCGGAAGAACCTCGGCGGGTTGGGCTGCACCATCAGGTCTTTCTGCGTCACGATTTCTTTGGAGGTCGTGCCGATTTGCAGGTCGGGCGTGGCGGCCAGACCGAGGAACTTCCACCTCGTCAGCGCCTCGTTCATCGTGAACTTGATGACCACGTTGCCCTCCGCATCCGTCATCAGGTGCGGGTAAAAAAAGACGGTTTCGTTCAGGTTGGTGCGCACTTTCACCAGGGAGAGGTCGGTGGCGGGTTTTTGGGGTTTTTTGGCATCCTCGCCACCCAGGGCGCTGTCTGCTGTGGCCATCACTTTCTCAACATCACCGTCTTTTTTCATTGCATCTTCTTCCATTGCCATTCCTGGTGCCGGTGCGGCTTGCATCATCACTGCTCCGTCGGCCATTTCACGGCCTCTCCCTGAATTCGACCTGTACATGACATTGTAGTCATACATGTACCAATTGAACCAGTTCAAGCCCTGGTACTGGCGGTAGTCGGAATTGCCGGAAATCCCTTCGGCGTACGCCAACCAGTTGCCTTGCTGCTGCTGGTAGCCGCCTGCCGAGTAGCGGATCCTCGCCCAACTCGACGGCCAGACATTCAGGCCCCAACTGTTCACGGCAAACGCATCCAACGAAGCGTCGTACATGCCCGCCACCATCTCGGCGGCCACTTTTTCGCCTTTCGGGCCTTTGATTTTCACCACCCATTCTTCCTGCTGGCCGGGCAACAGTTTGTCCCGGAAGCTGCCGTATTCGATGGTCAGGTCCTTGTTGCTCCACGGCACCTGGATCGCCCCGGAACTGTTCTGCGAGCGGTTGTACATGGCCCAGGAGTAGGTGTAGCTGATGTTGCCCCGGTGCGCTTCCGTCACGGCGAAGTTTTCAGGCTGGATGCCTTTCACGGTCAGCCACCTGCGGCTCAACGTCTCGCCGTCTTTTTCGATTTCGAGCAGCACGGGCAACGTTTTCTCAGTAGTGCCGAACCAAAGCGGGGCCGTTTGTCCCGGTTCAAACATCGGTTTCTCCATGACGTGCCAACCCACCGTCGGGGCAGGCAAGGTTTCTTCGTTCAAATCGTAGCCGCTGAAATATTTTTTCACCTCCACCTTTTCCCCAAACTTGTCCTGCGTGACAAGCGTGAGGACGTACCAACCGGGGGTGAGTTTCACCTTCGGCAATGCGACTTCCTTCGATTTTTCCGTGTCGAATTTCTCTTCCAGCACCTTGCGCTCCACTGGCCAGTTCTGCGGTTCGTTTTCGTTCGTCCAGGCGAACTGCGGGAATGTTTTTTTGAACTCTGCTTCCGTCATGGCACGGCGGTCGGGCTGCTCCCAGTAGCGGTCGAGGTAGGTTTGCTTCGGCGAACGCAGCAGTTCCAGTGTGAAGGTGCCCAGTGCAGGTTCGAACTCGCCGCTGAGGTTTTGCGTCACGAGGGTAAATTTCTTGAGACTGTCGAGATTTACCTGTTGGCCAATCGGCACATCCGCCCGCATGGAAATATAACCCACCGACACGTAGGTTTCGTTGCTTTGCGTCTCGCCGGTGATGTCGGTCACGTCGGCATAAATCGTGTAGCTGAATTCCGGTTTTTGTTCCTTCGGAATGCTGCGGTCGGGCAGGGCCGAGAATTTCACCTCGAACTTCCCTTCGGCATCCGTCGTGGCCACGCCGTTGGCGATTTCCATCGTTTCGCCCCGCCAGGGGAACCACTTGGCGTACCACCAGGGCATCCAGGGGAAACGCACTTCCCGTACCACCCGCCAGGTGACTTGCGCCCCGTCGATGTTGTTGCCTGCGTAGGCGACGGCCTTGCCGGGTACCGCCACGCTTTCGTTGAGGCGGTAGCTGCCCTTCACCGGCTCGAAACTCACCTCGAACTTGGGCCGCTTGTATTCCTCCACCCGGAAAAACTGCGACTGTCCGCCGATGCTCGACTGCAATTGCATCTGGCCGAGCAGCCCGCCACGGGGTGCCGTGAACTGTCCGCTGAACGTGCCGTACTCGTTGCTGTGCAGTTGCAACTTGCTGACTTCCTGGTAGTTGGCATCAAGCAGCGTGACCGTCACCTGCTGGTTTTTGACGATGGTCGGCATCCGTTTTTCATTGAAGCGCAGACCGATGCCTTTGAAATAAATGGTCTGACCGGGGCGGTAAATCGCACGGTCGAGGAAGAACTGCGTCGCCTCGTAGGGTTGTGGGCGGTCATCGTAATTGTAGTTGTAGAAGCTGTCGCCGGTGGAGAGCGTGTCCTTGCCATTGCAAATCAGCAGCTTGAAATTGCGCTCTTCGTTGCCGGAAAGCGGGGCTTGCACGAAGCCGTTGGTATCGGAGGTGACGGGGCCTTTTTTCCGCCAGTCGTATTTCCTGAAAATGGAATTGTACTTCTGTACCCAAAACTCCGCCTTCACGCCTTTGAGCGGCTGGCCGGTGCTGCGGTCGAAAACCACGAAGCTGGCGCTGCCGTTTTCGCCCTGCCGGTGCCAGTAGCCGATGTTGGAAACGTGTGTGAACAGGTAGCTCACGGCATCCTCGCCTTTGCTGAACGCCTGATTGCCAGCCGCCATCACCACGTACTGGCCGAGCGGCAGGCCGTCCATTTTCACCTCGACGGAATGCCTGCGGAAGTCGCCGTCGTCGGGCAGGTTGACCGACCAGGTTTTCACGGCGGGCAGTTGGTTGAAAAACTGGAGGATGCGCTCGTTGGCATCCTGCTCGTACTGGAGTTTTTCAAACTGCTCCCGGCGTTTTTCATCGAAACGGATGACTTTCAGCCAAACCTGTATCGTATTCTGGTAATCCACTTTTGCCAAAAACGGCTCGCCGGGCAGGTTGACCTGTTCCGTGTGGATGTTCAAAGATTTGGCGAGGATGCTGGCCCGCAGGCCCTCACATTCCTTCGCCCCGAAGCTGCCGGAATAGCTGCGGATGGCTTCGTAACAGAGCATGATGGCGTTTTTCAGGTACCATTTCCGCTCGTCCTTGTCCTCCATGCCGAAGGGCGGGGCCTTGTACTCGCCCGCTTTGTTCTGGTAGTAGGAAGCCATGTAGAAAATGACTTCTGCTGCGCCGGGGCTGCCGTCGTATTTCTTTTTCAACGCTTCCAAAGCGGCCAAGTATGCGGCATCCTTTGTGTCCAGCACGGCGTTGGCATGTACGAAGGAGAGGCGCTTGAGGTCGGCATCGAGCAGCGAAGGGCTTTGCCTGCGCTTCTCCGACAGGCGGAATTTAATCAAATCCTGCAAGAGCAGCAGGGTTTGCAGCTTCTGGGAGTTGGAGTCGAGGGTGTTGATTTTCCAGTTCACAAACTCCTCCGCCGGGGCGAAGGCTTTGGCATCGTCAATGTAAAACTTGTAGGCAGGCTGTGTGAGGTGCGTGCGCTCGTTCATGAAATAATCGATGGCCCGGTGCGCCAGGAAATCGAAGAGGGTAGGGCGCAGGCCCTCGTCGTTGCGGCCTTCGGTCAGCAGTATTTTAAAGTCGCCGAGGTCGGTTTCCTTGAGTTTCGGGTAGCGGAGACTGCCCTGATACAAAATTGCGGAACGCTCCGTCAACTGCCCGATACTCCAGGTTTTGAAGTCTTCGGCCTTGAATTCCACGGTTGCCGTTCGGTTCTGGAATCGCCAAAGGTTCTGGTCAAGGTAATTCGAGTACATCTCAGCGAGCATGGACTCCAGGATGGGTTTTACAGGAAAATCGGCCTTCAATGCCTCCTCCTCCAGTCGACTGATTGCTTTCGCAAGGCCTTCCTCCTCCAACTGGCTTTGGTATTTGCCCCGGTACATCAGCGCCTTGATGGTCTGCGGGGCGTTGTTTTCCTGGCGGGCTTGCGCCAGCAGTGCCTCGGTTTTTTCGAGGGCGGACTTGGGCAGGCCCTGCTGTTCGAGGGAGTCGATTTCCCGCCAGGCTTGGTCGTAGTCGAAAACCATGTCGAGTGATGAGTTTTGAGTGATGAGTGATGAACCCTGGGGCACGGGTGGGGCAAATACTGCCTCGAAGATATGCTTTGGGATGTTGGTAAAAGCCAGGGCGACGATGCTCAGGAGCAGTGCGGCCACCAGCAGGAGGTTGTTTTTTGCAAAAATGGTTCGATAGTTCATACGGTAGAGGTTTGGTTGGTTCGATTTGCCCCAGACTCCGACAGCCGCCAGAGAAGCTAAACAGCAAATGAAAAGATTAACCCAAATTGTGGATAATGTTCCGTAGGAATAAAACTTTGTAGAAATATGGTTTCAACGGAAAGCGGATTTTCCGATGCTGCTACAAAGATTTCGTCCCGCTGGGACGGTTTCCGCAACTTGGGTTAAATTAGGTTCCCGACAACTGTCGGGGCCAGGGGTCTAAAACAGCGGAAAGTTACTACGTCCGGCCCAATCACGTAGTGCGTTTTGTCAGTCCGGTGTTTTTCCCTTTTGAAAACGATGGACAGGATGCCAACCGTTGGCACTTGGAAATAAAAACGACCGGGCGTTAACGGAATTTTAACGGATGACATCCCCCTGCCCTCCCTTCTAAGGCTGAATTTAATGCTGTAAGTAATTCCCCTTTGAAGGGCGATGTAAGTCTTGCAACCGGCAAAAAAAGTTTTATAACAGTCGCTGGTTTTGACGAAACAAAGCCTTAAAAAGATGAAACCCACGCATGTTTTTTCTTATTCCCTTTTTTTGAAAATTCAAGGGGTGATGGTGATGAAATGAGGGGTGGGTTTGACGAAAGTGGGGCTTGTTTTGAAATTCTTGGGGATTGGATTTCGCCGAGAGTTGATAACTGACAAAATACTCGTCTTACTCCATATTAATCCTTTGTTTACCTTTGAGCACTGGCTTCTGTGAGAAAAGCACATCTTCCAAACCCATTCAATTGCATGTCCCAAAAAGAAGCAAAATCCCGCATCAAAATCAACAAGCTCCTCGAAGAAGCAGGGTGGCGGTTCTTTGACTCAGAAGAAGGAAGGGCCAATATCCAATTAGAGAAGCATACCAAACTTACCGAAAAGCTACTCAACGAATTGGGAGAAGATTTCGAGCAAACCAAAAGGGGCTTTTTAGATTTTTTGCTGTTGGATGAAAAGAGTTTTCCTTTGGTCGTACTGGAAGCAAAAGCCGAACAGATACACCCACTCTCCGCCAAAGAGCAAGCACGTAAGTATGCTATCAGTCAAAATTGCCGCTTCATCATCCTTTCCAATGGCAATCTGCATTACCTCTGGGATTTGGAGCGGGGCAATCCACAGGTCATCAAGAAATTCCCTGCGCTGGAAAGTTTGCAGAAATTGGAGGATTGGAAGCCCAATCTATACGGCCTTGCCTTGCCAGGACGGTTGTTGAAGAAGACTATAT
>JACRAN010000329.1 GCA_016234735.1 Bacteroidota bacterium | reverse complement strand
TCACCCTCTCTCTCCTCTCTCTTCTAAGAATTTAACGTGTGTAGAAGGAGGGGTCAGGCATGATGCTTGTTCCCTCTGAATTTTTGGCGGAATGGGGGCAAGCACTTGCGGCTACCGGGCGGGAATTGGTGAAAGTCTGGTTGCAGTGATGGGGATATTAGTGCGCTTCCTATCAATTTTTTTTCGACCTTTTCCCCTTTGGTTTTCAATGAATATTCCTACCTTTGCTGACAATAAAATATCAATATCATGGCAAAAGACAAATCTCCTACTAAAGCAAAAGACAAAAAAGCGCCCGCAAAGAATCTTAAGGAAAAACGGGCAGATAAAAAAATCAAGAAAAACTCGAAGAAATCGTCCGGCTCCGTTTAGTGGGCTGATGCTTTGAAGCAAATAGAACGGCGGGGCATAAAGATTTTATAGGGCCAGGAGCAGTTGAATGTGATGAATGAAACTCCGTAGCACTGGACGCTGTTCGGTGCTAACTTTCCTCGGACTCCGTCCGAACCCAATCCTTACCCTCATTGCTCCACTGGCGCAAGGCAAGCTTGCCCATCACCCAATAAAAAAGGCGACCTCCCGGTCGCCTTTTTTATTTCAGCTTATCAGTTGAACAGGTTGTCGTAGGAAGTCCCGTCGCCTTTGCCCTGCTTCTCCGGGCGGGCCGTTGGGCGGTTCAGGTCGAGGCTATCGTCGGTGGTGGCTTTGTTGGGGCCGAGCAGCATCAGGGTGCTTTTTTGTTCCCAATCTTCCAGCATTTTAAGGCCCTCCTCCTGGAACACGCCCTGTTGAAGGTCGATGCTGTCCATGAAACTGGACGACATTTCCATGAAGCGCTCCATTTCGCCCACTTTGTTGGCCACGTCGTCGGCGATGTTTTCAATCGCCATGTCGAACATCGCCCGCTTGTCGGGGTCGCCGGAGATGACGCTCATGGCCGACCTCATGGCCGAGTGCGAGGCCCGGATGGCCTTGCGCTCCTGCTCTTTCAGCTTCACCTGGTCACGGGTGTCTTCCAGCAGGATTTCAGAGTTTTTGTACATCTTGTCCAGAATCCGGTAGAGGATTTCCATCTTGCCGTGCAACTGGGAGTAGTTCTCGTTGGTGTCTTGCAAGCGGGCAGCCTTGCGGGTGGCGAGCACCACCTGGCTCTCGTTGTTTTGTTGCTTCGCAACGCTGGCCAATTTGAGGCTGCTCTCGATTTCTTTCTGGTTTTCCTGCATCAGCGTGTCCATCTTTCGGATTTGCCCTTTCAGGTTGCCGATTTGCTTGCTCATTTTCGCCAGGTTGTCCTCCAAATCTTCCACGTAGCTTTTCAGAATGCCAATCGGGTCGATTTGCACGAACATCCCCGTCACCGAGCGCATCACGCTTTTGTACATGTACCAGATGAGGTTGCGCATCTTCGGGTCGAGCACCACGTAAATCAGGGCCGCCAGCGCCAGCAGCATCAGCACGAGGTACAACGTGTTGGCGGCGAGCGCAAGCAGTGGCCCCATGAACGTGTAGAGCAGGAACCCGCCACCTACCAGGAGTGCGCCCAAAAACAGGGCACCAGCCACGCCTTCCGGGCGCTTCCAGAATGATTTTTTTTCGTAAGTCGGAGGTGCGATATCAGACATGTTGGATGATTTACGATTGACGAATGACGATTTACGATTAGCGATTTGTGAAGACGGTCAATCAATCGTCATTCGTAAATCGTAAATCGTAAATCAAATTCGGGTCGAAAGTAGTAATTTTTGAAATGCAGGCCGCCGATTTTTCAGACGAATCGAAGGTTACGCTCCATAAATTTCCTTTTTGCTGGCCTTCAGGGTGTTCATCAGCAGCGACATCACCGTCATCGGGCCGACACCGCCGGGCACGGGGGTGATGAAACTGCATTTGGGGGCCACTTCGCCGTAGGCCACATCGCCCACCAGCCGGAAACCACGGGGAGCGGCAGGGTCGTCCACCCGGTTGATGCCCACGTCGATGACGACGGCCCCCTCCTTCACCATGTCGGCGGTCACGAACTCCGGCTTGCCGATAGCGGCCACGATGATGTCGGCCTGTCGCACGAATTCAGGCAGATTGCGGGTGCGGCTGTGGACGAGCGTCACCGTGCAGTCCCCCACCCTGCCCTTGCGGGAAAGCAGGATGGCCATCGGCGTACCGACGATGTTGCTGCGGCCAATCACCACGGCGTGTTTGCCCGCCGTCTCCACGCCGTAGCGTTCGAGCATGGTCACGATGCCGAACGGCGTGGCAGGCAGGTAGGTAGGCAGCCCCAGTGCCATGCGCCCGAAGTTGACCGGGTGGAAGCCGTCCACATCTTTTTTCGGGTCGATGGCGAGTGTGATGTGTTCCTCGTTGATGTGTTTCGGCAGCGGTAACTGCACGATGAAGCCGTCGATGTCGTCGTCGTCGTTGAGGTGGTTGACCACCTCCAGCAGTTCGACTTCCGTGATGCCGACATCCTTGCGGACCAGGGTCGATTTGAAACCGGCCTCCTCGCAGGAGCGGACTTTGTTGCGCACGTACACCTGGCTGGCGGGGTCTTCGCCGACCAGCACGGCGGCGAGGTGGGGCACTTTGCCGCCGCTGTCCCGGATGGCAGCGACTTCCCGTGCGAGTTCCGTCTTGATTTGTTCCGAGAGTTTTTTACCGTCGATGATGGTCATGTTTTGTTTGAAATTTGGCGGGCGTTGAAGCTGTACGCAGGGCTTTTTTTCAAAAAGGAAAGGCCGCCCTGCCTCGCATTTGGTTGGTTTTCAATAAATTATACTGCGAGTTGGCAAGTTTTGGGCATTGAAGATTTGAAGATTTGAAGATTTCCGAAATCTTAAAGATTTCGGAAATCTGGCGCTCCCACGATGCACAAAACTTGACGGCTCGCAGTATAACTTCGCAAAAGAGCAGGTTTGACACCCCGCTTTTTTTGAAGGCGCTAAGTTAGAAAATGTGGGAAGAAGGCTGTGGATTGGGGCTAAAAAAGCAGCTGGCAGTTCAGATTATTTTATATGCAAACGGGCACCGGTGGTTGCCTGCGTCGGTTTGCAGGCGGCACTACCCCGTACCTTACCTTCAAAATTCAAAACCTTTCGGTGGGGTAAGCGCAGCCCTGATTTTGAACAAACCGAGTTCGAGCATTGGTCCAATGCAGTGGAAGTGCCGGTTGATACCGATAAGCGTTGATGAGGAATAATCGTCCCATCGGGACGACATCTTTGTAGCATTGGTCAATTACCCTCGGTCTCCGTTCCATCGGAACGGCATCTCGCCTCCCATAGATACCGTTCCGATGGAACGGTTAAAATTGGTTGGACGATTTCTACAAAGATATCGTCCCGATGGGACGATTATTCCTCATCAACGCTTATCGGTAGAAGTTGCCGCCCAACTTGCAAGCATACAATTTTTACCTACTTTTGCAATTCACCTTAAAACTCATTTACCATGTTCTTTCGATTGATTGCGCTCTTGCTAATGCTCTGCCTGCCATGCGCCGCTATGCTCCATGCCCAAGATTGTTACCAAAAAGCCTTGGAAAAAGGCGAGCATTTCGCACGTATGGCAAAGCCGGACAAGGCCCGTTTGGCTTGGGAAAAAGGGAAGAAATGCCCAGGTGCCGATATTGCTAAATTGGACGAGAAAATACGCAGCTTGACTGACAATGACCTCGATGGAATTCCAAACGACTATGATGAATGTAGGTTCGAATACGGCGCAAAGGAATTCAAAGGTTGCCCATGTGCAGCGATTTCATATTCAAAAGGAATTGACGCCTATTATGACAACCAACCCGATAGTGCGCTGGTCTTGTTTGCGACAGCTAAAACATGCAGCGATACCAAGATGGCGGAAATTGCCGCTTGGGAAACAAAAATTGCTGAAAAAAAATATGCCTACGAGCCTGCCGAAAAGGCCGCTATCATTGCTGCGCCTGATAAATTACCAGAATTCCCGGGTGGCGAAATGGAGATGTTTAGACATCTATATACCAGAATACTTTACCCGATGAAGGCAGTGGAAAATGGCGTACAAGGAACCGTCTATCTAAAGTTCGTGGTGGAAACAGATGGGCAATTGAGCCATCTACAAATTGTCGAAGAGCCTGGTGCAGACACTGGCAAGGAAGCCTTACGGGTAGTTAAGACTTTTCCTCGTTTTAACCCTGCAACCGTAAAAGGCGAGCCAGTTCGTTGCTATTTCAAGCTTCCGGTGAAATATAAATTGGAATAAAAATCAGTGTTCCTAAATCACGGTGATTTAGGAACACAATAGCGCTTACTTCACCTCAAACGCCATCCGCTCCTTCCCCACCCCCGTTATCCTCATCCCCTTCCAGCCCTTCGGCAGCACCGTCCTTTTCTGCACAATGCCTTCATCTGTGATGTCCAGTCCGCCAAACCCGGCAAGGACCGCCTGCAACATCCCGCCAGCCCCCGTTGCAAAGTAGGGATTGGTGCCGCCAGCCGTTTCCGAAATCACGCCGAAAGGCGGCACTTCGTTCGGTTTGTAGCTTTTGGGAAACAGGGAAGCCGCCTTTTCCGCATCGCCCAGCCGTGCGTAGAGCAACACGAGAATGGCATTGCCCATCGCAGGCCCTTCCGGCGACATGCGGGGCAGGTAGTAGTCGAGGTCTCGGCGAATGTCTTCGGGCTTGTTGACGATGGTGAGCGGGTAGGCCAGCAAATTGACGTCGGCCTGTTTTATCATCACGCCGTCGTAAGTGGCGTTTTCCTTGGTCGTTCCGTCAGGGAATTTCAGGATGGGGATGTTGTCGGCCACGTGCTCCCAATCTGGGTTCGGCACCTCGCCCAATTCACGGGCAGCTTGTGCTGCATACCGCAATGCAGTGATGGCCATGCCGTTGGTGAAGGCATTATTGTCAATGTTTTCCTGCCACTCGTTCGCCCCGATGACGTTGTTGATGTCATAGCGCCCCGGCCCGTTGCGTTCTACCCTGCTGGCCCAGAAGTCACCCACTTCTTTCAGCATCGGATAGCCACGGGTGCGCAGCCATTCTTTGTCCTTTGTCACCTGGTAGTATTTCCAGCAGGCCCAGCCCACGCAGCCCGTGATGTGCTGCTGGAACGGCCCCGTCAGCGCCCACACCGGGGTGTCCTCCGAGCCGTCGGCGCTGCTCTCCCAGGGGAACATGGCACCGGCGTAGCCATGCGAAAAGGCGTTTTTCTTCGCCATTTCCAACCGTTCAAAACGGTATTCGAGCAGCGATTTGGCGATTTCTGGCTGCAACATCAGCAGCGGCGGGTACATCCAAAGCTCGGTGTCCCAGAACACGTGGCCGTTGTAACCCAGTCCGCTCAGGCCCATCGGCGAGAGGCTGTAGGCCGTGCCCTCACGGGCAAACGAGTACAAGTGGTACAGCGCAAAGCGGATGTCACGGGTCACGTTGGCGTCGCCCTCCACCACGATGTCGCTTTGCCAGAGCTTTTCCCATTCGGCCTCGTGCCGCTTGAGCAGCCGCTCCCGGCCTTCGAGTGCGGCGAAGATGGTGAGGCGCTCGGCCTCGTTCTGCGGGTCGTTGTACTGGCTGCTGGCAACGGTGCTGGCCACCATCGAAAAGCGGTAGGTCTCGCCCGCCTTCATTTTCTTGTAAAATTTGGTGAGGTGCATGTTGTAGTCCCAGTCCTCGTGGATGAGGTCGGGTTCGCTGCCGTGCGGTTCCTCAAAAACGAAGGCGTTGCTGGCCGCCACGGTCAGTTTGCCCGAAGGGCTTTTCCCCACCGAAGTCATCAGTGGGATGAGCACGTGCGGGCGGTCAATCTCCGCATAAAAATTGCGCACATCGGCCAGGTGGTCGGGCGCTTCGATGACGCTCATGGGCGTGATGGCCACGTCTTTTTTCGCCGTGATTTCCACCATCGTCAGCGCCGTGTAGGGCAGGTGCCGCAGGGACATCATCGTGTGCTTCACGCTCAGTTTGTCGCCCACGTCGAAGCTGGTGGTGAACTCCGCCCGCTTCATGTCGAGGCTTTGGGTAAAATTGGTGATCTGCGCCCGGTTGATGCGCCGCCCGTCCACGTCAAGGTTCATGTTGACGTGGTTGAAGGTTTTCAGGATGTTGCTCACCCGGCCCCGCTGGTAGTAATCATAAACTCCGTTGAGCACCACGTCCTTCACCCGCATCGGTTCCGGCGACGAGACGATGCCCACCATGCCGTTGGCGACGGTGACGCCGTAGTAGTTGGTGGGGTTGATGTCGGTGGCGGTGACGTGCCAGGCGTCCTGCGCGAGGGATGAGGAAGGAGGGATGAGGGATGAAGCGGCCAGCAGGAGCAGGCGTAGAAAGCGGGGGTATTTCATGGCGTTGTAACTTTTAGGTTGAAAAATGGCTACCACTTTTGACAAGGCAAGGTTAAGCATTTATACCTGACACCAATAGGATTTGTGCATTTGCACGGAGGAGATTTCCGAAATCTCAAAGATTTCGGAAATCTGGTTTGCACAATACCTATTGGTGCGAAGTATAGCTGGGTTTTGGGCAAAAAAAAAGGGCGCTACCGGAAGCAGCGCCCAAGGATTTCTTGATTATCGTCACTGACTTAGCTTCGCCTTGAACGCCCCGCCGGTGAACCGGACCGTGTCGGCATTGCCCGACTGGATTTGCCCAACCTCGGCCAACCAAAGCGAATCAATGACGAAGGCCAGCTCAAAACTGCCTGCCACCATGCCGCTTGCCTCGTCAATGCTGGTGATTTCGATGAAATTATCGTGGTTGCTTTCCACCAAAAGATGGTAGTAGTCGTAAACCACATCCCCGTTCACGGCAAAGGAAGCGCTTGCCTCGTCAGCACCGGGCAGGTCGCTGATTTCGTATCGGCCTACCGCCGGCTTTACGCTTGTGATGCTCACGAACTGCACGGAGCTATCGGGCATTTGGCCATCAAGTTGGACGTGGTACCGCTCGTTATAGGAATAGATATACTTCGTATACCCTGGCCATAGCTCGCCATTTAATTGGGCACTGGCTGTACCTTTAAAATATACAGTTTCAGGTGATATGGTTTCACCACATTCTTGTCTGCAAGCCAAAAAACTGAAAATAATAGCGCATATTATCAGCCATTTCATAAGCATTAGTTTTTGATGATTAACTTATGCCTAAAACTACCGCCATTGCTCTGAAAATCCACGAAATACATGCCATCCTGCAAAGTGCCAATCCCGATGGAATTGTCGCCCGCCGACACCTGCTGCGCCAACCTGCGATTCCCCGATAAATCGTACACGGCCACCTCGCCTTCCGAGGGGAAATTGTTCACAAAAAACTCCCCGCTGGCCGGGTTGGGATAAACATCGAACGGCAAATCCTGCTCCTGTACGCCGGATACAGGTGCATCAATG
>JACRAN010000328.1 GCA_016234735.1 Bacteroidota bacterium | reverse complement strand
CATGGCCGAAGGCAAAGCGCGAATAATCCCATGTGGTTTTACCGGGCCGGTTTTTTAGCCATGCCTCAAGGACCAGGCAGTTAAGCACTCAAAAATCGAACTGGCTTACTCGCGTATGCCAAAAAACTTGCAGGAAATAAATGGCGAACGGGCCTTGTTAAACAGGCTATTCGCAAAAGATAATTTTGGGTTTATAGTGTTTTTTCGGGCAGCCTTCTCGTCCCGGCTTTATGTCGGGACGAAAATGCCCTTTAGTTTCGGATTGACAAGTTCCCTTCCCCCCTCCCTGACAGTGCTTATTTCACTCAAGTCCACATACTTAATTCATTAAACTCACGAAAATTATGTACAGATCCAACATTTACCCTAAGATGATACGCCTGGTATCGCTTCTCATGTTGGCATTTAACTCGGTCTCCGCACAAACACCGTCGATTGAGTTCAAATTGCAACTATTGGAAGATGACAAATGGGGTGTCTATGCACGCCCGAATCCCGCCAGTGGCATCGATCCTACCACGAACACCATTACAGGTTCCGGTCAGGTGACGGTAGTTATGCCGTTGAACTTTACCTGGTCAGGCCTGACCAGCGTCAGTGGTGCCTGGACTGCCAACGCACCGGTTCACGGGCCAGTGGAGAATCCGACGAAGTCATACATCTCGTTTGGTTTCGTGGGGGATGTTCCTCAAATCCAGGTTCAGGCAGGGCAGGAAACTCTGCTATTTACATTTTTGAGGGACGAGGCTTGTCCTGATTCCATGTATCTGATTGACAATGACACAGACCCGTTCAACGTACTTCCAAACTCGATGAACAGCAACCCTGGCAACGAGATTACGATGTTTGATGCGGGCGTTGGTCTGTACAGTTACATCGGACTTTACTCGCCTTCGGCCTGGAGCTGTCACGATTGCGACGGCGACGGCATCCTGAACGGCCTGGAAGACACGGACGGCGACGGCACCTACGATGGTGTCTGGGAGGATGTCAACAACAACGACACACTTGACGCGGGTGAAGACTTAGACGGCGACGGCTACCTCGACCCCGACATCTCGCAGCTTTGTAACCCTTGCGATCCTTTCCATCCGGAATCTGCCGCAATGGAACTGATTGGCGGGGCCGATATCATTTGTGCCAACGACCTTGGCGACACGGCTTATTTCAAAGTCAATATTGTGGGTGGATGGCCTCCGTATACGGTAAATTACACCGATGGAACGGACACTTTTGCTGTTGCACCATATTATAGTGGTGATTCCATTTGGTTCGTTCCGACCCAATCCGTGATACTCGACCTTGTCAGCATCATCGATTCCTTTGGATGTTTGCTCGATACGGCCCTGACGGGTGGAATTGCCATCGAGGTACAAGGTCCGATTTCCGTGACGGACGAGCCTGACCCGGTGACGGAATGTTCCGGCAACGGGACCTCGTTCTGCATTGCCACGCAAAACCTTGGGGATGGCACTGTCTATAAAAAATGGCAGGTCAATACCGGCTCGGGCTGGGTGGACATCCAGGATGGAGCACAGTACGACGACACCGACTCGCTATGCGTTAATGTTGTCAACGTGGCGGGCAAGCACGGCTATCAATACCGATGCAAGATTTTCACGAGCCATTGCGACACGGTCTATTCTGCCGGTGCATTGTTGCAGGTGGAAGGCCCGCTGACGGTTACGACGCACCCGTCCGATTACGTGAATTGCGACAGCGAAACCGCTACTTTCTCTGCGGTAGCTGCCAATGGTGGCGCAGTGGGTACAATGTCATACGTTTGGCAGGTGAACACTGGCTCCGGCTGGGCTGACCTTGCCAACGGTGTTGGCCCCGGTGGTGCTACTTACAGTACTGTAACAACCACCACGGTCAACTTGTCGAACATTGATATTTTAATGGACGGCTGGCAATACCGGATGAGGATTTATACTGGCGAGTGTGCCAATATTTTCACAAACGCTGCCACGCTGGACATCGAAGGCCCGATTACGGTGACCAACGATCCGGATGATGTTTCCAATTGTGCGGGCAGTGAGGTTTATTTCATTTCAGAATTCAGCAATCCGGGTGCAGCTTCCGGCTCTACCACCATCAGCTATATCTGGCAGGTAAATGACGGCTCCGGCTGGGTGAACCTTGACAACAATTCGGGCGTGTATGCCGGTATCATTGGTTTGAACAACACTGTTACCGGTTCAGATACCCTGACCATTACCAACGTATTGGGTCTTGAAGGCTACCAGTACCGAATTGTTTATACCTCTGCCACTTGTTCCGTGCTGGTTCCATCAGGTGCGGCCACGTTGAGCGTCAGTGGGAACGTTACTTTCTCCGACCACCCGGACGACATCACGGTTTGCTCAGGCAGCGATACGTTGTTCGTGGCGGATGCTTCTATTCCGCAAGGTTCGTTCTACTACGGCTGGCAGTACTCGAATGACGCTGGTGCCACCTGGAACGACATCACGTTGCCGAGCGGTGTTTTCACCCACTCTGAAGCGGATACAATCGGTTCGGGTACCGACACGCTGTTCCTCAGCGATGTGGCCGGTATGTACGAGTACCGATTCCGTTCGGTAGCTTACGCTACGGATTGCGACTCGGTCGTTTCCAACGAGGCAAGGCTCCATGTGGAAGGCCCGCTCTCCGTCAGCGACGACCCGGATGACATCACGGCCTGCTCCGGCAATCCTGTGCTTTTCCAGGCTACGATTGCAAACCCTGGCGTGACCGGCAGCACACAATACCAGTGGCAGATACAACCATTTGGCTCCGGTGTTTGGACTAACTTGTCAAACTCGTCAAACTACGGAGGGGTTTACACGTCAACAATGATAGTTTCAGACATCAGCGGTTTGCATGGTGCCCGTTTCCGTCTGCGTGCCGGCACTTCAACTTGTAACGACATTTTCACCAACTACGCAACACTGACGGTGGAAGGCCCGGTTACGATAACGCAGGCCAACCAACCTGATGATGTGACGCTTTGTTCAGACGATGCGGCTACTTTCACCAGTATTGCCGATGTGGGTACATCCGGTACGCTGTCCTACCAGTGGCAGGTGTCCAGCGACAACGGCACCAACTGGTCGAACATCGGTGCCGGTACGGACGGTGGCGTTTACACCAATTTCACGACGACTACACTGTCTATCAGCAGCGTTGCCGGCCTCTACAACAGGAGTTATCGCCTGCGGTTTACCACGGGTTCCTGCGCCGCTGTTTACAGCAACAAGGCAAGCCTGAACATTGAAGGCCCGCTTACGATTGCCGACCAACCGGACGATGTGACGGAGTGTTCCGGCGACCCGGTCCTCTTCGGTATTGACATCTTGAACAGTTCGCTTGATTTCACGACCGACAACTACATCAACTACCAGTGGCAGGAAAGCACGGACGGTGGTTCGACGTGGGCGAACATCGTTGACGGTATTCCTTTTGGCGGCAACAACACCGATACCCTGTTGATTTCTGACATCGTCGGCAAAGACGACAACCAGTACCGGGTACTCATTTGGTCTGAACATTGCGATACGTTGACTTCGGATGCTGCAACGCTGTTCGTTGAAGGCCCGGTCACCTTCGTGGATGAACCGGACAACATCACCGAATGCTCCGGCTCCGGTGTTACCTTCCAGGCTACAACGGCCAATCCGGGCCTCGGTACCATCCTGTACCAGTGGGAAGTCAGTGCTGACTCAGGTGCAACATGGACAAACATTGCCAACGGCGGTACCAACGGCTACAGCGGTATTGATGCCACGACGTTGAATATCACGGATGTGGTTGACCTGTACGGCGAGCGCTTCCGCCTGAAAGCATGGACCGCAACTTGCGACACTATCTGGTCAAATTATGCAGTGTTGACGGTGGAAGGCCCCATCGATTTCACCGACCAGCCAGATGCAGTGACGGAATGCTCCGGCAGCTCTGTGACTTTTGAAGTAACCACGGCAAATACCGGACAAGGTGCCATCACCTACCAGTGGCAGGTAAGCCCTGCCGGCAGCGGTGGCCCATGGTTCAACATTAACAACAACAGTACCTACGGTGGAACAAAAACATCCCACCTCAGCATCTCCAGTGTGGCAGGCTTCAACGGATACTGCTACCGGGTGCTGATACAGACCTCAACGTGCCCGGCTGTCGCTTCCGACCCGGCATGTCTGACGGTGGAAGGCCCGATCAGCGTGACCGACCACCCGGATGACATCACACAGTGTTCGCTGGAAGGCGTATCGTTCACAGGTGCGGGTGCGATTGCAGTCGGAAACTCCGGCACATTGACCTATCAGTGGCAGGCCTCTTCGGACAACGGCCTCAACTGGGTAAACCTGACCAACACAGCACCGTACTCCGACGTTACAACGGCTACGATGAGCATCGCCAACGTAGCCGGCCTGAACGGATGGCGCTATCGTTTGGCAATCAGGACAACAGAATGTAACCCGGTTTACACCAACTTCGCAGTCCTGAATGTGGAAGGCCCGCTCAACGTGGTGGAAGACCCGATAGATTTGACAAACTGTTCAGACAAGGAAGCCCTTTTCACGGCTGAACTGTTCAACCCGGGTGTGGGTGGCATCAACTACCAGTGGCAGCAAAGTACGGATGGTGGTACGACGTGGAATTACATCTACGATGGTACGGTTGGTGCGAATATCTTCGCCGGTACCAGCAGCGACACCATCCTGATTTCGCCAATTGTCGGCCTGAACGGTACGATGTACCGCCTGCAAGGCTGGACAGGAACTTGCGACACTGTTACGACGGCTGAAGTTATCCTGAACGTGGAAGGCCCTATCAGCTTCACCGACCAACCCGACGATGTGACGCTTTGCGCCTTGCAATCGACGAGCTTTACCATTGCCATTGACAATGCAACAGGTGTGGGTACCGTGCTGTACCAGTGGCAGGTGAGTACCGTTTCCGGTACCTGGTCGAACTTGGCCAACACTTCACCGTACAGCGGTGCGTTCACTAACACACTGAATATCAGCAACGTATCCGGCCTTTACAACCGTAAGTACCGTTGCGGTGTGAAGTTGGGCAATTGCGAGTGGACATACAGCGACCTCGCCCAACTCTTCGTGGAAGGCCCGATTACCATCAGCCTGCAACCTGTTGACGCTGCCGTTTGCTCGAACATTGGCCACATTTTCAATACGACTGTGACCAACCCTGGTTCCGGTGCCATGACCTACCAGTGGCAGGTGAGCGCCAACAGCGGCTCCACATGGTCGAACCTGAACAACGGTACAACAACTGTAAACAGTGGTACCTACCAGGGCACGAAGACGCAAGACCTGAACATCAGCCTGGTGGAAGGTATGAACGGCTACATGTTCCGTCTGATCATCCGCACCAGCACTTGTAACGATACTTCGAACGAGGTGGTACTGAGTGTGCTCGACGCATGTCTCACAGGTACTTGCGACTTCGACCTCGACGGTGTCATCAACGACACGGACGACGACGACGACAACGACCAGTTGGCTGACTACTGGGAGGATTGGATGACGGTTCACAATACACTTGACGGATGGAACTACTTGGATAGCAATGGCGATACCTTGTTCTACGACCGCTGTTTGACGGATACAGACGGTGACGGTATCTTCGACAACCAGGAAGACCCTGACGGTGATGCCATCAACAACGGTGAGGAAACAGACGGCGACGGCATCTTCGACGGTAACCCGCTCGATCCTTGCGACCCGATACTCGGCCCGACTTGCGTTGGCATCAACTTAGCCATCAAAGTCCGCCTGCAAGGGGCTGTGATCAACGTGTCGTCTTCCGATACGCTGATGCGAGCATCGTTGCGCAGCTACGGTACTGGCGCAGAACGCCTCATCCCGACGCAAGAGCCGTATGAAGATATGACTTCATTCGCTCACGTAGGGTCGGATGGCGGTGGTGATGAGGTTGTGGTTGACAGCACGGCTGTATTTGCCGTAACCACCGAAGATGCCATCGTTGACTGGGTGTTCGTCGAACTCCGCAGCTCGACGGCGCTCGACAGCGTGGCCACGACCCGCTCCGGCCTGTTGCAACGGGATGGTGATGTAGTGGACGTTGACGGTGTCTCGCCGATACACTTCCCAAGCGCAAACGCAGGTGCCTACTACGTGGCCGTACGTCACAGGAACCACCTCGGGGTAATGTCAGGCGAAGCGGTTGAACTCAGCCCGATTGTTCAGGAACTTGACTTCACCGACCCATCCTTCGTGACTTCCGGTGCTTATGCGCAGGTTCAAATAAACGGAAGGATGTGCATGTGGGCGGGTGACCTGAACGCTGACGGAAGAACGGTTTACCAGGGCCCCGGCAACGATGTGCTGAAATTGTTCACCACCGTGCTTTTCGACCCGGGCAACACGACCTTGATAGCCAACTTCATCAGCGAAGGCTACCTCGAAGCCGACGTTGACCTGAACGGTCGAGCGATTTACCAGGGTCCGTTGAACGACAGGTCGATGCTGCTGCTGAACACCATTCTCAGCCACCCGGCCAACGTCAACCTGATTTCTAACTATGTGATTTTGGAGACCTTGCCTTAATCATCGAATCCATGTGGGTGCGGCGAACCTGTTCAACCGGGGAAGTTGCACCCACATGCTGTAAAAAATTAGAACCTTTCGAAATGCAAAAGGCTGTCCTTGAAAAAGGGCGGCCTTTTTTTAATTGAAAATTGAAAATGGTGAATGGAGAATTTTCAGGCTTCTCCCTTAGAGGACTTTACAATGGAGACAAGGATTTTGATAATTTCTTTACAGTCGAAATTTATCGAGTCAAATTCTTTCTGGGTAATGTATTCACCTGCTTTTAATAGTTGTAGCCAGTAATCAGTTTCGTTTGCTTCCTTCAGGGCTATGGTCATTTTGTGAATGAAATCTTTTTTACTTTCCGCATGTTCAGCTTCCCTGACTAAAGCCCCAGGAGCAGTCCCGCTTCGTTTTAATTGACTGGTTAGGACAAATTCCTTTTTGGTCTCCTCCAAATATTTGCACAATTTGACAACCCTAATCCCAAAAGCAAAAGATTTGTCTTTGATAACATTCTCCTTCATTTTCCATTTTCCATTTTCCATTAAATCAATATGCCCCGAAATAGCGCCGCAGGAACCACTCCCCCGACAACATGCCGAGCAACAGGAAGAAAATCCATTTCAGGTTGATGACCGGGCGGGTGTGCGTGGTGGAGTAAATCACCGGCTTGATATCACGGGCCAGCAGCGAATCGCCGAGCGCCGCCAACTGGGCCGGGTAAAAAACCTGCCCGCCGAACTCGCTGCTCAGGCGGCGCAGCATGGCGTGGTCGGCAGTGGTTTCGTACAGTTCCAACTGGATGGGTTGCACACTGAACTGTCCGTCGAAAGTGAGGTTCTGGCTGTTGAAAGTCACCGTGCCCCGGAAACGGTAGTTGCCCACCGGGAACACGCCGGCGTTGAGGGTGTAGCCCTTCGCCGTTTTGTTGAAAGTGTAGTTGAATTCTTTGCGGTCGCCGTTGGTGATGACGAGGCGCACGTCAGGCTCGTTCACCAACTCGTAGCTCTCGTTGTACAACTCGGCATCGAGGATGACCGGCTCGTTTTCGTTGAAAATGTTTTTGCTCGTCGAAATGCGGAAACGCCGCTTGTCGGCCTTCACGGTCACGTACTGGAAATTTTTACCGATGAGTTCGCTGAAAATGTCGTGGTTCTGGTGTTGCAGGTAGTCGAACAAGCGCCAGCGCCAGAGGCCCTCGGCGGCCAGCACGGCCATTTTGACCCCGTTTTCTTCGCCGAAAAGAAGCAGCGGATACTTCGTGTCCACCCGACCTATCCGTTGGTACAGCAGCACTTGCGCATCGCCCCGTGCCACGAAATCCCCGAACGCCGCCGTGAGCGGGTTGAAGTTGGGCAACGTGCGTTGCAGGTTTTCATCGATGGTGAACAGGCTGAAATTCGGGTTGAAAATCCCCTGCACATCGTTGGTGTTTTGCTGGTCGCCCTGGATGGTGAGCAGCGGCTGCACCTGGCTGAACCGGGCCAGGTTGGTCTGTGTGCCGACGATGAACATGCGAGGTATCTTCCTGGCATTCAGCACATTAAGTACGGAGGATGCATCGTTTCGGCTGCTTGGCAGGTTGTGCAGCACCACGAAGTCGAAGTCGGCCACGTTCACTTTCAGGTCGTTGATGTAGCCGATGGTGATTTGGTAGTTTTTGTTGAATTCCAGCGTTTGTTTCAGCGCCGAGAGGTCGGGGTGGGGGGCGTTGGCGACAATGAGCAACTTCTGCCGGGCATCGAGCACATCGACAAAAAATTCCCGGCTGTTGTTGGCGGTCGTTTTTTCGCCGCTGACCTGTGAAAGTGAAATCCGGTAGCGCTGCACGCCCGCTTCGTTGGCATCCAGCACCACTTCACGGGTAGTGAAAAAGTCGGCCTGGTTGATGGCCAGCGGGATGGTTTGCAGGTTGCGGACGTTGTTCCCGTCCAATTTTGAAATGGTGACGGTGGTGCCCGAACCGGCGCAGTTGCGGGCGGCCACGTCCATCTGTACGCTGAATTTGTCGCCGAGGTAGGCGATTTTATTGTGGAAGACCCGTTTGAGTACGAGGTCTTTTTGCTGCGTCGTGTCGCCGATGGCGACGGAAAAAACCGGGGCGTTCAGCTTGGTGCCGGCGTAGAGCGGGTTGCTGCCCTCGTTGTAGATGCCGTCGGTGGCCAGCACCACAGCGCCGAGGTTTTGGTTGCCGTAGAGGTCGCTGACTTCCTTCACGAGGTTGGAAATGTTGGAAATTTTGTCCTTCATTTCAAAATCCACCCCCTCCCGCACCTCGCTTCCGAAGGCATATTCCTTCACCTCGTATTTTTTCGTCAAGTCGTTTTTTAGCGCCTGCCAATCGGATTTGTACTGCTCCAGCGCTGCCCCGTCCAGCACCGACCCTACCGACTCCGACTCGTCCTGCGCCAGCACCACCACCGGTTTTTTGGTGTCCGTCAGGAGCGATTTCAGCAACGGCTGGAGCAGCAAAATGGCCAGCACCGTGGCTGCCAGGAAACGCAGGACCCCCAGTATTTTGTGCAAATTTGGGTGCTGTTCCACAAAAGTTTTGTCCTTGAAATAGAGCGTGAGGGCATATCCGGCCCCCAACGCAACACAAAGCAGCAGGTACCAGGCGGGATATTGAAAACTTAAATTTTGCATGTTGAATGGTGATGGGCGGTTTGACGGGTTTGAGCAGTTTTCGCTGAACGGGCCGCAAATTTCACAAATCTGATGGTTTTTTGAAATTTGAGGGTACCGTTGGAAAGTTTTTGAAGGAAAACCAGCTAAAGAACAGAAAAGAACGTGAGAAGGTTAGCTACGTTGCTTTTTTTGCAAACTTTTTGCAGGTAATCAATTGACGGGCGCAACCTTCGGCCTGCAATTCGCATTTAATCTTTCCGTTTGAAAGTGGTCGCCAAATTTATTGGTAGACCGGAATGGGTACAAAGAATCGGTCAGCCAAATAAATTGGGTGGCCATATTGATTTTGGCACATGAAAAAATTCCTTTTTTCCCTCTCGCTGCTCCTCGTTTTGGCTTCGCAAGCCAAAGCCTCGTTCATGCTGCTCCCGATGGATGCAGAGCAGCAAAACCACCTCAAAGCCTACGGCATCACCTACTGGATTTTGGAAAACAATGTGGAAGCATGGTGGCTGCTCAACTACCGGGGCGGTAGTTTTGCCTTCCCGCACACGGTTATTTTTGAAAAAGAATGCAAAACCAGAGGCGTGAGCTACGAAGTGATACCCGACGCGGCGTTCAACCGGATACTCGACGAAATCGCCCAGCCGGAGGTGAACATGGATGCCGTGAAGTTGGAAAAAGCGCCCAAAGTCGCCGTTTACACCCCCACCGGAGAGTTCAAAAGCCAGCGGGGCGACGAAATACAGCCCTGGGACGATGCCGTGACGCTGGTGCTGACCTACGCCGAAATTCCTTTCGACCAGGTGTACGACGACGAAGTGCTGGCCGACAAACTCACGGAATACGACTGGCTGCACCTGCACCACGAGGATTTCACCGGGCAGTACGGCAAATTTTACGCAGGCTACCACACCCAGGAGTGGTATCGGGAGAACCAGCGATTGTCGGAGGAAATGGCCGCCAAACATGGCTTTCGGAAGGTGTCGCAACTGAAATTGGCAGTCGCCAAAAAAATCAAGGAGTACGTTGTGGGCGGCGGATTCATGTTCGCAATGTGTTCAGCTACAGACACTTACGACATCGCACTGGCTGCCGAAGGCATCGACATTTGCGACAAATATTACGACGGCGACTCCCCCGACCCGAATCCCGACCCCAAACTTGACTTCTCCAGGACGTTTGCTTTCAAGGATTTCGAGTTGGTGAAAAACCCGCTCGAATACGAGCATTCCACCATCGACAGCCACTACGGCCGCACCATCGACCCGGAACAGGACTACTTCACGCTGTTCGATTTTTCGGCAAAATGGGACCCCGTTCCCACCATGCTCACGCAATGCCACACCCGCACGGTGAAAGGTTTCATGGGCCAGTCCACCGCATTTCAAAAACAAACCATCAAGTCCAACGTGCTGATTTTGGGAGAAACGAAGCCCATGAAAGAAGCCCGATACATCCACAGCCTCTACGGGCAGGGCTTTTTCACGTTCTACGGCGGCCACGACCCCGAAGACTATCGCCACTACGTGAACGACCCGGACACCGACCTGAACCTGCACCCGAATTCGCCGGGCTACCGCCTTATTTTGAACAATGTGCTGTTTCCCGCAGCGAGGAAAAAGGAAAGAAAAACGTAAGCAAAGACTTGGCAGATGCTTCTGTTGGTTCGTAAAAACGCTGCTAAAGTCAGGCAAGGTTGTTAAAAGATTTGGCAAACAACCAATTCATGGTTAGTTTTGTTTTTCAACACGTTAATCATGAACACCCCTCGATTTCTCTCGCTGCTTTGCCTCTGTTTTCTTTGGTCAAACATTGTTTCCTCCCAACCAACTCCAAGTGGGGCGACCTGCCAGGAAGCCATTCCGGCCTGTAATGGCTTGGACGGAATTTCTGGCACTTTGAGTAGTTTGAACATTCAGACTTCTTTCCCAGGCTGCCCCTCCAATGCTTTGAACAATGCTGTCTGGTACCGGTTTACTGCTGGTTCTGATAGCATTTCTTTGCAAATAACACCCTCCAACTGCTCCAGCCCTCTGACTATGTCGGGTATGCAAGGTGTCATCCTCACCGGCTGCGGTGGCCCTGCACTGGCGGTGCATTGCGAAAATTCTGATTCCAGTTTCCTTTTAAATTATGACAGTTACATCACTGGTGAGAACTATTTGCTTGTTCTAGATGGCTTTGCAGGTGCGGTTTGTGACTATCAAATCCAGGTTTTGCAGGGTGCCACTGAACCAATTTCACCACAGCCGGAGGTAAATGGCCTGACTGCGGCCTGCCCGGGCACCTCGGTGGAATACACGGCAGGTGCTTACAGCCTCTCCAATCAAACTTACCAATGGGTCATTGATGCTACGCTGGGCGAAATAATTGGGTACAGCCCCGACAGTTTTGGCGTGACAGTGGTATGGAATAATCCTGGTGTTGCCGGGATATGCGTTGAGATCGCTAACAGTTGTGGCGAATCCTCATCGGATTGTTTGGCCGTGGAGGTAACGGATGCTCAGTCGATTTTCGTGACAGGGCCGCAGGAGGTATGTGCCGGCACCACTGAACAGTATTGGGCTACTCCTTTGCCCTGTCCGTCCTACCAGTTAGCGTGGTCAATTTTTGGTGGGGTTGGCGTTATTGCTGGCGACCCGACAGCATCTGTTATTGATGTGCAGTGGTTGTTGCCAGGTGTGGGCCAGGTGTGCCTGAACATTCAAGATTCACTTGGTTTTGCCCTTATTTATTGCATTGATGTGGAAGTCTCTGCCTCCCACCAGCTTGGCTTCGTGGTGAACGGCGACACCCTTTTGCAGCTTCCAACGGATGGTATGGTAAGTTTTTGTGAGGGTGACAGCATTCATTTTGCCGGTTTTGCGATTGATGGCGCAGTCCCTCTGCCCAATGACAGTACCTTGACCTACTTGTGGCAATTGAGCAACGGTATGGAAGTTGCGGGAAGCGAATTTGCTCCCGGTTATTTGCCGACGGGTTGTTACACACTGGTTTTGCAGGCTATCTCGGTCAGCCTCTGCATAGCTTTGCCCATCCAACTAACGGTAACAGTTATCGCCCCACCCGAGGTGCCGATAAATGTCGGCAGTAACGGGCTTATTTGCGAAGGTGAAATGGTAATGATCATGGCGGATGACAGCCCTTTTTACCAGGATTGCCAGCCACTCGTACAAGGCATAACCGGCAATTTTCCGGTGCCCGATAACGATTCGTTGGGAATTATCCTGAGCATAAATATCGACCAATTCCCGGCTGGTGCCAACCTTCAAAGTGCGGATAATTTGGGGCATGTTATGGTCAATATCCGGCACAATTGGGCCGATGACCTGGAGCTTACCTTGTACTGTCCGAACGGCCAACACGCCGCCTTGATTCAAGATGAAGGGGGGTACGCAGATTTTGGCAATGCTGCCACCCTCACAGGGTATGATTATTTTTGGACAAATGACAACGGATTGCAGACGGTCGGCGAGTTTTTCCTTCAAGATTTTCCAAACCTGCCATCCGCTATTCCTGCGGGTTTTTATGCCCCGCACGATTCTTTTGCCAGTTTGGTCGGGTGCCCGTTAAACGGGGTGTGGTCATTGATTGCTACTGATGATGAGCCGGGGTTTTCGGGAAAGTTGTCGGCCTTCCAGATTGGGTTTGTTCAAAACTCCGTGCTGATAGTGCCCAATGTCCAATGGCAGCCTGATGTTTCCATCATTTCTTCGCTCGGCAACTCCATTCTCGTCGCCCCGGATACTACCATGACCTACTACCTTGAGGTTACGGACAATTTTGGTTGCATCAACCAACAGGAGGTGACCATCGAGGTGGTTTCTGCTGATTCGGCTGCATGTTTGCCCTGCGACTCATTGCTGGTGTCAGCCGGGCCTGACCAAATCATCAACTGTTATACGGGAGGTGTGCCTTCCGAGATAGTAGGCCAATCATCATTGGACGGCGATTTCATGGATTTCAAATGGCTGGAGGGTAGTTCCGTAGTTGTCGAAGGCAAGATATTGCCATTGATTTTGGTCGGGTTTGGCACTTTCATTTTTCAGGCTACCAACGTTGTCACAGGCTGCACGGCATCAGATACCGTAAGTTACCTGCTTGACATCGATTTGCCAATAGCTGATGCAGGCCCTGACCTGCTCATATTTTGCGCCCCAGTCATCCTCGACGGGTCGGCTTCCTCCACGGGGCCTGATTTTGTGTACGAATGGGTTTCAGCGACAACAGGAGATACCGTATCAAATAACCTGACGGCTACGGTGAACGACCCCGATGTGTACATCCTGACCGTGACGGATACCAGCAACGGTTGTTTTACCACAGACGAGGTTGTGATAGCGGATGACCTTTTTTGGCTGAACGGGTTCACCACTCCTGATTCCTGCGGTGCTTCAAATGGGTTGGCAGGGGTCATAGTTCCGCCCACTCTCCCCGGTCTTTCCATCCTTTGGAATACGGGCGATACTGCAAGTGTTATCACGAATCTGGCGGCGGGTGAATATTCGGCAACCGTGACTTATCTGGATTGTGAAGCAACCATCTCTATCGTAGTGGACGAATGGGAAGACAACTGCACGGGCACCTCTGAAATGCAGACAGTATTACTGGGTTTTGTCGTTTCACCCAACCCTGCCGCAGGCAGGCTTGACCTTGCCTTTGAGTTGAAAAATCAAGCCCGACTCTCGGTCTCGGTGTTGGATTTGGACGGCAGGCAGTTATTATCCCCTATGGAGAATGTCCTGTTCAGTGCCGGTCAGCACACTGTTCAGGTAAGTCTGGAAAGCAT
The DNA here is from genome assembly GCA_016234735.1 of Bacteroidota bacterium. Lineage (GTDB taxonomy): Bacteria > Bacteroidota > Bacteroidia > Chitinophagales > Saprospiraceae > UBA6168. The sequence continues at coordinate 10,730 of JACRAN010000328.1, read as the reverse complement.
TCCGGCAGGAAGTTATTTTATCGCACTGGAAGGCGACAATCGGCAAGCGGTTCGGAAGTTTCTCAAGATTGAATGAAGGAATGTCAAACCGCGTCCGGGTCAACGCCCTCCTCGGCCAGGTACCGGGCAATGTTGAATGTGATGCCTTCCAGCAGTTCGATGTCCTGGTCCCAGTCTTCGATGAGCCAGCTTTCGCCTTCGGCAATCAGGATTTTTTTCGGTTTGGTCAAAATCCAGAGGACACGCTGAACGCCGTATTTGAGCAGGTTTTTTGTCCTGAATTTCAGGAAATCATTGGTGGTTTTCAGCCCGGTGCCTTTCAGTTCCACATCGAGGTCAATTTCAATGACGAGGGTTGGCGGGAAGCCCTGCACGTACTTCCGGGTGATTTTGTCCCCGGTCAAAACCGACTTGTCGTAGAGCGCAATGTCGAACTGCATGTTGCTTCGGTGGGCGAAGTGGTTGCCGGATTCATTGGTAAACCTTCGGTATTTTTCCTTTACTTTTTTGTCGTACAATAAATCGAGTAGGTACTCAATGATGAACGATTGAATAGAACTGCAGCCCATGATGTCCTCTGGTTTTTTTGTTTTGTTCATTACCTGCTGGTAGCCCTTGTAGTAAAACTTGATGCCCTCAATTTCCTCTTTTAGGAGGTAATCGGGTATCGGCTCTGTCTGAACGGGGTACGCAACTGGTTCTGCGATATTGGTGGCAAGGCTCATAAAATTCTGATTTTGAACAAAGTTAACGGTTTTTGAAGTTTGCCGGTTTGCTTTTTTGCTACCTTCCCCCTTCGTTTAAGCGACATTTTTTCAAAAAACAAAACGGCAAACATGCAACTCGACCTCCACGCTGCCGACTACGCCATCATTTCCCTCTACTTCGTTTTCGTGCTGGGCGTGGGCTGGCTCGTCAAGCGGAAAGTAAAAACCAGCAACGACTACCTGATGAGCGGGCGCTCCGTGCCGCTTTGGATTACCAGCCTGGCGTTCATTTCCGCCAACCTGGGGGCGCAGGAAGTCATCGGCATGGCCGCTTCCGGTGCCAAGTACGGCATCATGACCAGCCATTTTTACTGGATTGGGGCCATCCCGGCCATGATTTTCCTCGGCGTTTTGATGATGCCGTTCTACTACGGCAGCAAGGCGAGGTCGGTGCCGGAGTACCTCAAGCTCCGTTTCGATGAAAAAACCCGCAGCCTCAACGCCATCAGTTTTGCGGCCATGACGGTGTTCTCCTCCGGCATTTCGATGTACGTGCTGGCCCGCTTGCTCGAACTCATCCTCGGTTGGGATTTCGACCTGTCGGTGCTGCTGTCGGCGGGCATCGTGATGGGCTACATTTTCCTGGGCGGCCTGACGAGTGCCGTGTACAACGAGGTGTTGCAGTTTTTCCTCATCGTGTTGGGTATCGCCCCGGTGGTGTTCGTCGGGCTGCACGAGGTGGGCGGCTGGGACGGCATCGTCGCCAAACTTTCCCCGCCGATGACCTCCTCCTGGCGCTACATGGACGAAGCCGGCCACAACCCGATGGGCGTTAGCACTGGAATGCTGGTGGCAGGAAGCCTCGCCAGTTCGTTCGGCTACTGGTGTACCGACTTCCTCGTGGTGCAGCGGGCCATGATTGCCCGCAACCTCGCCGATGCCCGCAAGACGCCCATCCTGGCAGCGGTTCCGAAGATGCTGATGCCGTTCATCGTGATTTTTCCGGGGCTGATTTTCATGGCCTTGCCGCATTTTTCATCGGGTTTTTCCATTCCGGTCGGGGCGGACGGCGCTCCTGATTTCAACATGGCGCTGCCCTCGCTCATCGCCCACTACTACCCAACGGGCCTGCTCGGCGTGGGCCTGACGGCACTGCTGGCCTCGTTCATGTCGGGCATGGCGGGCAACGTGACAGCCTTCAACACCATCTGGACCTTCGACATTTACCAGCCGTATTTTGTGAAAAATGCGAGCGACCGGCACTACCTCTGGGTGGGCAAATTGACCACCGTGGCGGGCATCGTACTCTCCATCGGCGTGGCGTATCTGGCGGCTGGTTTCAACAATATCAACGACTTTTTGCAGGTGGTTTTCAGCTTCGTGAATGCGCCGCTGTTCGCCACGTTCCTGCTCGGCATGTTCTGGAAACGGGCGACCGGGCACGGCGCTTTCGCCGGTTTGCTCGGTGGTACGCTGGCCGCCGCTGCCGTGCATGGCCTCACGGTGGCCGAGGGCAAGGGCGGCTGGATTGCGCCGGTGTTCGAGTTGGGTTCCGGCCTCAGCCATGCGTTCAATATGGCGTGGATTGCGTTCTCGGCGAACATCGTCGTGACCATCCTCGTGAGTTTGGCGACCAAGCCCGCAGCCCCCGGCTCGCTCACCGGCCTCGTGTACGGGTTGACCCCAAAAGTGACCGACGAACCCAAAGCCTGGTACCTGCGGCCCGTGCCGCTGGCCATCGCAGTGGCGGTGGCCTGTTTGATTTTGAACTTGATGTTTGCTTAAAATTTTCAACATGGAAAAACTCAGCGACCTCCGTTTCATCATCGGGTTGTTCTTCGCCATCGTCGGTGCGCTGCTGGTGCTGCTGGCGTTCACAGCCACCTACGGCCCTGGTTTTGGCAAAAACCTGAATCTGTATTCCGGGCTGGTGATGCTGGTTTTTGGCATTTTTATGTTGTGGCTGAACCGGCGGGGCTAAACTTTTCACCAGGGAAAAGCGTCCTTTTTGTTTCAACAAAATTTCAACCGCCGCCACATGCCAGCATCCACGTTCACCATCAAGGAAAAAGAAGAAATCCGCAAACTCTACGGCCTGCCGTTGGAGCAACTCGACTTGGAAACGTTCCGAAAAATCCACCGGGAACTGCGGGCGAAGTACCACCCGGACAACTTTGAACACCTTGACAATGAGGCGGTTAAGGAAATGGCGACGGAGAAATTCCAGGCCATCGAACTGCTCTCCCAAAAAATGGAAGCCTGGCTGGCCAACGCCCCACCTGCCGCCAGCGGCTACCAGACCGACGTGGCCGACTACCTCCGGCCCGATGCTTTTTTTGCCATCAAACGGCTGAAAATCGAGATTTTGACCGCCGACAAAGATTTGAAATACCACCTGTTCGGCACGTACTACCGCTGGCTGCAATTTGGCGACAGCTTCAAAATCCCCGGCACGAGGGCCAGCATCGTCATCGACGAGGACTATGCCGGGCGGCGCATCGGCTTCCAGGAGTCGGTGCGGATGTACCTGACTTTCGGCGAGGAGGATTCTATCGAAGACATGGTGGAGTGGCTGTTCGACAAGGTAGTGGGGCGGGCTACCAAGCTGCTCATCGCCGGGGAAGCCGTTGACCTCGACCCCGAAAAGATCATCAACGCCATCAAAAAAGAATCGCTGCTGCGGCTGGGGCCTGCGGTGGAAAATTGAACCGAAAACAACTACCCTGCCGCCGTGATTGGACACGGATTTTACGGATTGGACAGGGATTTTCTTGATTTTATTTTTATGAAAAACACTTTCAACGCCCGCCCGTACCTGCTGGCCGAAACGAACTGGAAGGCCGTGCAGGCCACCAAATTTGAAGTGGCCGTACTGCCCTGGGGCGCTACCGAGGCGCACAACTACCACCTGCCCTACGCCACCGACAACTACCCGCACGAGGCCCTCGCGGAGGCCGCTGCCCGGGGGGCCTGGGAGCGTGGGGCGAAGGTCATCGTGCTGCCCAACGTGCCGTTCGGTGTGCAGACCGGCCAGCTCGACATCCCGCTGTGCATGAACGTGCTGCCGAGTACGCAGTTGGCCATTTTGAAAGATGTCTGCGATGTGCTGGTGCGGGCGGGAGTGCCCAAATTAGTCATCTTGAACGGGCACGGCGGCAACGACTTCAAAATGATGGTGCGGGAACTGTCCTTCCACTTCCCGCAACTGTTCACCTGCGCCCTCAACTGGTTCAAAACGGAGAACAAAACCGGCTACTTCACCCACTTCGACGGCGACCACGCCGACGAAATGGAGACCAGCCTGATGCTTGAAATCCAACCGCATTTGGTCACGAGCCTCGACGAAGCGGGGGATGGTTTTGACAAAAAATGGCGATTCAAAGCCATGCACGATGGCTGGGTGAGCGCCCAGCGGGAATGGACACAGATATCGAAAGACACGGGCGTGGGAAATCCGCACGAGGCAACTGCGGAAAAAGGCAGGCGCTACCTCGATGCCGTCGTGGCCAAAGTCAGCGATTTTTTTGTGGAGTTGGCTGCAACGCCGAGGAGTGAATTTTATCGTTGATGGTTGATTGTCAATTGTTTTCGAGCGAATTCAGCCATCAACAATTAGCCATCAACAATCATTTCCGAACGGGGTTGGCGTAGTATTCCGGCAGTTCCTTCCGGCCTTCCATCACCATGCAGTAGGGTTTGCAGCCGTTGGTGTTCACCAAATCTTCCAGGAATTTCGGGGCAGGTTCATTTTGAAAAACCAGGGTGCCGGGCTTCAGGGCAGCGCTCCAGAAGTACGCCCCGGCCACCAGCACCAGCATGGCCGCCGCAGCGGTCAGCCAGCGCAGGAGCACTACCCGGCCTCGCCGCTGGTGGCGGTCGAGGCGGTGTTCCAGCTTGCGCCACGCCTGTGCTGAAGGCTGCACTGCAAGGTGCCCGCTGCCTTCCCGGAACAAGGTTGAAATATTTTTTTCGGTTTTCATTGTCAAAAACTTTGTGGACTAATTTGAAAATACCCAATCCCCAATTTCTAATATCCAATCCCTACTTCCCAACCCTCCCCAGCCGCTTTTTCACCAACTCCCCCATGCGGTTTTTGGCCAAAATCAACTGCGATTTCGAGGTGTTCACACTGATGCCGAGTTCGTCCGCAATTTCCCGGTGCTTGTAGCCTTCCACCACGTAGAGGTTGAAAACGGTGCGGTAGCCGGGCGGCAGTTCGGCGAGCAGGGCAAGGATTTCCTCGGCGGCGATGCGGTCCAGCACCGTCGATTCCTCCTGGTAGTCAAGGTTTGGGTTGATTTCCTCGGCGTACTGGAAATGGTTGTTTTTGCGGAGGTGCATCAGGCTCTCGTTAATCATGATGCGGCGTATCCAGCCCTCGAAACTCCCGTCGCCATTGTACATGTCCAGTTTCGTCAGCACTTTGAAAAAACCCTCCACCATTACGTCCTCGGCCTCCTTCGGGTCCTTCACGTAGCGCCTGCACACCCCCAGCATCACGGAAGAAAACCGCTCGTACAGCAGCTTCTGTGCTTTTCGGTCCTGTTGTCGGCAGGCGGCTATGAGGTCTTTCTCCGTCAAAATATCAACTGCTTTGCGGTAAAGATGCCGGATAAATTCTTTTTGGTGGAAACCAAATTGAAAATATCGAAGTTTGAAAGGTTCAAGGGCTTTCCCCATTCGGGCATTCGGTTATCTTTGCGGCCAATTTTTCAAAAAAAATGAAAATCGAGCACCTGGCCATTTGGGTAAAAAACCTGGAAGCGATGCGGTCGTTTTACGAAAACTACTTCGACGGCAGGGCTGGTGAGCGCTATTTTAACCCGAAGAAAAATTTCCAATCGTACTTTCTTTCTTTTGAAAACGGCTGCCGCCTCGAACTGATGCACAGGCCGGAAATCCCTGAAAACCAACACGTTACGGAAGCCACAGGACTGGCACATTTCGCCGTGTCGGTCGGCTCCGAAGCCAGTGTGAACGGCCTGACCGAGCGCCTCCGCCTCGACGGCCACCGCATCGCTGGCGAGCCAAGATGGACAGGCGACGGTTACTATGAGAGCGTGGTACTGGATCCGGAGGGGAACCGAATTGAAATAACGATTTAACAGGGATGAGGAGCGAGGGATGAGGAATGATTTTGCGTCATTTTTCATCCCTGATTCCTCATCCCTCATCCCTTTTTTATGCAACTCACCAACAACCGCTACCACCTCTCCAACGGCATCGACCCGCTGGAACTGGTTGAAAAATACGGCACCCCGCTGTATGTCTATGACACGGCCATCATCGAGCGGCAGTACCGCCTGATGGAAGGCTCGTTCGCTGTGCCGAAGCTCAAAATCAACTACGCCTGCAAGGCCAACACGAACATCAACATCCTGAAAGTGCTGAAAAACCTCGGTGCCGGGCTGGATGCCGTGTCGGTGCAGGAGGTGGAACTCGGTATCCTGGCAGGTTTTGCACCGCAGGACATCATGTTCACGCCCAACTGCGTGGCGCTGGACGAAATCAACGCCGCCCTGAAATTGGGCGTGCGCATCAACATCGACAGCATTTCCATCCTCGAGCAATTCGGCATGGAACACCCCCACGTGCCGGTGGGCATCCGCATCAACCCGCACATCATGGCCGGTGGAAACGACAAGATTTCGACCGGCCATGTGGACTCGAAGTTCGGCATTTCCATCCACCAGTTGCCGCACGTGTTCAAGGTCATCGAGACCACCGGCATCCACATTGACGGGCTGCACATGCACACAGGCAGCGACATCCTCGATGCCAACGTGTTCCTGCTGGCCGTCGATATTTTGATGAACGTGGCGAAAAACTTCAAATACCTCGAATATGTGGACTTCGGCAGTGGCTTCAAAGTGCCCTACCGGGAGGGCGACATCGAGACCGACCTGGAGGAAGTTGGTGCCCGCATTTCGGAGCGGTTCAACGAGTTTTGCAAGGATTACGGGCGAGAACTGACTCTGATTTTTGAGCCGGGCAAGTTCCTCGTGAGCCAGGCCGGGTACTTTTTCGTGCGGGCCAACGTGGTGAAACCCACGCCCAGCACCGTGTTCATCGGCGTGGATTCGGGGCTGAACCACCTCATCCGCCCCATGTTTTACAACAGCTACCACCGCATCGAAAACATGAGCGGTCCGAACGGGAAACCCAGGATTTATACTGTCGTAGGATACATCTGCGAGACCGACACGTTTGGCACCAACCGCAAAATCGCCAATGTGGAGGAGGGCGACATCCTCTGCCTGTTCAATGCCGGGGCCTACGGCTTCGCCATGGCTTCCAACTACAATTCACGCTTCCGACCGGCGGAGGTGATGGTACACGAGGGCAGGGACTACCTCATCCGCAAGCGGGAAACGATGAAGGACATCTTGAAAAACCAGGTCGAGGTCAGGTTCGAGGAAACTGTGACGGTGGAAAGTTGACGATGGACGGAAGACGGATTTCAGGTATGAATTTTTTCAAACACCAATCATAAAAAATGGCACACGCAAAACTTTTAATTGTTCTTATTTTATTGACCATCAATGTTTTAGCTTGTAAAAACGAGCCTGAAAACAAAGTGACTTCCGAGCCACTACCTACCACTGCCGCTGATTCTGCGGCTGCCACCGGCAATCAGGCCTCCTATATTTTGAAGGAAAAAATGATGCTGAAAGACGGTAAGGAATTGGTTTTCCCGAAGGAAAAAGATGCCGCTGCCGTGATTTTCTTCGCAACGCCGGGGGCTACCATCGAGGGCAAAACTTCCCTCAATCCCGAAGGCCAGATGCAGGCGGGCCGGTTGACGAGTACACTGGCGCAGGCTGGTATCGCCCAGGTGTACGTGGAGGGCAATGCAGCCATGCAGACTGGTCTCGGAACGGCCAGGGCCAACGAGTGTGAGTTCAACTTGTTCAAAGCCGACGAAGGCGAGTCCATTTTGAAGGTGATACTCAAGAATTTCACCGGCAAAAAAGTGATGGTCGTGGGGAGTCCAGAAGTGATTTCCGGCATGATGAATTTGGTCACCGGTAAAACCGACCTCACTGCCGTTACCGGGAACAGCATGACGGTTGCCATCGCCAAAGGTTTGGGAGATGCCGAGATGCACGAAGTCAGTTATTGAATGTACAAATGACGATTTACGATTGACGATTGGTTCGGCGAATCGTAAATCGTCATTCGTAAATCGTAAATCCACCCGCCATAACGATGTCATTATCAACCCGTTACAGCCCAAAAGAAACCGAAGAACGCTGGTACGCCCATTGGGTGGCGAAAAACTATTTCCACTCCGAGCCGGACGAGCGGGAGCCGTTCACCATCGTCATTCCGCCGCCCAACGTGACGGGCATGCTGCACATGGGCCACATGCTCAACAACACCATCCAGGACGTGCTCATCCGCCGTGCGAGGATGCAGGGCAAAAACGCCTGTTGGGTGCCCGGCACCGACCACGCCAGCATCGCCACGGAGGCCAAAGTGGTGCAGTTGCTTCGCAAACAGGGCATCAAAAAAGGCGACATCCCACGGGAGGAGTTCCTGAAACACGCCTTCGATTGGAAGGAAAAATACGGCGGCATCATCCTCGACCAGTTGAAAAAACTGGGTGCAAGCTGCGACTGGCAGCGCACCCGTTTCACGATGGAGGAGAGCTTGAGCAAGGCCGTCATCCATGTTTTTGTTGACCTTCATAAAAAAGGCAAGCTCTATCGGGGCCTGCGCATGACCAACTGGGACCCAGAGGCGAAGACGGTTTTGAGCAACGAGGAGGTCATCCACCGGGAAGAGAACTCGCAGCTTTTTCACATCAAATACAACCTCGTCGGCGACCCCTCTGACGGCATCATCATCGCTACGCAACGCCCGGAGACCATCATGGCGGACGTGGCCATCGCCGTTCACCCGGAGGAGGAAAAATACAAGCACCTCGTGGGCAAGATGGTGCTTATCCCCTTGATTGACAAGCCGATACCCATTATCGCCGACAGCTACGTGGACCGGGAGTTCGGCTCCGGGGCGCTGAAAATCACGCCCGCCCACGACCAAAACGACCTCGCCGTTGGCGAGCGGCACGGGCTGCCCGTGGTGGACATCCTGACGGAGGACGGCAAGCTGAACGCAGAAGCGCAAATCCTCGTCGGAGAAGACCGTTTTGCGGCCCGCAAGAAAATCCGCAAGCTGCTCGAAGACGCTGGCAACCTCGTGAAAGTGGAGGATTACCGCACCAGCATCGGCCATTCGGAGCGCACGGACGCCGTGGTGGAGCCTCGTTTGACCAACCAATGGTTTTTGAAAATGGGCGGCTTCGCAGCAACGGCGCTCGAAGCGGTGAAGAGCGGTGAGGTCAAATTTTACCCCGAAAGCATGTGGAACATGTACTACCAGTGGCTGCAGGAGGACAACGTGCGGGACTGGTGCATCAGCCGTCAGCTTTGGTGGGGGCAGCGGATTCCGGCTTGGTATGTGCGGTCGGCGGACGGCCCCAACGGGACAACCGAGGACTTGGTTTTTGTGGCTGAAAATGAGGCCGATGCGTTGGCGCAGGCCCGAGCCGCATTGAACAATAATGCATTGACTCTCAACGACTTGCAGCAGGACGAGGACGTTGTGGACACCTGGTTCAGCTCCTGGCTCTGGCCGATTGCCGTGTTCGATGGTTTTGAAAAAACGGACGAACTGAAATACTACTACCCGACCAATGTGCTGGTGACGGGCTGGGACATCATGTTCTTCTGGGTGGCCCGGATGATTATGTCCGGCTACGAGTGGTCGGAGGAACTTTTGGGCAAAGATTTGAAGGGCAAAATGCCATTCCATGACGTGTATTTCACGGGCATGGTGCGGGACAGCAAGCGCCGCAAAATGTCCAAGTCGCTCGGCAACTCGCCGGATGCGCTGGAACTCATCGAAAACTACGGGGCCGACGGCGTCCGCTTCGGCATGTTGCTCTCCGGTTCGGCGGGCAACGACATCATCTTCGATGCACCGATTGACCCGGTGACCAAGTCTGTGCTAAACGAGAGCAAGCTCTGCGAACAGGGCCGCAATTTTTGCAACAAGATGTGGAATGCCCTGCGCCTCATCAAGGGCTGGGAGAAATCGGACGCCGAACAGCCAGAGTTGAACGCCCTCGCCGTGGCCTGGATCAAGGACAAATTCGACCAGACGCTGGCCGAAGTGGAGGCCAATTTCACCACCTACCGCCTCGGCGACGTGCTGATGGGCCTGTACCAAACCATCTGGGACGACTTCTGTTCGTGGTACTTGGAAATCATCAAGCCCGCCTTCAACGAGGACGGCACGAGCGAGCCGATTGACCACCAAACCTACGAGGCGACCATCAATGTTTTTGAGAAAATGATTGCCGCACTCCACCCGTTCATGCCATTCGTGACGGAGGAAATCTGGCACCAACTGCGTGACCGCAAAGCCGGAAACGACTGCGTGGTGGCCGCCTATCCGACTGCTGGATCTGTGAACAGGGACATGATTCAAAAAGTGGACAAGGCGAAAGATTTGATTACCAAAATCCGGGAGAGCCGCAACACCAATGGTATTTCACCGAAGGAAAGCCTGCGCCTTTTTGCCCAAAACTTGCCGAGCACCCAGGCCATGTTCGAGCTGAAGGGCCTCGCTGGATTAGTGCAGAAAATGGGCAACCTCAGCGAACTGGCCTTCACCGACGACGAGCCAATGGGCACGGTTTCGCTGCTTTCCGGCACGGAGAAGTATTTCCTTGAAATGAACATCACGATTGATGTGGACGCCGAGCGGGAGCGCATCACGAAGGAACTTGAATACTACCAGGGCTTCGTCAGCAGCGTGGAGAAGAAACTTGCCAACGAGAAATTCGTGGGCGGGGCGCCTGCCCAAGTGATTGAAGCTGAACGTAAAAAGCTGGCGGACGGGCAGGAGAAGATGCGGATTTTGGAGGAGGGGCTGGTGAAGTTGGGGTAATTGAATGTATAAACCACCCCATAAACCACCTCTGTTAGAGCTTCGAAGCTCTAACAGAGGTGGTTT
>JACRAN010000324.1 GCA_016234735.1 Bacteroidota bacterium | reverse complement strand
GGGCGAGGTTTTTTATTTCAAAACGGAACCCATCCGATTTTGGAACGGCCAGCACCCAGAGGGCATCACGCCCGACCAGCTCTTCCGCCAGTTCCCGCTCAACCGCCTCATCGTGCTGGGCGACGGGCATGGCCTGCTCGACCCGCACCCTCCGCTGAAAACGAACACTCCCAGCCTCCGTCCCGCTGCCATCGCTTTTTTCCGGCAGTGGAAACAACGCCTGTTGCTCACGCCCATGCCTGTCGTCTCGTGGACGTATCGGGAGGGGGCGCTGCATGGCCTGTTCGCCGTTTTCCCCAGCGACACGGAGGGCCTCGGCGAAACCATCAAGTTCCTCGAACGGGGCATGGACGGGGAGGACCTGCCCACCTTTGCCTCGTGGTGCGAACGGCTGTTGGAGGGCCGCCACGAACCTGACCTGAACTACCGCCGCTGGCGCACCGCTGCCGACCACCGGGACTACCTGCAAGCGCACCCGGAACTTTACTGCTGGGTCTGTGCCCTCGCCGTTTACCCAAAGCCCGACTGGAGCATCACGCTGGCCATCGGGCGGTCGCTTTCGCCGCTGGGCGTGGAGGTGGATTACGACAACCTCCTGATAATCAGCCGGATACCCTGGCTGCTGACGGGCGACCTCCCGCCCCGCCTGCGCCGGGAACTGCTCGCCGACCTTGATTCCGAGGCCGAGCGCCTCGCACGGGAGGCCGTGCAGGCGGAACTGCAAGCCGTGGAAACACTGGTGCAAGGCGGCCATGCCAATCAGGAACACCAAATCAATTTGGCCCTGCAAAACTTCGCCATCGCACCGGACAGCTTGGAGACGCAGGCATCCGTTCGTGAACTGCTGGCGCTCCAACTTTTGACCCCGAAGCACTTTGCCGAACTGAACCAGTGCGTGGAGCGGCACGTCGGGCAGCGTGATTTGAACAAAAAAATGCGCAAGGGAATGATGTCTCAAGCCAATTCGTTCCGCCCAACGGCTCCCGACATCGAAACGTTTTTGGAGGAAAACCAGCCTGAACCACCAGAGACGAAGCCACCAGAGAAGCTGTTTTTCACCAAAGATTTCTGGTGTGCGGTGGCTGCGACGCTGCTGTTCCTGCTTATTTTTGGGTTTGCCTGGAACTACGGTGGCACGGAGCAGTTGGCCACTTGGACAATGCCGACCTACGACCCGAAGACAGATTGCCAGGAGGAGTACCTCTACGCCTATTTTTTGAAAAAAGAATGTGTGGCGCCAGACAGTGCGGTGCTGTACAACAATGCGGGGGTGGATGCCTGGGACGAGTTCGCAGCCGACCCTGCAAATCTAAGTTCTCCGACTTGGTTGGAGGCTCAAAAGCCAGCCCTCACGAATGCCGAAAAGCAGTTCAGGAATGCACTGCGCTTTAACCCTGATTACAATCTCGCCAAAGAAAACCTTGGCAAATTGTATTACAATACAGGCGTTGTTTTTTACCATTTTTTCCTCAACGACTCCTCGGATGCCAGTGCTTTGCGGAATGCAGCATACAATTTTCGGTTTGCCCTCGGCCCGGAAGAAATTTTGCTGAACGCCATGCACGGGATTGGGCTGGTGCATTATTACTTCGATGACCGAGATACCGCATTGCTGTACTATGAAATGACGAAAAACTTTCTCGACTCTTCCTTTTACGACACCGTTCAGTTGTACCCCAACCTGCAATCCCTCCTCGCACGGGACATCGGCGGCATCACGGAACGCATTGTTGTGACGGTCACGGACAGGCAAACCGGCAAACCATTGCAGGGCGTGATGGCGGTTTCCAGAAACACCCAGGGACAAACCGACCCTTCAGGAAAAATTTACCTCGACATTCCATTGGGCGAAAAACGGGTCTATGACTTCACCAAAAAAGGCTACCAACCAGCCGTTCGGGAACTCCACCCGACTGCTGACAGCCTGGCGTTCACGGTGCTGCTGCGCCCACAAGTGACTAAGAAAGAACAGGATTCGGACAAGGACGGCGTACCTGACTCGAAGGACAAGTGCCCGAAAGTGAAGGGCTTGCCTGCCAATGCCGGTTGCCCCAGCGACGACCCCGACGGCGACGGTGTTTTCGCTGATTTCGACGATTGCCCCTACGAAAAAGGCCCGCCCGAAAACAACGGATGTCCGATTAAAGAAGAAGCTGCACAGTCGGTACTGCCTGGCGAAGATACCCCTGAACAGCAGGTTGCTCCTCCATTTAAGAATCCTGAAATGGTCTTCGTCAAAGGCGGCACTTTCCGCATGGGCTGCGACGAGAAGCGGGACGGGGATTGCCAGGAGAATGAACTTCCCGTTCACGAGGTCACGCTAAGTGATTTTTCTATCGGGAAATATGAGGTGACGAACGAGGAGTACGCTGTTTTCCTGAACGAGTATGGTTTGACCTATCTGGTTTCCGGCCCCAACAAGGGCGATAAATTGATTGAGGAGGACAAATGGGGAATTGCCTTTCGAATGCAAGGTGATATTTCAAAAGCATACTACGAACCGCAAAAGGGCTATGAAAATTTTCCCGTCGTAAATGTTTCTTGGTACGGTGCTGTGGCCTACACCGAATGGCTTTCGGAAAAAACTGGTAAACAATATCGCCTACCGACGGAGGCGGAATGGGAGTATGCTGCAAGGGGTGGAGGTCTTTCCAAGATGACAAAATACAGTGGCGGCAATGACCTGGGCGAGGTTGCGTGGCATGGCGGCAATTCCGGCGACCGTACCCATGCCGTCGGTGGTAAGGCTGCAAACGAGTTGGGTATCTTTGACATGAGTGGCAATGTCTGGGAGTGGTGCAGTGACAGGTTTGATGAAGCCTATTACCAGAATTTTGTAAAAAGAGGTGTCAACAATCCTAAAGGATCGGCTTCTGGCAATCGCCGGGTGATTCGCGGCGGGTCTTGGGGCCTCAATACCGACGGCAGCCGCCTTGCCTACCGTGGCAAGAACATTGATCCCCACGGGAGCTCCGATTTGGGTTTCCGGTTGGCGCAGGATGAATACCGTGCCTCCGGTTTTTAGCCCCACAACTAATGTTTCAGGAATTAATTCATGTGAGCCATTCATTGGCACGTCTGATGACCAACTCTGTTAGAGTTTCGAAACTCTAACAGAGTTGGTCATCAGACGTGCCAATGAATACGATGAAATTACTTCAAGCCCAATGCACCAACCACCATGAAAAATATCCGTCATGTCCTGCTTTTTTCCGTCCTGATTGCACTCGTTGGGGCAACCCGTTTCTATCAATCGCCTACTGCATGGAACCCCGATGCCGGCTACATCCCCTCGTGGACGGAAGGCGCAACCATCACCGCCACCTCCAACCAAGCCGATGCCTGGAAGGTACTTGACGGCGACCCGAATACGCACTGGCAGTCAGGCGGGGTGATGCCAGGAAAGCGCACGGACGAGGCACCTTCGGAAAACGTGACCATTGATTTTGGGCAGGTGCGCCCAGTCGGGCAAATCCACTCCCGGCACTGGGCCGGGGAGGCGGGCACGGCCACTGGTACGCAGCTTTACCTCAGCACAGATGGGCAGAACTGGCAAAATATCGCCGCACTCGACCCCACTGCGCTGCACACCGTCGTCACGATTTTACCGAAGGAAATACCTGCCCGCTACCTCCGGCTGGAGCATACACTGGTGGTGCGGGACTGGAACAAAGTCTTCATCTGGGAGGTGAAAGCCTACGACCGTTTCGGGCCGTACGGCCAAATGCCAGTGCCCACTGCCGGGCACACAACCATCCGGGAACTGCTCGGCGTGAACGGCTACTGGAGTTGGGGCACCGACGAATATTCCGACAAGCTGGCCCCCGACGGCGGGCCTTTCCGCTTCCGCCCGGTAGCTTCCCACGCCCGCAACTACCACGACATGACCTGGGACCTCCGCTCGCCCGGTGAGGCGATTGATTTCGACAAAATGGCGGCTGGCGGCAGCACTCCCGCCACGGAATGGCTCAACTGGGATAGGGAGTACCGTGCCTGGGTGGATGCGGGGCTGAACGTTCAGGCCAGCCTTCAGTTTTACAAATTTAAACCTGAAAAATGGGCAAACCCACGGCAGGACGGCCACCGCTACGCCGAAGCGTTCACCCGTCATTTTGGGGCGAAAAAAGGCAACGGCCTCGTCTGCACCATTGAGGCGGGCAACGAACCCTGGCAGTATCCAGCGGAAGTTTATCGGGAAATCCTGCTCGGCATGGCCGAAGGTGCCGAGGCTGGCGACCCGACGGTGGAGGTATTTCCGTGCGCCCTGCAAGCCGTTGACCCGCTCGCCGAGGAGCACGGCCCCTGGAAAAATTACCTTGGCGACCGCATCACCGAACAGGCCTCCAAGTTGCTCGACGGCATCAACATCCACTGTTACAGCTACGTGACGGACAAGGGTGGCAAGCGCCGGGCGGTGCAACCAGAACATCCAAGCTCGACTTTCTGGGAGATGCTGAACGCCATCCGCTGGCGCAACCAGAACATGCCCGGCAAGAAAATCTACCTCTCGGAATGGGGCTGGGACTGCGACGGGGCAGGGGAGGACTGCACCCACGACGAGTGCGTGAGTGAAGCTGCCGCCGCTGCCTACGCCGTGCGGGGGGTGCTCATCGCCGCCCGGCTCGGCATTGACCGGGTGACTTGGTTTTACTATGCCAACGACAAATCGGCCTCCTCGCTCTACACCCGCAGTGGGCTGGTCGGCTCCGCAAACGTCGGTTTTGCGAAGAAAAAACCCTTCCTCGCCCTGCAATCGTTGGTGGAAAAACTGGGGGGCAAGTATTTCCATTCCGTCGTTCGGGAGGACGAAACGGCCTGGGTTTATAGGTTCGGGAATGCGGATGGGAAGGTGACGCACTTGGTGGCATGGCGGCCTGTCAACACGGACGACCATCGAGGTCGTTCTGTTACCATTCAACTTCCTGCGAAGGCCAAAGCTGCTTGGCTGCTGGATGGAAAGGGTAATGAACTGCTGTTGGGCAAAAATCAAAAAGAACTAACGCTGCCGGGGTCGGGAGGGGTGGTGGTGATGGAGGTTCTGTGATGAAAACTTAGATTTTCATTGATTTTTCAAAAATTTTCCATGACACGCGAGGAGGATGGGAACACGGATTAGGCGGATTGAGCGGATGAAAACAGATAAAATCCGTTTAAATCCGCTCAATC
>JACRAN010000319.1 GCA_016234735.1 Bacteroidota bacterium | reverse complement strand
GATGCAGTTGTTCAAAGCCTCCCGTATCACGAATGGCTCATATCGGAGCACTTCGTCTGGGAAGAGCGTACCATCCTTGAGGTAACGGTATTTCAGGTTCCTGATTTTGTCATAAATTTTGTCCACAGCCAACAACAATGGGCAGGATTCAATATGATAATCCCTTTCATTTCCCTTTGCATCTTTTAAAATCCAACGAATTTTTGCTTCGGAAGGGTTGATGAAATGCTCGCTTTCTGGCCTTCCAAGCAAAATGATGGCGGTACGGGTAATTTTGCTTTTCAGCGTGACTTTTGCCTTGTTCAAAAAGGCAATGTCATCCCAACCACCTACATCCGCTGCTTTGTCAGGAAACTTATTGATGAAATTCTGCCTTGCCTTGGCAATGGCAATGGGGTCCAAATCATCAATCGTAGCATCAAGGCAGATGCCCACACTCCAATCTTCTTGTGTTGTCTGTGCACGAATTCTTTCGATTTCTTCAATATTGAGTGCCGACAGCGATTCCCCATTTCTTCCGAAATAATGCCCCTTGAAAGCCACTGGAATTCCTTTTGGCGCAGCCGGGATTTGAAAAAGCACCACCCTGCCTTCTGGCAATGGCATCTCATGGATTTCAATGAAAGAAATCTGGGCAGTTGTTTGTTCGGCTATCTCATGCTCATGCTTCAAGCAGTCCAAATCAGCCCGATTGGAACGATACCTACTTCCGACAATTGACCTTCCCTTGTCTTTGACTCCAAATATCAGCCAAGCATCGGGCTTTCCAGCAAGGTTGGCCTCATTGGACAGTGCGGAAAAGTACCTGCCAAGTTCTGCAAAATCAAAGCTGGCCTTCGCTTCCTTGAACTCCACGACCTCCGTCTCGGCAGGTAGGCTGCGCAAGCGTTTGAGTAAGTCATGCAAATCTGCTGCGGACATCAAAGCAAGTTTAGGTTTCAATTAATCCGATTCACACATCCACCGAATCGTACACCACCACCTTCGTCCAGAGGTGCTTGTAGTTTTCGACAAAAGCGAGGTGGATCGGGTCCACCTGGTAGGCATCCTGAGCGGCTCGGTCCTTGAGCGTGTTCAGCCACGAGATGTCGAAACTGCCGTCGATGACATCCCGGCTGGTGCCAGCCGGTACGCCGATATGCCAGTTTTTGATGTGCTTGATTTTGGTGAGCGTGGTCAGGCCCTCCACGAGCTTGGCCCGGTCGGCGCCGTTGCCGGGGTTTTTCAACCAAAAATAGACTTGGTGGACAAAGATGTTTTTCATGTTTTTCGGTTTTGTTTCAACGATGGCCGCCCCCGACAAGGGCAGCGCCGCCACAGCAGCGGCGGCGGTTTTGACGAAGTTGCGACGTGATTCGTTTTTCATTTTTTGCTGGATTTTATTTTTTAACCAATTTTTCAACGGCGTAAAATACCCCGGTTTCATCACTGATTTTTACCCAATAAATTCCCGAAGGAAGATTGCTGACATTCAAGGGATGCGCCAGCAAACCACCGTTCACCGGCACGGATTCCTGCCGGAGCAGCCTGCCGGTGGCATTGGTCAGGGCAATTTTCACGGGCGAGTTGTTGGGCAGGAGTGCCTGCACCGTGCAGCTTTCCGAGGCCGGGTTCGGGAAAATTTTCACCGCCACCTGCCGTTTTTCACCCAAATCGTCCGTGCCAGTGGCCAGCGGCAGCGAGCCTGCGGCAAAGGCGTAGTCGCCGGGCAGCATCGTGTCGACGCGGATGAAACCGTTGTTGGCGTTCAGCGGCTGCCTGGTGTACCAGGGGTACTTGCCCCATGCCACGCCCGGTTTGGGCCGCCAAACGAGGGTGAGGCTGTCTTCGGGCACACCGGCCAGGTCATAGTCGAGGTCATTGACATTCGCCCGCTCGTAGGGCAACCTCACCCGGCTCCGAAAGCCTGCCGGAATGATGCCCCCGTAGCGCCAGTAGTGCGAAGTCGAAATCTGGGTGCCGTTGGCAGGGTCGGGGGCCACCCAGTAGTGTACCATGCTGACGAGCGCCGAATCGGGCACAGCCTGCGCCTGGAAGTTGGAGAGGTCGCAGTAGCCGAGGCTGATGTTGCCGGTGTTTTTCACCACCGTGCGGTCCTGCAACTGTGCGAGGTTGAGGGCGTTGCGGTCGTTGAGTATTTGCCAGACAGGATGGAACGGCACGTTGACCACCCCCTCCGAAAATTCCCCGGAGGCCATGAACGTGGCCGTGTGCGTGTTCCAGTTTTCATCGAAAAAAGTAATCTCCAACGGCACGTTGGTGTGCAGGTGTGGGGCGTGATGCAGTTTTTGTTGAACAAAAACCGTCGCCTCGTAGGAATCTACACCGGGAATGCCGTTGGGCACCAGGTGCACCGAGTCGATTTCAAATGCCGAGTAGCCGGGTGCGTAAATCCAGTCGTCGAAAAACGAGGTCATGTCCACGCCCGTGTTGGAAGTCAACTGGTCACGGAACAGTTCGGCATCCACCGACTGAAACTGGTAGGCTTGGAGGATGGACTTCATGCCCTGCTGGAACAGCGAGTCGCCGAGGTAGCCCCGGAGGTTGTGCATCATGGCAGCACCTTTGTAGTAAGTGTGGGTGCCGTAAGTGTTCTCGTAGGGCAGGCCGGAGAGTGGCAGGTAGGCCCCGTCGTCGATGTGGGCCGTTTTCAAGACGAAGCTGAAATTGTCTTTCACCACCTTCGTGAAATAATCTTTGCCAAAAACATACTCGAAAAACAGGTGGGCGCTGTACTCGGCGTTGCCCTCCTTGACCCACATGTTGTCGGGGCAACTGAGGGTGGTCACGTTGCCCCACCAGTGGTGGCCGAGCTCGTGCGCCATGAGTTTGTTCATGCCAAAATCGGGACCTGCGGCGATGCTGAAATCAGGGTAGGCAATGAGCGACGCATGTTCCATCGCCCCGGCGGTGGTGAGCACGTAGCCTACCTGTCCCCAGATGTACGGGCCAAACCACGATTCCAGAATATCCACCGCATCCGGCAGGTAGTCGAAAGCATTTTTCATCTGTGTGGTATCGCCCTGCTTGCCTACCAACAAGATGGGCCGCTCGCCGTAAGCGCCGGTGTGCTGCTGATGCACGGCAGCGTAGTTGCTGGTGGCCGTGCCGACGAGGTAGGTGGGCAGCGGCAAATCCATGCGGTACTGGCGCAGGGCGAGGCCCCCGCCGAGGTCGGTTTCGCCGAGGAACTGGCCGATGGCGTAGCCCTTGCGCCCGCCGTTGCTCACGATGTTGAGGTCGTAGGTGGCCCGCTCCACGAAGTTGTCGAAGCACGGGTGCCAGCTACGGCCAAAGTTGTAGGGGTTGGACGACAGGCCGATGCCGAGATTGTAGGCGTAGCCGTTTTCGAAAACAAAACCACCAAAATCGCTAGGGTCGGCGGTGGGGTGGCCGTGATAAAAAACCGTGACTGCCATCGTCTGCCCGACGTTCAGCGGAGCGGGCAGGTGTACGTTGAGCAGCAGGTTGTCGTAGTCGAAAACGAGCGGGGTGCCCTGGCTCGTCACGGAATCCACCGTGAGGTTGAGCAGGTCGAGCGGCAGGAAGTCGAGGCCGTCCTGCTTGGCGGTGAAGGTGATTTCACAGGAGGCCGTCAGTATTTGCTGCGCAAATTGCGTGAGGTCGAGCGACACGGCGTAGTTCAGGATGTCGATGCTGTCACTGCGGGCGTTACTGCCGCAGGCGGCATCCCGGTCGTCGCCAAGTGCTGGCGGGGCAATTTTTTTGTTGTAAAAATGGCAGCCCTGGAAGTCGAAATTGTTCAAATCGGGCTGTGCCCGGAGGCCGAAGCAGCCGATGACGGCGAGTGCTGTGAGCAGGAAGCGTAAGGTTGCAGTCATGGTCGTTGTTTTAGCTAAACGGCCAAATTAGGCTAACCCCCCGAAGCTGCAAATACTTTCCCCACCTTTTTTCGAATACCGTTTTGCGCCAGACATATCCCCAATAAAAGTAACGGGCAGTCAATCGGCTGCCCGCTACTTTGTACAAAGTACTTCTTCTTTTATTTCTTCAAGACTTTCGAACAAAACCGCCTGGCTTGTTTGCTCGAATTGATAAAAAACGTGCCCAATTGAAGCAAGCCTGAATAGTGGGCGCAGTTACTTCCGAATCACTGCCAGCCGCACAGTTGCCAACTCCCTGCCATTGCGGTATTTCAAAAAGTAAACCCCCTCCGCCAACCCGCTTAGGTCCAAATCCACCGGCAGGTAGCCCATCGGCAAGTCGCCCAAATCCATCTCCATCATTTTCACCCCGTTGGCATTAAAAAGTTCGAGCGTATTCGACCCTGCTTCCGAGACCGTCAGCAGCACCTGTGCTTCACGACTGGCAGGGTTCGGGGCAACCCGCAGGCTGCCCGCCAGGTTTTTCCCACCCGCACCCGGCTTCATTTTCTGACCCGGCGGCGGGAAAAGCGGAAACGTGCCGCCGTTGCTCAAAGCCACCCAGGGCTGGAGCGTCCCGGCGTTGACCAGGCCGGTTCCAAAAATGACAGCGCTTCTGCCTTTCCAGAAACCCATGTGGGCTTGGAAGGGGTCCAAAATGATGTCATTGTTGTCAGGCGGAGTGGGGCTGAACACGAACGAACCGGCAGGCAAGCTGACGTAATCTTCTCCAAAATCACCCGTCAGCACGTTGTCCGCCAGCACGGGACCGCCCACCACCACGATGTCAACCGGACCGGTGATGTCTGGTCCGCCACGGAAAAGGAGCATATCGACTTTGTCGCTTTGAGTGCCTTCCTGTCTGCCTCCTTCAAACATGGAAAACGCCACTGGGTAGGGGTCGCTGGGGTCGAACGTGCCGTGCAGGACGACGACGTAGGTTCTGTTCGGCGTGAAATACAGGGGAAACTGTTCGTCCGGGTGCGACGACCAGGGGTCTTTCACCACCACGTCCACGTCGAGCGGCACACCGGCTGGCACTTCCATGAAAGGCGTGGCAGTCTGATAGGCGAAGGTTTCCCGCAGGGTCTCGCCGTTGGCAACCAGCCGCACCGTCTCGTGGTCGGCGGCGTGGATGAACTGGACGCGGGCGGTCATGTTGCAAGCCGCTTTGGGCACCTGGCAAGCCATCGTGCCGTTCGAGGTGTTTTCCAAAAAAATGGCGGGAGTGATGAAATCCAGGTCGCCATCGCCGCCGATGTCGAGCCAGTCGCCAAATTCGTAACTGTCGAAGCCGGGTGGTTGCGGCGGGTCGTTTGCCATCCAGACAACAGGCTCCGAGCCAAAATCGGGGGCGCCGGGGCTGCCCGTGTTTTCAATGAAAGTAATGGCGACGCCTGCGTAGGTGGCGAACATGTCCCAGTCCCCGTCGCAGTCCATATCCACGAAATTAGGGACGACTATGACGTTTGGAATGAGGATGGGGCGGCTCAGCCCGAACGGGTTTTTTATCGGACCCGTGAAATGTGGGGAAGTGCCCTTGCCAGAGGGGTCGTCGTTGCGGTAGAAATAAAGATTTTCGTCGAGGGAAGGAGAAACGGACGCCGGGAAATTCCCGCCGAGGAACAAATCCTGGTCGTTGTCGGCGTCAATGTCCACGAAAGAATAAAAAACGTTTTGCAGCCCAACGCCGGCAACGGAATCGGAAGTGGGCGCTACAAAACCGAAGGGGTTGGCTTGCAACTGCGAGTCGCCGAACCATGGCGCATCCGGGGTGCCTTTGTTTTCCAGAAATTCCAACTGCTCGAAGGGCCCCAAGAAAATTCTAAATAAAAAAGCATCCAAATCGCAGTCGCCGTCAATGTCCACGTAACGGTATGGCATCCGAATCGGGTTTGTCAACTGAGGGAAACCGAATGGGAACAACTGCACGTACTGAAAATTAGGCACTGCATCGGTGCCTGCGTTTTCAAAATAGCGCAAGTCACCGTTCGTAAAAAACATGGTGGCTTCTTTGACGCCGTCATTGTCGAAATCTGCCAAGCGGAGCCTGAAAGTGCCCGGTAGGTTGGTGCCGAAGGGATTGGGCACGACCGGAGCGTGCCAGGGAAACTGCGTCAGCACCGGGTCGGGGTGGGTGTGTTTTTTGAAAAAATTCCAAATCTCCGAGCTGCCATGCACGTCGTTATTTACAGGACCAATAAATGGCGGCGGCGGAAGGTAAGAAGTGGGCCAAACGTGCCCGCCGCCCACCACGTCCATCAGCCAGACCGAGGCATCCGCATCGCAGTTGCCGTATTTTTTCAAGGTGACGGTCGTGCCGTCGGTGGGGTCTGTATCGGGGAAATTGTTGACGACCGGGGCAGCTTCGCACTGGTTGTGGTTGACCCAAAAGGCAATACCGTCGGGGATGGAAAAATGGTAGGGAGGAATGCCGTCGTAGGAAACGATGGGGTCAGCCGTGCCATGAATTTCCATAAGTGGAATCGGGCGACCGTTGGAACAAGGCACGTCTGTCGGCATTGCCCCGGAGACAGAAACGACGGCAGCGATGCGGTCGGACAACTCGCAAGCCAAGCGGTAACTCATGTGCCCGCCGTTGGACAAACCGCAAGTGTACACCCTCGCCGGGTCAACTTTATGCGACAGCCCGATTTTGTGAATCATCCGGCTCAGAAAGCCCGCGTCGTCGTTGTCCGACACCAATTCGCCGCCGGAATTCCAGCCGGGCCCGTATTCCGGGAAAGGAGGTATCAGGTCTCCCAACTGATGTACCAACAGCCCCTGCGGGTAAGCCACCAGGAAGTGCCCCGTGTCGGCGACGGCGTTCATGCCGGTGAGGGCAATCATGAAATCGGGGTCCAGGGTGAAGCCGTGCAGCACCAGTACGAGGGGCCAGGCTTCGCTGCCGTCGTAAGCCGCAGGAACGTAGAGTTTGTAAGTGCGCAGGGAGTCACCGTGGGTGAACTGCGCATCGAGGAGGGTTCCCTGAGCTTTCAGTTGCCAGGCGATGGCAACGAGCAGCAGGAGAAGGGGAGCAAATTTTTTCATAAGGCAAAAATTTTAGTGCCTGCGGCGAGCCGGTTGGCAGCGGCAGGCGGGGTGAACGGATGAGATTTTTCTCTTTCTTCCGGGCTTGATTGATGTGGAGGCGAGCGGTGAGTAACTCGGTTTTTCAGGCTGAAAGTGGCGACATAGAACTCTTATTTCATAAGTATCCATTTGAAACAATCCCACCTGATTTCTGTGGATGAATTACTTCGGCTGACTACAATCAAATTTGTACCTTCAGGAGCCCTTGCCCACTCGATGTCTCCACCACAATACCATTTAAAAAGATTGTTGGTTATGCTGATATCGGCATAAGACCCCGGGCTAATGCGGACATACCGACCATTGCTGACAGTAGGCACTTTTAATATCGGCTCGGGGCATTGGTCAAAGGTGTGTCCCAAATACAGTTTTGTATATTCTGTGCTTTCGAAAGCATCAAGGATTTTCACCGATGCAACGCCCCTGTATCGAGCGCTTTCCTCACCAGCCATTGAAAACCCAATAGAATTTTCACCTGCTCTTATCCAGGTTTGGGCAAAGGGATCATTTGCATCATTTACGGTTCTGGCAGCTTGTTCGCCGTTTAAGGGCATATCGCCAGGTGTCAGCCAAGTGGTTTTCAAATTGCCATTTTCGTTTGTCAAGCCAACGCCAATGGCTCCCAGAAAATCATCGTTGCTACTTGAGGGTAAGGCGTTTACCAACGGTTCGAACATTTTAAGGTATGAACCCACCCCTGGAATAGTATCTAATGCAGCAAGTCCAAGCGTAACAATTTTCTTGATTAGGTCTAAGTCTCCATTATCCTGTTCCAAAAACAGCAGGATAAACCGGGCAGACTCACCATTATTTAAGACTCCGGACCATATCTCAGGCTTCCCCATCCAAGCAGCATCCTGGTTAGTCCAGGAACCAGGGTTTGAAGCAGTTGCTGCCTGGTTATTAAAAAACTCATAATAATCATCGCCATAGTACGAGCGGGGAAGCCTCTCTGAATAGTGTCCTTTTGGAGTGGAACCGATTACTTTGATAAAAACTTCGTCCCTGACTCCATCGCCGGATGTGCCGGAGGTGTTGTCGGCAATCAGGGAGTTGATTGAAAACTCAACAGGGATTTGATTGGAAGAACCGGAGTGTGTCGAAAAGCTAAACTTTTGTTCCTTGTCATGCCACCCATCAAAGTTAAAGTCCATAAGTATGCTATTACCTCTTCTCACCGCGATATTGTCTTTGCCGTCGCCATCCCAATCTCCAACTAAGTATTCATTCTCAGAATTACCCCAACCATACGCCTGTTCCTTGTCGTGGCCGCCTCCGAAATCGAAATCCATCAATACGTTCCCGCCTCTCCTCACGGCGATGTTGTCCCTTCCGTCGCCATCCCAGTCCCCAACCAAGTAATCGTCTTCCCAATTGCCATTCCCATAGCTCTGCCCGATGTCATGCCCGCCACTAAAGTTGATGTCCATCAGGATGGCATCGTTCCTTCTCACGGCAATGTTATCCTTACCGTCACCATCCCAATCGCCTGCCAAGTATTCGTCTTCGTAATACAACTTATGGGTCGAAAGCCCATTGCCGTATGCTTGCTCCTTGTCATGGCTTCCATCAAAGTTGAAGTCCATCAATATTCTATCCCATCTTATCACAGCGATGTTGTCCCTGCCGTCTCCGTCCCAATCGCCCACTATATATTTGTCTTCCGAATTCCCATAGCCGTAGGCTTGTTCTTTGTCATAATTGCCGTCGAAGTTAAAGTCCATTTGGATACTTCCGCCTCGTCTCACGGCTATGTTGTCTTTTCCGTCGCCATCCCAGTCCCCAACCAAATATTGGTCTTCAACGAGGGCAGCATTAGAGGTATAATCTTTCATATCACTTCGCTTCGAATCAGAATCAAGGAAACTGACGACGAAAGGAACGATTACTAACAAAACAGCTAATTGTCTCATGGCTAAGTGATTTTTGGTGATGAAATAATTATCGCTCGCAATTTGGAAAAAGCAAGTTTCTCCCCCTTGCCTCCCCGTCTCAAATCCTTGCCATTCCGTCTCACTCTTCCAATATCCTGAAAATCAACCATTTACCGCCGCCGCCACTCGCTGGGGCTGATGCCAAATTCCTGGTGGAACGAGCGGCTGAAATGCCCCAGGTCTTTGAAACCTACTTCGAGGGCAACCTGGGAGATGTTGAGCGACGCAGTTTCGAGCAGCGCCTTCGCCCGGTGCAGGCGCAACGAGCGGAAATAGTGTCCGATGGGCTGGTCGGTCAGCGCCTGAAATTTGCGGTAAAGTTGCGCCCGGCTCATGCCGAGGGCTTTGCAAAGGTCGGGGATGCCAAAGTTTTCGTCGCCGAGGTGGGCTTCCAGGATGTCCCGCACTTTTTTCATGAAAACGTCTTCGATTTGGAGTTCTCTCGTTTCCACGGGGACAGGCAAGGCGGCGGCGCTGCGGTAGCGCTCCTGCATTCGCTTGCGCAATTCCACCATTTTCCGCAGGCGCACCAGCAGTTCTTCCCGGTCGAAAGGCTTCGCCAGGTAAGCGTCCGCCCCACATTCCAGCCCTTCGAGGCGGGAGGTGGCGTCCGCTTTTGCCGTGAGCAAAATGATGGGCACGTGGCTGGTGCGCTCGTCTTTTTTCAGCGTTTCGCAGAGTTCGTAGCCATCCGCTTCGGGCATCATCACGTCTGAAATGATGATGTCGGGCACTGCCTCGATGGCTTTTTCGATGCCCTGCCGACCATTGACGGCGACTTCGATTCGGTAGTTTTCGGAAAGGAAAGATTGGAGGTAACGCACCACGTCGGGATTGTCTTCCACTATCAGAAGTGAGAGGTGAGGGGTGAGACGTGAGGAAGGAGAAGTGAGAGGTGAGGGGTGAGACGTGAGGGGGGGGACAGCTTTTATTCCAACATTGCGCTGCTCAACTCGCTCGTCCCGCTCCTCACTTCTTTTTCCCAAAGGCAGCCGCACCTCGAACGCCGTCCCCTTGCCCACCTCGCTTTTCACCGAAATCTCTCCGCCGAGCAGTTTCACCAGTTCTTTC
>JACRAN010000322.1 GCA_016234735.1 Bacteroidota bacterium | reverse complement strand
TCGGCAAATTCAGAAAAGACGACGAGTTTTTTGCGGTGCCCGTTTTTCGCCTGCATCATGCCGTTGTTGAGCAGCCGTACAAACTCATCGAGCTTGGGGTCTTGCCCGGTTTGTTGCCAGGCTTCCCATTTTTCCACTAAAATGTCAATGAGCGTCTGGTCTTGTTTCAGCACCATCAAAAATGACTCATCAAAATCTTCTGCCGTGAAAGTCTGGATGGAGGGGTCGGTCAGCTTGAGTTTTTCCATCTTTTCCAGCAGGATTTCCTCGTCGCCTTCGAGGATGTGCTTGGAGACATCGAGCGGCGGGGCGATGTGTACCCGGTCATTTTGAAACATGACAATCATCGCCCGGTTGGCGTCCCGGTAGCGTTTCAGAGATTGGATGAACGAATGAAAGCTGCTGTCGAGCCGTTTCACCAGCAATGTTTTCATGATGAAAGCCAGCCTGCCGGAAATGAGGTCTGCGTTTTCGTACCTGCTTTTGTAAGGTTCGGTCAGGAAGCGGATGGCTTGGTAGCGGTAGTATTTCAAGCCCGTGTTCGGGTTACGAAGGCAGCCCATTGTTTCTTCAAAAAGGGCATTGAGCGAAGGGGCAAGCTGGTAAAGTACCGCTTTGGGTTTTTCGACTTCGGGGAAAGTCAAGCCCTGTTTTACCATGTCCTGCCAGTATTCCTCATTGGTTCGGATGTCCGTCCGGGTGCGGCGGATGGTGATTTGTTGCAGGATGCCGGTGCGTATTTCTTCGTACAATTGGCGGATGCCCTCCAAAGCAAGATTTCTATCCGGTTCCAGTTTCAGCTTGTTGTACCGGTCAATGCGGGAACGGAAGAAACGGATGAGGTTCAGGTCGAGCGTGGAATTGCGCCCGTCTTGAAAAAGGAGGATAAGGTTGCGGATGTCTTCGGGGCGGTTGTTCAGTGGGGTGGCGGAAACAAGGATGACTTTTTTGGTGCGGTCGCCGTCGGGTCCGGGGTTTTTGCGCTTCGTTTTGCAAAGGGTCTGAAGCTGGTGGAACATGTCGGCGGTGTCGCTGCGAAACTTGTGCGCTTCGTCCACGATGACCAAATCATAGCCTTCCGCTTTTGCCTGGCTAATCTTGTGCAGGCTGCCATTGGAGATGAAATCCACCTTGAAAGGCAAGTCGAAATCTTCGATGGTGTTTACCCAAGCATTTTTCAAGGCGGGCGGGTACACGACCAAAACCTTGGTTTTCCAGCCATTGATATGGTAAAACCGCTTCATTATCATCGTCGCAACGACCGTTTTCCCCAAGCCCACCACGTCGGCGAGGAAAAAGCCGTTGTGCCTTTTCAGCATTTCTACGCCTTGTTTTACGGCATCCACCTGGTAGCGAAGGCTGGTATATTTTTTCGGCAGGTCGTTGGCAATATCGGGGTCGTACTCGATGCTTTTGCCAAAATATTCAATCAGAAACTTGATGTAGATTTCGAAAGGGGTGAACTCGTCGTTGAGGTAGGTTTTGCGCTTCAGCTTTTCGATGAAATCAGGGTTGAGTTCGATGCCTTCCAGCCAGAGGTCTTCAAAGGTTTGCACGGCAAACTTCACGTCGTCGTGGTCACGCAGTTCGACGTTGAACTCGAAATTCCGCTCCAGCCCCGGCTCTGTGAGATTGCTGGAACCTGTGATGACTGAACCCCATCCGGCGTGTTCATGCTCGTGCTGTTGGCGAAAGATGTAGATTTTGGCGTGCAGTGTTTTGGAAGGATGTGCTTTCACCCTGATTTTTCCGGTGCGGACGCCTTCCATGAAATGGAGCATCCCTTTTTCGACCTCGTAGGCATACTCCGCTGTTTGCACGTCGCTGACGAGGCTTTCCATCAGCTTTTCTTTGGTCGTCTCCTTGTCCTGCACAAACTCAATCCCATCCTGATAAGCCTTCCAAACGAGTTTGTCAATGTTGATGCCGACCAGAATCCTTACTTCTTTCACCTTGTCCAAATGTTCGTACACCAAATGGTAGCCCGACATTCTGAAGTACCCCACCAACGCATCGAAATAATGGACATCCATGTGGTGAAAGATGCCTTCCAGTTTTTGGAGCAGGGTTTTGCCTTTGTGGTTGGTGAAGAATTTGGTTGCCATGCGGTGGTTTGTTCGATACGCGAAGGTAGGAATATGTTATCCGGTTAGCAAGTTATCCAGGCTTTTAAGAAGGTTCACTTCCCGATGCAAAACTTCCCAAAAATATTCCCCAGCAAATCCTCCACGCCCACCTCGCCGGTGATTTCACCGAGGTAGGACAGTGCCCGCCGGATGTCCATCGCCACGAAGTCGGAGGTCACGCCAGCATCCAAGCCATGCAGCACGTCGTTGAGGCTTTCCGATGCTTTTTGCAGCGCTTCGAAGTGGCGGGCATTGGTGACGATGGTGCTTTCGAGGTTCAATTGTTCGGAGATGACGAGGTCGTAGAGTTTTTCTTTCAGATAGGGGATATTCATGCCGTGGATAGCAGAACAGGTAACGATTTGTGAATTTACGATTGACGATTTACGATTTACGATTGATGATTTTGGGTTGGTGAAGAAAAAATCGGGGATGGTGGGGTCGTCGGGGTGGACGAGCCATTCGGGTTTGAAGTAGGGGCTGGTGTCCATTTTATTGCAGACGACGAGCAACTGCACACCCTCGCCGTGCAGGTCGGCAAGGTCGGCGAGCACCTCGTCGATTTTCGTTTCCAGCACATCGAACACGTACACCAGCAGGGCGGCCTGCCGCAGTTTTTCCATCGTTTTTTCCACGCCGAGGGCCTCGATTTGGTCCTGCGCCTCCCGAATGCCGGCTGTGTCGATGAGCCGGAATTCGATGCCGTTGATGTTCAGCACCTCCTCGATGGTGTCCCTCGTGGTGCCTGCGATGGGGCTGACGATGGCCCGCTCTTCGTTGAGCAGGGCGTTGAGCAGGGTGGATTTTCCGGCATTGGGCCTACCGGCGATGACGGTGGGCACGCCGGTTTTCAGCACGTTGCCGAGTTTGAAGGACTGGAGGAGCGAATGCAGGAAGGCGTGGATTTTGGCGACCAAGGTTTTCAACTGCTCCCGGTTGGCGAACTCCACGTCCTCCTCGGCGAAGTCGAGTTCGAGTTCGATGAGGCTGGCGAAGTTGATGAGTTCTTCCCGCAGTTGTTTGATTTCGTGGCTGAACCCGCCCCGCATCTGCCGCATGGCGACGTGGTGGGCGCTCTCGGAGGAGGAGGCGATGAGGTCGGCCACGGCTTCGGCCTGCGAGAGGTCCATTTTTCCGTTCAGAAATGCCCGCAACGTGAACTCGCCGGGTTGTGCCAGGCGGGCACCTTTCTCCATGAAAAGTTCGAGCACCTGCCGCAGGATGTACGGCGAGCCGTGGCAGGACACTTCGGCGATGTTTTCCCCGGTGTAGGAATTGGGTGCTTTGAAAATGGAGACGAGCACCTCGTCGAGGATGCTTCCATCGTTGGCGATGATGGTACCGAAATGCAGCGTGTGGCTGGCCTGCTTCGTCAGGTCTTTGCCGCCAAACACTTTTTGAACGATGTGCAACGCATCCTCCCCACTCAGCCGGATGATGCCGATGGCCCCCACGCCGGGCGGGGTGGCGAGCGCTGCGATGGTGTCGGAAAGTTGGTGGCGGGTGTAGTTCATGTCAGTGCGTCAGGATTTTGAAGGGTCGCCGCCAGGTGGAGTGGTCCCTGGCCAGTTCGATTTGGAACTCCTTGGCGTGAGCGGGCAGCAAAAAATTGATGTCGTCGGTGATGATGGCGTTGTGTTCCACCCAACCGGCGGCATTCGATTGTTCGGCAGGGGCAATGGGCTTTCCGTCGGCATAGATGTGCATCGCCGCCCGGTAACAGATGCCGAGGTTGCTCTTGCAGGTGATGTAGCAGCGTATTTTCAGCCTGATTTCGCTGTCGGAAATCCACTCGGCCTCCGCCCACCGGAACTCGAAGCCAAAGTCGAGAAAATTGAATGGTTGCTGCAAATTGGGAAAGTCCAGCACCTTCACCGGGCCGCTGGAGGGGGAATTGGGTTGTCCTTCGTCGGCGTGGGTGGGCTGTTCCGTGCCGGGTTGCCCTGGCTGCGGCTCGTGGGCAGTGGTGGATTTTTTTTCACCAAAAGATTTTGCGAGGGTAATTCCGGCCACCACCACCACCAGCAGCAGTGTGGCGACGAGCAGGTACTTGACCCAAGGCACCGCTATGGCGGGCGCCTGGATGGTTTTTTGTATCAGCACCGGCTCCGGGTTTTCGATCGTTCCTTCAAAATCGGGCGGGCTGCCGTCAGTGAGTTTGAGTATCTGGTGGCTGATGTTGGCCCGTTGCCGGGCGAGTTCCTCGAAATCCAGCAGGCCCGCTATCTCCTGCTCTTCCAGCATGGCCAATTTGCCTTTGAGCAGCAGCAGGGTGTTGTTCCGTTCCTGGCTTTGGTGCTGTTCGTTGTTTATCAAAACATCGAGTGCTTCCTCCAGTTTGTTGTCGGCAATGAGTTCCCGGACTTTGGATGCAGCGTTTTTGTCCATGATATTGCAGTTTTTTTAAGCAAGGTATGGCTAATTTTGGTTTTGCAACCGGGAGGGTTCCTCCAAAAAGAATCCCCGGTTTGGAAATCAACCAAAACCGTTATTTTTGATTTCACAGAACTGAACGTTCAAGTTTTGCAAAATTAAAACATGCCCAGCATCGACATACGCACCACGCAAAACGTCACCATCGAATACGAACTGGCGGCGCTCAGGGAGCGTTTTTTTGCCTTTTTCATCGACCTGCTCATCTTCTGGGCCATTTATTTTTTGTTCTGGATATTGGCAATTTCCCTCGTGGCCGATGCCGTGACCGATTGGGGCATCCATTTTATGTTGCTGATGAACCTCGTGGGGCTAATGATTTACCACCTGCTTTCCGAGGCGCTTGGCAACGGGCGAAGCTGGGGCAAACGTGCCGTCAACCTCAAAGTCGTGCGGCTCGACGGGAAGGAGCCTGGCGTGGGGGACTACCTGCTGCGCAGCGTTTTTTTGTTGGTGGATTTTGCTTTGTCCTTCGGTGTGCTGGGCGGTCTGCTGATTGGTTCCACCTTCAAAAGCCAGCGGCTCGGCGACCTGGCAGCCAACACGACGGTCGTTCGGGTGAAGAGCAAGTTGAGTTTCCGGCTCCAAGACATCCTGAAAATCAACACGTTGGAAAATTACGAGCCGAAATACCCGGCGGTGCGGCAGATGAGCGAGGCGGATATGCTGTTGATAAAAAACCTGTTGGGCCGCTGCCAATCCTGGCAAAATACGGCCCATGCCGAAGCCGTCCGGCAAGCCACGCAGCGCTTCTGCCAGGAACTCGACATCGAACCGCCGCGTGGCAATCAGATCGAATTTTTAAAAACCCTCATTCGGGATTACATCGTACTTACCCGGTGAAAGTAGTTTGCACCGCACCACTTTGAACGAGCGCTTCTTTCAAAACTTTCAATCTCGGCTATGAAAAATTTCTTTCTCCTCCTCGTTTTTTCCTCCCCGGCTTGCCTGCTGGCGCAAACCGTGACCGTGTCCGAGTCGGTCGTCCTGCGGGACGATGCCTCCTACGACATCATCGGCGACGACCGGGGCAACGTGCTGCTGTTCAGGGACAAAAGCACGAAATTCGAGGTGCAGGGCTTCGACTCTAAAATGCGGCTGAGTTGGGAAAAGGAAATCGAGTTGGACAAAAAGGCCCCGCAAGTGGAGAAGGTAGTGCCGACAGCGGGCGGTGGGTTTTCCGTGATTTACCAGTTCCGTCAAAAAATGCAGCCCGTACTCAAAATACACAAGTACAGTGCCGCTGCCAATCTCATCGACTCGGTGACCATCAAACTGTTCGATCCGGCATTATTTACCCCCAACTTTGAAGTGGTGCTTTCCGAAGATAAAAACATGGCGGTGGTTTGGTTCCTGCACGAGCAAACCGAGATTAACGCACTGGCCTTCGACATCAAGCAAATGAAATTGCTTTGGGAAAAAACCTTCGTCCCGGAGGACATGCTGTTGCACCGCGACTTTCAACAGGTGGTGGCCGACAACGCTGGCAACATGTATTTCATTCTGAAAAAAGACAACTTCAACTCCCGGCACAACAAACATTACCTGGAAATTTTGGACTATGGCACCGGCACCGCCGAATCGCTGCGCCGTTACCTCGTGCCCATGCAGGACTACCTGACTTTCGATGCTTTTTTTGCCTACGACAACCTCAACCAAGCCCTGAAAGCAGGCGGCCTCTACTCCGCCGACAACCTCAGCAGGGCCGAGGGGTATTTTTTCCTCAGCATTCCTCAAGCCAATACCAGTGACCAATTGCTCCGGTTTTACCCGTTCGAAGACGAATTCGTTTCTGTGCTGCTGGAAAAAGAGAAGGGCAAAAACAGAGGCATCCCGGAAGCATCGGTGCAAGACATCGTCATGCGTACCGATGGCGGG
>JACRAN010000321.1 GCA_016234735.1 Bacteroidota bacterium | reverse complement strand
TGCTTACAATGAAAATATTTTTTTAAATTAAAAATGAATTTAATTTCTGGCATAGATATTGTCAAAATGTAAAATGTGTAAGTTTTGGTTAAAGAATTGTAAGATTCGTTTTTTCGCCCGGGATACCCTCCCGGGCTTTTTTTTTGCCCCAGACTTCATTGTAACCTGAAACATCTTC
Organism: Bacteroidota bacterium; assembly: GCA_016234735.1. Classification (GTDB taxonomy): domain Bacteria; phylum Bacteroidota; class Bacteroidia; order Chitinophagales; family Saprospiraceae; genus UBA6168. Next base: position 32,179 of record JACRAN010000321.1, on the reverse strand, counting down.
CTCGCTGTATCCTGCTCTTCAAAAATTCAACGAAGCATGAACAGCCATCCCACTCCTGCACTATCTTTGCGCCGCTCAATTCATTCCATCATCAAATCAAACCAAATTTTATGGTTATTGCAGTACCTACGGAGATAAAAACAAACGAAAACCGGGTAGCGCTAACACCGGCTGGTGCGCTGGAGCTAACCAAACCGGGCCACACAGTGTACATCCAAAAAGGCGCAGGTTTGCACAGCGGGTTCACGGACAGCGAGTACAAAGAAGCGGGTGCCAAAATCCTGCCCACCGCCGAGGCGTGTTTCGAAAATGGCGAGATGATTATGAAGGTCAAAGAACCCATCAAACAGGAGTATGCGCTCATACGGAAAGACCAATTAGTGTTCACTTACTTCCACTTTGCCTCCTACGAGCCACTCACGAAGGCGATGATAAAAAGCAAGGCCGTTTGCCTTGCTTACGAAACGGTAGAGTTGCCTGACCGAAGCCTGCCCCTGCTCATCCCCATGTCCGAGGTGGCGGGCCGTATGGCCGTGCAGGAGGGTGCAAAATTCCTTGAAAAACCGATGGGTGGCCGGGGAATCCTGTTGGGGGGTGTGCCGGGCGTAGAGCCTGCCAAAGTCCTGATTCTGGGAGGCGGGATTGTTGGTACGCAGGCTGCGAAAATGGCCGCTGGCCTTGGTGCGAGGGTGACAATCCTCGACGTGAACCTGAACCGGATGCGTTACCTGGCAGACGTGATGCCGGCAAACGTAATTACCATGTACTCTAACGAATTGAACATCAGGCGTTTAATAAAAACACACGACCTGGTCGTTGGGGCGGTGTTGATTCCTGGTGCAAAGGCTCCGCACCTCATCACGAAGGATATGCTTCAAACCATGCGCCCTGGCACCGTGCTGGTGGACGTGGCAGTTGACCAGGGCGGTTGTTTTGAAACGACCAAACCAACCACCCACGCCGACCCGGTTTATGTGGTGGATGGCGTGTTGCACTACTGCGTAGCGAACATGCCTGGAGCCGTTCCCTACACTTCCACAATTGCCTTGACCAACGCTACTTTGCCCTACGCCATCCAGTTGGCGAACAAAGGTTGGCAGCAAGCCTGCCGGGAAAACAACGCCCTGAAACTTGGCTTGAATGTCATCGACGGCAAAGTGGTTTACCAGGGCGTTTCCGATGCTTTTGGTTTGAAACACCACGACGTAAATGGATTTTTATAGAGAATTTTCGAGAGAAAACACTGCTGAAACCACTATCATTGAACGTCCGGTTGCAGCGGTGTTTTACGATAATCCGCTGATTGTCAGATGATTTTGCACAGGGTTTTTGCAAGAAAAATTCCAATTTAAAAAATGGTAGCCTATTCCCGCATCATTTCACAAACCCTGAACATTCCAGTAAAAAAAGTGGAGAACACGGTTGACCTGCTGGCCGAAGGGGCAACTATTCCCTTCATTGCCCGCTACCGAAAGGAAGCGACAGGCTCGCTGGACGAGGTGCAACTGGCTGACATTCAGCAGGAACTCAAAAAATTGCAAGAGTTGGACAAACGCAGGGAGACGGTGTTGCGGACAATCGAGGAGCAGGGAAAAATGACGGATGGGCTTCGCAACCGCATCGAAAATTGCTGGGACATTATTGAACTGGAAGATATTTACCTGCCGTACAAACCCAAGCGCAAAACCCGGGCATCGGTAGCCAGGGAAAAAGGGCTGGAGCCATTGGCATCCACCATTTTTGAACAAAAAAAACAGGATGCCGCTGCTTTGGCGCAAGCCTACCTCACCGATGAAGTGCCCACCGTGGAGGAAGCGCTGCAAGGTGCCAGGGACATCATCGCAGAGTGGGTCAGCGAAGACGAGCAGGCCCGCCAGAAAGTGCGACATGCCTACCGCCGGGGGGCGCAGATTTCATCGAAATTGGTGCGGGGCAAGGACGAAGAAGCTGCCAAGTACCAGGATTATTTCGCATTTTCGGAGCCGCTCAAGCTGTGCCCGTCGCACCGGATGCTGGCCATGCGGCGGGGCGAGGACGAAGGATTCCTGCGACTGACCATCGCCCCGGATGACGAGGAAACGCTGAACAGGCTCGAATCTCATTTTTTAAAAGGCAAAGGCGAGGCCACCAACCAGGTGAAGCATGCGCTGCACGACAGCTACGAACGGCTGCTTTCGCCCGGTATCGAAACCGAATTTCGGAACGAAGCAAAAGAAAAAGCCGACGCGGAGGCCATCCATGTTTTTGTGGAAAACCTGCGCCAGTTGTTGCTCGCCCCGCCACTTGGCCAGTACCGTGTGATGGGCATCGACCCTGGCTTCCGAACAGGGTGCAAAGTGGTGACTTTGAACGAAAACGGCGACCTGGTCCACAACACCACGATTTACCCGCACCCGCCGAACTCCGACGAGTACATGTCCCGGAAGATTTTGCAGGACAACGTTGACAAGTACCGCATCGCCGCCATCGCCATCGGAAACGGCACAGGAGGCCGCGAGACGATGGACTTGTGCAAGGACATCGTGTTCAGCCACCCGGTGCAGGTGTTCATGGTGAGCGAGGCCGGGGCATCGATTTACTCGGCCTCCCCGGTGGCAAGGGAGGAATTTCCCGACCTTGACCTGACCGTGCGGGGGGCGGTTTCCATCGGGCGGAGGCTCATGGACCCACTCGCCGAGTTGGTGAAACTCGACCCAAAAAGCATCGGCGTCGGGCAGTACCAGCACGATGTGAACCAGGTGAAACTCAAGGAAAGCCTCGACCGGACGGTGGAGAGCGCCGTGAACGCGGTCGGTATCAACCTGAACACGGCCAGCAAGCACCTGCTCACCTACGTCTCCGGGCTTGGGCCGGCGGTGGCGCAGAACATTGTGAAATTCCGCTCCGAAAACGGCCATTTTGAAACCCGGCTGCAATTGAAAAAAGTGCCCCGGATGGGCGAAAAAGCCTTCGAGCAGTGTGCCGGGTTCCTGCGCATCCGGGCGGCCAAAAACCCGTTGGACAACACCGCAGTCCACCCGGAGAGCTACGACATCGTGGGAAAAATGGCTGCTGACCTCAGTGTCACGGTGCCCGATTTGATAAAAAAAGCGGATTTGCGCAAGCAAATCGACCTGGAAAAATACGTGACGGAAAACGTGGGGCTGCCAACGCTGACGGATATTTTGAACGAATTGGACAAGCCGGGCCTCGACCCGCGGGGTGAAGCAAAATCGTTCGATTTTGCCAATGTGCGTTCCCTCGAAGACCTGACCATCGGCATGGTACTGCCGGGCATCGTCACCAACGTGACGGCCTTCGGTGCCTTCGTCAACATCGGGGTGAAGCAGGACGGGCTGGTGCATATTTCGCAACTGTCGAACAAATACGTGAAAATTCCATCGAGCGTGGTGAGCCTGAACCAGGAGGTGTCGGTGCGGGTGGTGGATGTGGACCTGAAACGGGGGCGGATCCAGTTGTCGATGAAGGATATTTGAGCCAAATTTTAAAGAAATGGACATGTCGAGAATCCAGCAATTGCTCGTATTTCACAAGGACAATCCGAAGGATTCGTTCATTTTGTTTGCCCTCGGCAAAGAACACGAGAAAATTGGCGACCTCGAAACAGCGCTGAAAAACTACCGCCAAATAATGGAAAATGACCCCGGCTACGTTGGCGTTTACTACCACCTCGGCAAGCTGCACGAAAAAATGGGCGACCCAAACCAGGCATTTACGGTGTACCACGCCGGGATGAACGTGGCCCGGCAGGCAGGCGACCAACACGCACTGAGCGAACTGGCTCAGGCCAAATTGGAGTTGGGCGATGACGAGGATTTTTAAATCGAAATCTTGCCTTCAAACACCGCTGTGGCGGGGCCACACAGCCAAACATCCGAAAATCCACCCTGCCCGTCCGGCTTGAAACGGACTTTCAAATTCCCGCCTTTTGTTGAAACATCCACCTCCTTTTCAGCGGGTTGCGGTTGGTTGAGGAACCAGGCCAGTGCTGCTGCCACCACGCCGGTTCCGCAGGAGAGCGTCTCGTCTTCCACGCCCCGTTCGTAGGTGGCCACCTCAATGCCAGCGGGCGATTTTTCCACGAAATTCACATTGATGCCGTCCTTGCGGAAACGGTCGGAGTAGCGGATGGCCTGGCCGTTTTGCACAATGTCGATGTCCGACAAATCTTCCACGAAAACGACGTAATGCGGCGAGCCGGTGTCGAGGACGAAGTACCCGTCGCCCGTTTCCACGCTTGCGACATCGGTCATTTTCAGTTCCACCCAATGGTCGGCAACGATGGCTTCGTGCGGCCCGTCGATGGCAAGGAAGCGGCAATTCTTCTCCACGATTCCGAGCCGTTTGGCAAAAGCAGCAATGCAACGGCCACCGTTGCCGCACATGGTGCTTTCCCGGCCATCGGAGTTGAAGTAAATCATTTCAAAATCAAAACCGGCGATAGATTGGAGCAAAATGAGGCCGTCTGCCCCGATGCCAAAGCGGCGGTCGCAGAGTTGCCGGACGGGGGCAGTGTCCTGTCGGGTCAGCCACCGCTCACTTTGCTGGTCGATGAGGACGAAGTCGTTGCCGGTGCCCTGGTATTTTGAAAACGGGATTTCATTCATGGCATAAAAACTGGTGTAGTTGCTTTATGTTTTGTTTGGCAAAAGTATTTTACCCCGTTGAATCGAGGGGCCTGCAAGTTATTTCTTTTCAAATTGATTTTTTTGCCATTCAAATTTTGCAACTTGCGGCGGCTTTTGTTCATGGGCCTTGATTTCGATGATTAGATAAAAGGCCAAAAATCTATTGGAACTGAGCCTCAAGAACTTCAAATCACAGCTAATTCAACGTGTAATCCTGATATTTATGAAGAATTACTTTCCTATTGCCGCCGCCTCTTTTTGCAGTGCCTTGTTGGCTGTCCTCGTTTTCAGCATTTTCCAGAAACCGCAAAAAATTTTCATCGACCGGAACGATGCATCTGCCATGTACACCAATTATGGAGAGGCCGACCCATTTTTGAGTGGCATCCAGCGTACTTTTTTGTCTTCTTCGCCAACGGATTTTATTGCGGCAGCCGAACGAGTGACCCCTGCCGTCGTGAATATCCGGGCGGTGGAGAGTGCCAACTACAGTTGGTGGGGCGGCAGTTCCTTCGGTGCATCTTCGGGTTCAGGGGTCATCATTTCCGGTGACGGCTACATTGTTACCAACAACCACGTCATCGAAGAAGGAAACAAGTACCAGGTCACGTTGAACGACCGCCGGGAGTACGAGGCGAAGCTCGTCGCCACTGACCCCTTCACCGATCTGGCGCTGTTGAAAATTGAAGACAAAAACCTCCCGTCGCTTGTTTTTGGCAACTCCGATTCCCTGCATGTCGGCGAGTGGGTGCTGGCAGTCGGCAATCCTTTCAACCTGGAATCGACCGTGACGGCAGGCATTGTGAGCGCCAAAGGCCGCAGCATCGACATCCTGGAGGGCGAGTACACCATCGAATCGTTCATCCAGACCGATGCGGCTGTGAACCCCGGCAACAGCGGTGGTGCCTTGGTGAACACCAACGGAGAACTGGTCGGCATCAACACGGCCATCATCACCCGGTCGGGCAAATACGAAGGTTATTCATTTGCCATCCCCGCCACTTTGGTCCAAAAAATCATCCGCGATCTGCGCGATTACGGCGAGGTAAAACGCGGGTTGCTCGGCATCAAAATCGCGCCGGTGGACGGTCAGATTGCCAAAGAATTGAATTTGCCTTCCGTCGAAGGCGTTTACATCAGCACGGTGACCCCGGAAGGTGGTGCCGAAGATGCCGGAATGCAGGACGGCGATGTGATTGTCGGCATCAATGGCATGAAAATCAAAACCATCCCTGAGTTACAGGAGCAGGTGGGGCGGCTCCACCCCGGTTCAGGCATCAAGGTCGAATACATCCGCAACGGGAAACGCTACTCCGCAAACGTCACTTTGAAGGACAAAGACGATGCGGCCCGCATTGTCGTCAAGGGCGATGACGAGGAAATACTGGGACATTTGGGCTTCACGCTACGGGAGCTGTCCACCGACGAGCGGCGGAAACTGCGGGTGTCGGGCGTTTACGTGGAGAACATCAAAGTTGGCAGCCCCATTGAAAAGACAGAAATGGACCCTGGCTACATCATCACCAAAGTTGGCGATGTGAAAGTTTCTTCCGTGCAGGAAGTCATCAACGAGTTCAAGAAAAAAAAGGGCAAAGAAATTTACTTAGAGGGTTTTTACGAAAATTACCCCGGGGAGTATTACTACACGTTTGAGGTAAAATAAACGGAATCAACCCTTTCAAGCCATTCTTCCTGTTTTGTAAATGAAATTGACTTCCATAAGTCCTTTCTTCCTCCGCTATCCTTTTATATTTGCGCCCGATTTGAATTGCGGCAGCTAAAAAGCTGCGGCTAACTTCTTTTTTAAATTAGTTATGAAAAAAATCCTATTCTGCCTGACAGCCCTTTTCCTGTTCTTCATTTCATCGGTGGCGGCGCAAAAAGGAGGCACTTTGCGGGGCAATGTTTTTGACAAAGCCAACGGGGAACCCATGATTTTCAGCACGGTTTTGTTGGAAAACACCACCATCGGCACCACCACCGATGAAAATGGTTTTTTCAGCATCGGCGGCATACCAGCCGGGAACTACAAAATGACAGTGACCTCCATCGGTTACGACAGCGTTTCCGTCAGCGTAAAAATCAACGATGGCGGCATCACCTATCAACGGGTGGTGTTGGCCGAAAGCAGCATCCAGCTTGGCACCGTTGAACTTTCCGCCAGGCGGGAGCAGGCCAGGTCGGATGTGTCCATTTCAAAAGTGACCGTGACCGCCAATCAAATCAAATCCTTGCCAGGCACCGGCGGGCAGGCCGACATTGCGCAGTACCTTCCCGTGCTGCCCGGCATCATCTCCACCGGCGACCAGGGCGGCCAAATCTACATCCGGGGCGGCTCGCCCATCCAGAACCGCATCATGCTGGATGGGATGACGATTTTCAACCCCTTCCACAGCATTGGTTTTTATTCGGTTTTTGAAACGGAGACCATCAAAACGGTCGATGTGCTCACGGCGGGCTTCAACGCCGAATACGGCGGCCGGATTTCGGCAGTGGTGGATTTGAAAACCAGGGAAGGCAACAAAAAACGGCTGGCCGGCCTGGTCAGTGCCAACCCGTTCCAGGCCAAAGCGCTCATCGAAGGGCCGCTCAAAAAATTTGAAGAGGGTGGGGGAAGCAGTTCGTTTTTGTTCACGGCCAAGCACTCCTACATCGACAAAACCTCGCCGTTGCTGTATGCTTACGCAGTGGACACCACATTTTACCCGACCTCAGACAGTGCAGGCGGGCTGTCCGACACAGACCGCAAGCGCCTGCCATTCACTTTCACTGATTTTTACGGAAAATTTTCTTTCCTGACCGGCAACGGCAGCAAACTCAACCTGTTCGGATTCAATTTTACCGACGATGTTGACTATATCGGCGTCGCAAAATTTGGCTGGCAATCGACAGGCGGCGGGGCCAATTTCACCCTCATTCCCCCAAACTCCAACCTCGTGATTGGCGGCACGATGGCCTACTCCGACTACAACATTGAGTTGAAAGAAGCCGGGGAAGCGCCTCGCACCAGCAACATTTCCAACTACAACGTCAAACTTGATTTCACCTATTTTGGCTTGCGCAATGAGGTGAAATACGGTTTTGAAATAGCTGGTCTCGACACCGATTTTGCCTTCAAAAACTTCGTGGGGAACACCATCAACCAGGCCAGTTTCACCACCGAACTCGGCGGTTTTGTGAGGTACAAAGCCCGATTCGGCAATTTCATACTGGAGCCGAGCATACGGGTTCAATTTTATCCCTCGCAAAATGCTTCGAGCCTCGAACCCCGCTTTGGTGCCAAATACAATGTGACCGATAACTTCAGGCTGAAAATGGCAGGTGGTTTCTACTCGCAAAACCTCATCAGCAGTGTCAGTGAGCTGGACGTGGTGAACCTGTTCGTTGGCTTCCTGACGGGGCCGGAAGAGCGGGTCAACAAGCTGAACACGAACGAGCCGGTGGAGCACCGTCTTCAAAAAGCCATCCACGCAGTAGTTGGCGCTGAAATCGACCTGGCCAAAAATATCGAACTCAACGTCGAGCCGTACTTCAAGGACTTCACCCAACTCATCCAAATCAACCGGAACAAAATCGACCCACAAGACCCCAACTTCGTAACGGAAACGGGCAAAGCTTACGGTATCGACTTCACGCTTCGCTACGAAACCCGCAAAATTTACCTCTGGGGCACATACTCCCACGCATACGTTGACCGGGACGACGGCGAACAGAATTACCCGACCATTTTCGACCGCCGCCACAACGTGAACCTGCTCGGCACCTACAAATTTGGAGCAACGTTGGACTGGGAAGCATCGGCCCGCTGGAACATGGGTTCGGGTTTCCCGTTCACGCTCACGCAGGGTTTTTATGACAACATCAATTTCAATGATGGCCTCGACACCGACCCGAACACCGGCAATGGCGACCTCGGCGTGGTGTTGGATGAAAAAAGGAACGCCGGTCGCTTGCCGTACTACCACCGGATGGACGTTTCCTTGAAACGGACCTTCAAATTCGGAAAGTACGCCAGTCTGGAGGCAGTGGCCAGCGCTACCAACCTCTACAACCGGGAGAATATTTTTTATTACGACCGGGTACGCAACGACCGGGTGAACCAGTTGCCCATCATGCCGAGCTTCGGTTTGACCTTTAATTTTTAAACAAAACCAGGTTTGAAACTTGAGTTTTGCTGTTTAAAACCGCAAATACTCAAACACTCAGGCACTCAAAAACGCAAGCATGAACCTTCACGAATATCAAGGTAAAGAATTGTTGAAGCGCTACGGTGTGGCCATCCAAGAGGGCATCGTGGCGCAATCAGTGGATGAAGCCGTCGCAGCCTGGAACAGCATCCGGGAAAGTACGGGCACCGAACTCGTCGTCGTGAAAGCCCAAATCCATGCTGGCGGGCGAGGCAAAGGAGGCGGTGTGAAATTGGCCAAAAACCTCGACAAGTTGAAGGAACACGCCGGTAACATCATCGGCATGATGCTCAAAACCCCACAGACACCGGGCGGCATGACCGGCCCCGGGAAGCTCGTCCGCAAAGTGCTCATAGCCGAGGACAGCTACCGGCCTGATTTCGATGCCTGCAAAGAATTTTACGTTTCGGTGCTGATGGACCGGGAGCGCAAATGCAACATGTTCATCTACTCCACAGCGGGCGGCATGGACATCGAGAAAGTTGCGGAGGAAACCCCTCACCTCGTCCACAAGGAGTACATTGACGCAGCGCTTGGCCTTCAGGCGTTCCAATGCCGCAAAATCGCTTTCAACCTCGGACTGAGTGGTGCCGCTTTCAAAAACATGGTCAAATTCGTGGAGAGCCTGTACGCCGCTTTCGTTGGGGCGGATGCTTCCATGTTTGAAATCAATCCCTGCCTGAAAGCTGCGGACGACCGCATCATTGCGGTAGATTGCAAGGTCGCACTGGACGACAACGGCTTGTACCGTCACCCGGATTTGGAGGCCATGTGGGACAAGGACGAGGAAGACCCGACCGAAGTGGAGGCCAAAGATTTTGACCTCAACTACGTGAAGCTCGATGGCAACGTGGGCTGCATGGTGAACGGCGCTGGGCTGGCCATGGCCACGATGGACATCATCAAACTCTCCGGCGGCGAGCCAGCCAACTTCCTCGACGTTGGTGGCACGGCAGATGCCAATCGGGTGGAACAGGGATTCCGCATCATTTTGAAAGACCCGGAAGTGAAGGCCATCCTCATCAACATCTTCGGTGGTATCGTGCGCTGCGACCGGGTGGCGCAGGGCGTGGTGGATGCCTACAAAAACATGGGCAACGTACACGTGCCGATCATCGTCCGCCTGCAAGGAACGAATGCCGATTTGGCAAAAAAAATCATCGACGAGTCAGGTCTGGAAGTGCAGTCGGCCATCCTGCTGCAAGAAGCGGCAGACAAGGTGAAGGCGGTGCTGTCCAGCTCAGGAATAGGAAAAACGTCGGCGAGGTTCGAAACCTCGCCGACGTTGCAAAAAAATAAAAGCGAAAAGCCCTTGCTACATGATGTAGCAAGGGCTTTTTCGTAGTACCCCGTACGGGATTTGAACCCGTGTTAACGCCGTGAAAGGGCGCCGTCCTAGACCCCTAGACGAACGGGGCGTACTTGATTTTACTTCTATCTTTCAAAAGCGGGGCAAAGATAAGTCCGTTTGCAAGAAATCAAAGCGGGGTCAAAAAAAAGTTTTAGAAACGATCGTTTGGTGGAAACCGCCGATTGTTTGCTTACATTTGCGGCACTCTGAGAGACGCAGCCTTAACCGAATTCCGGTGCCTGAAAGTTCCGCACCTCGCCAAATTGTCATTCCGAAGTTTAACGCAGAAGCCACTGGCTTCTTAAAAATGACCAATCAGCATTACCTAAATTTTAAACCTGTATCCAACTATGGCAAAAAGAATTGCAATCAATGGTTTCGGTCGAATTGGCCGATTGACACTGAGAAACCTTTTGAAAAAAGAGGGGATTGAAGTGGTGGCCATCAACGATTTGACCGACAATCAGACGCTGGCACACCTCTTCAAGTACGACACCATGCACGGCAAATTTGATGGGCAAGTCTCCGCCGACAATCAATATTTGTACTTCAATGGCCAAAAAATCCTTGGGGCTTCCATCAAAAACCCGGCGGAACTTCCCTGGAAAGAATTGGGCGTCGATGTGGTGCTGGAATGCACCGGCATTTTCCTCGACAAAGAAAAAGCCGGGCTGCATTTGCAGGCGGGTGCCCGCCGGGTAGTGCTTTCCGCCCCGCCCAAAGCGGACGACGTGCCGACCTTCGTCATCGGTGCCAACCACGAGCAGATGAAGGCGACCGACCTGATAGTTTCCAACGCCTCCTGCACCACCAACTGCCTCGTGCCGATGGTGATGGTGCTGGACAAAGCGTTTGGCATCGAGCAATTTTTTATGAACACCATCCACGCCTACACCTCCGACCAGAATTTGCAGGACGGCCCGCACCGTGACCTTCGCCGGGCACGTGCCGCTGCGCAAAACATCGTGCCGACTTCCACGGGCGCTGCGAAAGCGGTCGTGCTGGTGGCCCCGCACCTGAAAGGAAAAATTGCCGCACACTCCCTGCGGGTTCCGGTAGCCACGGGTTCCTGCACCGACCTGGTTTGCATGATGAAAAAAGGCACAACGGTCGAAGAAATCAACGCCACGTTTTTGGCAGCCGCCAACGGCCATCTCAACGGCATCCTGGAATACACGGACGAACCGCTGGTATCCAGTGACATCGTGCGCAACCCGCACTCCTGCGTGTTCGATTCGGGCCTGACGCAGGTGAACGGCAACATGTGCCGCATCGTAGGCTGGTACGACAACGAGGCTGGCTACTCTGCCCGCCTTGCCGACCTGGCGGAAATGGTCGCCAATCAATAAAAATCGAATTAGTATGATGAAGAGGCACTATCCGGCCATGTTGCTGTGGTAGTGCCTTTTTTTAGAGGTGAGAGAGTGAGAGGGTGAGAAGTGTGAGAAATACAATACAACCCCAAAGGGCAAGCAATTCAACCATCCAACCATCAAGAAGATGAACATCGATTTCAACCAAAAAAAAGCGCTGATACGGGTGGACTTCAACGTGCCGCTCGACAAGCAATACAGCATCACCGACGATACTCGGATGCGGGAAGCATTGCCGACCCTCCGCTATGTTATGGAGCATGGCGGGGCGGTCATCCTGATGTCGCACCTCGGCAGGCCGTTGGACAAACTGAAGGAAGACGGCACGGTGAACGTGGAGAAATTTACCCTGAACCACCTCACGAAGCACCTCAGCATTTTACTGGGCAGGCATGTAAAATTTTGCCCGGAAACGGTGGGCGACACGGCCACCCTGATGGCGGAGGCACTCCAACCTGGCGAGGTGTTGCTGCTCGAAAACACCCGTTTTCAGAAAGAAGAAGAAAAAGGCGACCAGGAGTTTTCCAAAAAGCTGGCCGCACTCGGCGATGTGTACGTCAACGACGCTTTCGGAACAGCGCACCGGGCACATGCTTCCACGACGGTCATTGCCCATTTTTTTCCGAAGGAAGCCCGCACGTTTGGCTTTTTGATGGAAAACGAAATCAAAAATGCCAACATGTTGCTGCACAAACCGGCCCGGCCATTCACGGCCATCACCGGTGGAGCCAAAGTCAGTGACAAAATCATGCTGCTCGAACGCTTCCTCGACCTCGTGGACAACATCATCATCGGCGGGGGCATGGCCTACACATTTGCGAAGGCGCAGGGCGGCAAAATCGGCAACTCGCTCGTCGAGAACGACCGCCTCGACATGGCGCTCGAACTGTTGAAAAAAGCCGAGGCCAAAGGCGTGAAAATCTACCTGCCGGAAGACAGCATCGTGGCGGATAAATTCGACAACGCAGCCAGCCATCACGCCACTTCCAGCTACGACATCCCCGAAGGCTGGATGGGATTGGACATTGGCGAAAAAGCCAATGCAGCATTTGCGGAGGTCATCAAAAATTCCAAAACCATCATCTGGAACGGCCCGATGGGGGTGTTTGAGATGCCGAATTTTGCCAACGGCACGAAAGCAGTGGCGGTGGCAGTAGCAGAAGCGACCAAAGCAGGTGCGTACTCGCTGGTGGGTGGCGGCGACAGCGTGGCGGCGGTGAACCAACTGGGGCTGGCCGATGAGGTGAGTTTCGTTTCGACCGGCGGCGGTGCCATGCGGGAAATGCTGGAAGGGAAGGAACTGCCGGGCATCAAAGCAATTCACGGTTGACGACAGACGGTGGACGGTGGACGGAGTGTTTTCCCGCCGTCTATCGTCCACCGTCCACCGTCTTCCGTTGAATTCTTTTCACGAGCAAATTCACCAACAAAATCAGCGTAGCGAGCAACCCGATGCGGGCAATCAAATCGCCCCAACGGACGTAGAACGTGATTTCTTCATTGAATTTGATGGTGCCCCGGATGGCCGCTTCCTCGCCGTATTTGGTGGGCTGGAGGATGTCGCCCCGCTGGTTGAGGAAGCAGGAAATGCCGGTGTTGGCGGAGCGGGCGGTGCTGCGGCGGGTCTCGATTGAACGCAGCGAAGCATAGGCCAAATGCTGCTTGTGGCCACCGGAATTGTCCCACCAGCCGTCGTTGGTCATGATGAAAGTGGCCTCGGCACCTGCCCGGACGTACCCGCCGTGATAGTCCCCGAAAACACTTTCGTAGCAAATCACCGGGGCCACCCGGCCACTTTGACTGGGAAATGCTTCCCGCTGCGCCTGGGTGCCATGCCCCTCCACCGAGCCGTCCAATTGGTCAACGATGGGTTTCAGAAAAAACAAAAACTTGTGGTACGGCAGGATTTCAGCGCCCGGCACGAGCTTGGATTTGATGTAAAACGGGATGCTGTCGGCACCGGATTCGAGTTGCAGGGCGGCGTTGTAGGCTTCCCAATAAAAAACGTCGTTGCCCCGCTCTTCCTTGCGGGTGCTGCTGGTGTGCGGTTCGTCCGGCTTGAAAATTTTGTAGGCACTCACGCCCGTCACCAATTTCAGGTTCGGATATTTTTCTAAAAAATGCTGCAATTGCCGCACGAAGCGGTTGGAGGCAAGCTCGTCGATGCGCCCGGCATTGAAGCTCGTTTCCGGCCACACGAGGTACTCCGTTTTTTCGGTGATGGACGAGGCGGACAGGCGCAGGAAGGTTTGCATTTGGTCCTCTTCCGGGATGTAGAATTTTTGATAGTGCGGCTCGAAATTCGGCTGCACCACCACGATTTCCACGTCCCGGCCCCGGTCTTTTTGGTTGAAATACATCAGCAGCGACCCGGCAATCGGCACCAGCACCAGCGCCTTGATTTTCAGCAGCGGCCAACGGTGTTCCCGCCAGATTTTTTTCGGGGAAATTTTAAAGTCCAGTTTTTCCAATAGCCTGAAAACGAGCACGTTGGCCACCAAAATCCACAGCGTCCCGCCAAAAACGCCCGTGTATTCGTACCACTGCACCCAGCTTGGAAACTCCGCAAACGCATTGCCCAGCGTCAGCCACGACCACGAGATTTCCCAGTTCAGGTGCAGCAACTCAAAAGAAATCCAATAGGCGACGAACGCCATGTACCCGGTTTTGGGCAGTGCTTTTTTGGTGAAATGAAACAGCACGAACGGCACACTCATGAACAACGAATTGAGCCAAATGGCTACGATGCCTGCAATGAACGCCGTGTTGCCCACCCACCAGGTCACCAGCACGTTCCAGAGGACGAAAGTGTGGTAGCAGTAGGGGAGGAGACTCAATTTCGGATTTCGGATTTCGGATTTCGGAATATCTGATTCCCGTTCTTTTTCTTTTGAAATTTCATGCTCGACGAGGAGCAGCGGCACCCAGGCGACGAACAGCAAAATGGTGGTCGGGAAGGGCGGGAAACCGACAGCCAGCAGCACACCGCTCAACGTGGAAAGCCCCAGCCAGCGCAGGCTCTTCGGGTGGCGGGTGTATTTTTTCCAAAAAAGCAAAACGAAGGAGACCCAGGCGGCCACGAAGAAAAAAAGCGGCAGGTGCCCCCAAAGGATTTCCTGTTGCCAAAGCGAGTACATGCGCCAACCGAAAATCGCAGTGGCAACTGTGGTGATGGCCAAAAGTGAAAACCGGAGGGAGTTTTTCATTCAGTTGTTTTTAACACAGAGGCACAGAGACACAGAGTTTTTCTTTGGGCCTCTGCGTCTTTGCGTTGAAATTATTTTACCGTCAGCCCCGGCCCGAATGCCTCGCCTGCCTGCACGAAACTCAGTTTCCCCTCGGCGTTTTCGGCCATGAGGATCATGCCCTGCGAATCGACGCCCCGCAGCTTGCGGGGGGCGAGGTTGACCAGCAGCAGCACCCGTTGGCCCACCACTTCCTCCGGGGTGAAATGCTCCGCAATACCGCTCACCACCGTGCGTTGTTCGAAGCCCAAATCAACCGTGAGTTTCAGCAGTTTATCGGCTTTCGGGATGCGCTCGGCAGAGAGGACGACCGCCGTGCGGATGTCCATTTTGGCAAAGTCGTCGTATTGGATTTCTTCTTTTAAAGGCATGAGGGATGAGGGATGAGGGATGAGGGAGGCCGTTTCGACTGACGATTGCTCCGCTGTCAAAATAATCTCCAGCTTTGCCTTCTGCCGCTCGATGATTTCCAAGCGGCTGCGGTCGTTGCGGTCATTGATTTTTGGGAAAAGGATTTCAGGTTCGCCGACAGAATGGCCGGGGGCCAACAGGGCTTCGTTGTTCGCTAATCTGGAAAGGATTTTTTCCAAATCACCGTTTTTCACGGCTGGCAAATTCAATAATTTCCTGATTTTCGGGGAAGTAAATGGGATGAACGGCTCGCACAAAACACTCAAAATTGTCACCACCTGCAAACAGTTGAACAGGCATTCCTGGATGACCGGCGAGCCTGGTTCGGACTTCCGCAGCGCCCAGGGCGCAATGTCCTGAAGGTACTGGTTGCCCCGGCGGGAGATTTCAGTCAGGGTAGCGGCGGCAGACTTGAAATTGTATTGCTCAATGTCGTTGGCGCAGGATTTCGTCAGGTCTTCGATGTCATCTAATTTCAAGCCAGTGGAAACAGGATGCACCGGCGTTTCACCACCAAAATAATTGTTCGTCAGCGTCACAACCCGGTTGATGAAATTCCCCAAATTATCCGCCAAATCTTTGTCGTAAAAATCCACGAACTCGTCCCATTTGAAATCAGCGTCCCGGTTCTCCGGCATGTTGCGGATGAGCGCCCAGCGCAGGGCATCCTCTTTGTTCGGGAAATTGGCGAACTCCTCCAGATACTCGTGCTGCTCGATGCCCCAGCCTTTGCTTTTCGAGAATTTGCGGCCCTCAAAATTCAGGAACTGGTTGGCGGGCACGTTCACTGGCAACGCAAATTCGCCGTGCGCCCGCAGCATGGCGGGGAACACGATGCAGTGGAAAACGATATTGTCCTTGCCGATGAAATGGACAAGCTGCACGTCGTCGCCCTTCCAGTAATCTTCCCAATTTTTGCCGTTTTCCAGCGCCCATTGCTTGGTGCTGGAAATATAGCCGATGGGCGCATCGAACCAAACGTACAGCACTTTGCCCTCCGCCCCTTTGAGCGGCACGGGGATGCCCCAGTCGAGGTCACGGGTGATGGCACGGGGCAGCAGGCCCTCGCCGTCGTTGAGCCAGGCGAGGCATTGGCCGACGACGTGTTTTTTCCAGGCATCGGGGTCGTGGTGCGTTTTGCCGTCGAGTTGGCCGTTTTCAATCCAATCCCGCAACCAGTCGCCGTGCTTGTCGAGACGGAAGTACCAGTGGTTGGTCAATTTTAGCACGGGCACGGCCCCACTCAACACGGACTTCGGGTGAATCAATTCCGTCGGGGAAAGCGAAGAACCACAGCGCTCGCACTGGTCGCCGTATGCTTCTGGATTGCCGCATTTCGGGCACTCGCCCGTGATGTATCGGTCAGCGAGGAACTGCCCGAACTGCTCGTCGTAGTATTGTTCCGTGGTGCGCTCTTCCAGTTCGCCGCCTTTTTCTATCAGTTTTAAGAAAAAAGCCTGCGAAGTTTCGTGGTGCAGCGGCGCACTCGTGCGGTGGTAGTAATCGAAACTGATGCCCAACTGCTCGAACGTCCGTTTGTTGAGCACATGGTACTTGTCGATGATTTCCTGTGGGGTGATGCTCTCTTTCTTTGCCCGCATGGTGATGGCCGCCCCGTGTTCGTCGGAACCACAGATGAACACCACATCCCGCCCACATCCCCGCAGGTAGCGCACGTAGATGTCAGCAGGTAGATAGGCACCTGCCAAATGGCCGAGATGCAGCGCCCCGTTGGCGTAGGGTAGGGCGGAGGTAACGCAGTATTTCATTTTAACTGTGAACTATGAACGATGAACGATGAACGGCGCTTAGTTTACCGTTCATCGTTTGAAATTCGGGGCGAAGATAGTTGCATTAGCTTTAAAAGAAAACGGCGTAGGCAGGTTCCCGAAACTGGCTCTCTTTTGTCATTGCCGAAGGCAATCTGTTCACGTCCTTTTTTTCATTACCGGAGGGAATCTGGTTACGTTAAAAGTGCCCTTCCGACGGAACAGATTCCCTTTGGGAATGAAAAAAAATTTGCAAACTATGATTCATTCAGTTGGGTTTTCATTTTAACAGTTCCTCTATTTTGGGAATCAACTTATTTTGAATGTCAGTAGTCGCCCTTTCATCATCAAATCCACCTGTAAATGCCATTACGATTTTTGAATCTTCATTAACCAAAAAAGTGAAAGGATAGCCCCAAGTCAAGTCGAAAACATCAGCAATCAATTTTTCACCATTGGCAACATGGTCAAAATCCCAAGGATGTTTATCCAAAAATTCATCGATGTCTTGAGCCTTATCCCTTCCAATGGCTAAGTAACTTACCTTTTTTTTGCCATATTTCTTGACGAGTTGGTTGAATCCGGGTATTTCGGCCACACAAGGTTGGCATGATGCAAACCAAAAATTGACAATGGTCACTTTACCTTTAAAATAGGCATCATCTATTAGTTTACCAGCGATGGTAGTCGCCTTAAATGATGGCATTTGGACTCCTATAAGGCATTTTGGTTGAAAAGCCTCATAGCTCATCAAGGATCTGTCGGTGATTTTTTTATTGCTTGTATGACAATTAACGAGGCCCTCAATATATTGGGTTTTATGGGTGGATTTACAAGAAATGATGATGGCCGTTAAGAATATAAAAATCAATTGTCTCATTGGAAATGATTTAGAATTGTGGTTAAAATTATGGCAAAGAATTAACGAGCTTTAATTTTATTGTTTACACCCCCCTCCCAACCCCTTCAACAACCCCTCATCAAACAACAGCGGTGCCGGTGGCTTCGTCACATCCGGGAACAATTCCCACAGTGTTTGTTGCAGCGGGTTGAACTGCACCCACATCACGGTGCTGGCCATATCCACCTGGTCGGCGCTGAGGCGGTAGAGCCAGGCGGTGTCTTTGGCGATGCCGAGGTCTTCCATGCCGAAGGGGTTTTTGGCGGCGTAGAGCGACAGGGCGTAGCCTCCCTCTTTGGCCCGTTGTTGCAGTTCCCGCACCTGCGGATTGCTCTCCACGATGGCTTCCACGGCTAAGTTGCAGCTTTGCATTTGCGCCAGCGCCGAAGTCGGGTCAAGGCGCAGGGCGTACACGGAGTCCATCAGGAATCCCTTTTTGCGCACTTCTAAGTTTGGGGTGTAAATCTCCCGCACATACCGCAACCCCTTCACTTCCAGGAACTTAAGGCTGTCAATCCAGCCGAGCGACTTGAAATAGCAGCCTTCGAGGTTCACGTCCACGAGTGAGGCATTTTGCAGCTTCACGTTTTCGAGGTTGGTGCCGGAGAAATCGCCTTCGAGGTAAATCTGGCGGAGGTCGGCGTTGCTGAGGTTGCCTTCGAACATCACGATGTTTTCCATGCGGCTCTCCCGGAGGTTGGCACCGGAGAGGTCGATGCCGCTCATCAGCGTATTGCGGAAAGTAGCCTGTTCGAGCCAGGCACCGGAGAGGTCGGCGGCTTGCAGGTCGGCATAGTTGAAATTGGCTTGAGAAAACGAGGAATGTGCCAACTGCGCCCCCCGCAGGTAGGCTTCCGAGAAATTGGCTTCCCGCAAATCGGCGTAGTTGAAATTGGCACGGGCGTAGATTTTATCGTAGGTCGCCTTGTCCAAGTTGCTGTTGACGAGCGAAAAAAGCAATTGCCCCCGTTCCGGGCTGAGTTGGCGGGGCGTGAGCGAATCATTTTCGAGGTAGCGGTAAGGGCGCATGGACTGGCTGAGGGAAACGATGCGCCCGATGAGCGGGTCGCTGAGGCTGCGGTTGGGGCTGCTCCGCAATTCGAGGTCCAGCTTGTCCATGATATTGCTCATGAAAAACACGAGCGAGCTTCGGCGGTTGCCTTCTTCGAGGTTGATTTGCTGGTCGAGGCGCTGGTTTTGCTTGCCGAGGAGTCCGTTTTGGGTGTCGAGTTTGCCGTTCTGACGACTGAGCATCGTGGTTTGTATCACCAGAATGAGCAGCGGTGCCACGCCCATGATGATGGCAAAAGTGCCGATGCGGGTCACCCGCCAGATCGTCTGTGTCATGATTTCGGCGATGGTCTCTTTCGACACCTTGCCGCCCGGCAGTTCGTCGAGCAATTGTCGGAAACTGCTTTTCAGGCCCTTGCCGACCAGCAAGCGTGTGGTGGAGCCTGCCACGAATTTGCGGACAGCCGCCCCCGTTTTTTGCGTGGCTTTGCGGGTTTCCAGTTCCGCCTTCAGCCGCAGGTTTTCGATTTCCAATTGCCGAAGGCGTTCTTGTACATCGTCGTTCGGTGGGTTCATGTTTCTGGTTATATTGTTTGAAATGGTTTGAGGTAGTGTGAAATTGTCCCATACAACTCACCTGAAACAACAAGCTCAGGCGATAGCAAATTTCAACACTTCCTCTGCGAAGTACGCATGGGCAAGAGCGAAAAAAGCCTTGAAAAACGCCTGCTTGTTTGAAAGCCAATTCCCCAGCCTTTATTTTTAAGCGGGAAATAGTTCTTTCCTCCTAAACTTTTTGTCTTCAATCAATATTAAACCTCACCGGCTGGTTGTACTGCACCCGCAGGGATTCGCCTTTGGAATTGAGGCCAGGCTCGAATTTTGGAAACTGTTTCACAATGCGCACCGCCTCCCTGGCACAGCCGCCGCCGATGTCGTTCAGCGCCTTCACCTCGGTCACCGAGCCGTCCCGTTCGATGACGAAAGTGACGTTCACGGTGCCTTCGATGGCACTTTGCTCCGCTTCGATGGGGTATTTCAGCTTCTTTTTCAGGAAGCCGTAAATTTTATCGACGGTGCATTTTTCTTCTTTCGCTTTGTTGGAATCGTTGCAGCCCTTGTACACGGGCCGCCTCGAAGTGGAAGCAATCGACACAGGTTTGTTCGGGTCAACAATGGGCGGTTTCGGTTTTTCCGCAGGCTTCGAAGGTTCGGTGGTCGGTTTCGATGGTGCCTGCTTTTGGGGGGTTGGTTTCGGCTTGGGCTTGGGTTTGGGTTTCGGTTTGTGCACGATTTTTTGCTCCGGCGCTAATTCCTCGGAGGGGTTGGCGGGTAAAATATCATCGCGCTGCCGTTCGGTTTCGAGTACAATGGCTGCCGATTCAGAAAAACGACCATTGGGGTAAGCGTCGAGGTAAGCCCTGATTTGGACGGTATCGTTGGAAGCCAGCGCCTCCTCCCACATCGTATTTTCGAGGCTGTCGAGTTTGTGCAGGGCCAGCGCCGCCTCTGGTGCAGTGGGGTTGTTTTGGACAAATTCCTCAAAATCCTGCCGGGTTCCACTGTGCTTGATGGCATCCCATGCTGAAATTGTGTCCACATTGACCATCGGCATCGGCTCTACCGCTGCCTTGTTGCCGATGCCGCTAAACATTGCCCACACCGAAATTATCAGCGCAGCCAAAGCTCCCAACACGGTCGCTATTTTCCTGAAACCACCTCTTCCCGACTTTGGTGCCACCGGCTGAGTGGTGGGGGCGGGCTGAGGTGGTGGAGATGGCCCCTTCGTTGGGCCGGGCACCACTGCCCGCTGTTCATCGGTGTCCGTCACCTGCCAGGAGTAGCCTGCGCTGACGAAGCCTTCGGCAGCAATGGCAGCCGGTTTTTGGGTTAAAATTTCCACCTGTTCTTTCAGCACTTCGTTGCGTTTCCGCTCGATGCCGTCGATGATTTCGATGATGGAAATTTTCAACACCAGCGGGAAGCTGCCTGCTTTCAAGGGTTTTACCCAAAAAACCCACTCCGTCACTAAGTCTTTTTGCACAAACTGAACGGTGTCGTGCAGCGTGCGGATTTCAAAGGCCCGGTCGATGCCGGGGTCGAGCAATTCCACGCCCATCACGTCAGAAATGCGCAGGTCTTTCATTACATCGCCGGGCTTCACCTCAAAGTCGTCCGTGATGAGTTTTCGGTCAAATGCCAACCGCACCACGCACTCCTCCTCCACGCCGACCCCCATTTTGCGCGGAATGCGGTACAGCACCTCGCCGTTGTAAATATCGGCCATGCCCCCATTAGTTTCGGCAGTGGCCAAGCCTTGCAAGTCGCTCTCCTTCAGGCTGTCAATGAACTCCAACAGGGCCATGCGCACCCGGTTGAATTCAAGGGTGGCATCTTCATTGGAGATGACGCCGAGCAGGAGCTGTCGGGTGGTTTCGTTGTATTTCCCTTCCAGCAGGAGGAAGTCATCGTACTTGTCCTTGACGGGGTCGAGGTGTTTTTTCAGGGCGGCAATGGTGAGGTCGATGCCCTGCGGCAGTATTTCAATCAGTTCGTTTTGAATGGTGGCAAACGTTTTCATGGCGGTTTGATTTCATTGATGATTTATACGACGGCTGCCTGGTTCGCTACTTCCCATTCCCCTCAGCATCCATGCGGGTTTGCAGCCATTTTTGGTTTTCGCCAGCCAATATTTTCTCCGCATTTTCCACAAACAAATTGAAGCCGCCGTTGCCGGAATAAACGCCGGTTTTGGTTTCATAAAAAAGCTTTTCCCGCTTCAACGTCTCGGCGGTCATGCGGTACTCCGTCCAGTTTTCGTGGTAGCGGTTCAGCGCCAGCAACCCCTGGCAGATGGCCAGCACAGCACCCAGCGAACCCACGGTAATGGTCACAACCAAGCCATAATTGTCGGTAAAACCAGATAGAAAAGGTATCAGCACCGATGCCACTAACGAGATGGTTCTCAGTCGCTTGTAGCTTTTCTGGTTGCTCGCAGCCTTGTCGCCCAGCCAGTTTACCTGGTCATCGACCCTGTCCTTGAGGTATGTTTGTTCGTCTTTCATTTTGTAATGTTGATGGTGAAGGAATTATTTTTTGTAAAAATAGGTGCAGGTGCAGCGTTTCAAAATCTTTTCCTGAAAAATGATTGGGAAACCCTGTATTCCCGTCTGAAATAACAGATTGTTGGCTAATTTTGACGCTTCACAACCTGCAATCAACAACCACAACAAACAATCAATTATGAAGACATTGCAAGACCACCTCCGACAAGACCCACAAAACCCCGAACCCAAGCGCATCCTCGCCATGGACGGCGGCGGCATCCGGGGTGCACTGACACTCGGTGTCCTCAAAAATATTGAAAACCTGCTGCGCAAACGCCACGGCAATGACCCAAATTTTAGGCTGGCCCATTACTTCGACCTCATCGGCGGCACCAGCAACGGCTCCATCATCGCCAGCTTGCTTGCCATCGGCAAGGGCGTTGACGAAATCCAGGAAATGTACCAAAGCCTGGGCACCCGGGTTTTTGGCAAGTCGAAATTATTCTCGCTCCTTCGTGCCGGTAAATTCGACGAAAAGGAACTTGAGAAACTGCTCGAAGAACAACTTGGGCAGGAAATAATGGGAGGAGCAGGCATCCAAACTGGCATCTGCATCGTGGCCAAAAGGGCCGACACAGGCGGCACCTGGGCTTTCCTCAACCATCCCGGCGGCAAGTATTTCGAGGAAAACAAAGGAATTTTGCTGCGCAATGCCGTCCGTGCGAGTTCAGCCGCCCCGACCTATTTCGATGCTGAGGCATTTGACGTCGGCAACGGCGAAATCGGTGCCTTCGTGGACGGTGGCGTGAGCATGCACAACAACCCTGCGATGCTCCTATTCCTGATGGCTACCCTCAAGGGCTTCCCGTTCAGGTGGCAGAAGGGCGACGACATGCTCGAAATCGTTTCGGTTGGCACTGGCTATGCCAAGGTCCGCCGCAAGGTAGAGGAATGTGTCGGCATAGCTGGCGTGAAATGGGCACCTGTGGTGCCGGCAATGCTCATGGACGATGCCGACAACCACAACCAGCTCATGCTCCAATATCTTTCAAAATCCCCAACCGCCAAGGTCATCAACTCCGAATTCGGAGACCTCAGCGAGGATTTGCTTGCACCGAAACCGCTCCTTCATTACCTCCGCTACGACGTAAAATTAGAGCAGAACGAACTGAACGACCTCGGATTTGCAAATACAAAAGCAGAATCCATTCGGGAAATGTCGGATGCAAAAAACAAGGAAGTGCTGCGGGATATTGGCTTAGTGGCTGGGAAACGCATGGTGAAAGAGGAGCATTTTCCCAAGGTGTTTGACCTCTGATTTTTTTGCCACGAATTGCACAAAATTTCCCGAATGAAACTTTCGTGTTAATTCGTGCAATTCGTGGCTATATATCCATCCTTCCTGCACAAAATATCAAATCCAGCACACTCATATCCGGTAAAAAACCAAGCCTGTCCTGAAATACTTGTGAGTATCTAAGTGCTTGGCAATCAACATCATTCGATAATTTTTTCGGATTGAAATTACCCCTAAAATCCATTATTCCATCCGGTTGAACCGCATATTTTTCCGTTAATCGCACTTCCGTTTTTATTTTCAATATGCGCATGGAAAGCCGCAGCAAATCATAATTCCAGTCCCACAACAAGTCATACTTTTTTGCTTGATAAAATGGCCTCAGGGCATCCATATAATGCTCGAAAAACGGCGAATTGCCATACGCCGTGCCTATCGACCGCCAGTGCTGCATTTGCCAGGGTTCGTCGTAAGCGATGCGCACCTCCCGGATGGGTTGCTGCTGGTTTTTTCCTTTGCGGAGTGGGATGGTGAGCCGCTGCACCCCGCTCACCGATGCAATGTGGCAGCGATTGCGGAAGGTTCCTTTCACGTAATGTTCCTGCTGCTCCAGCCAGGCGACCGGGTGTGCCGCCAATGCGGTAAACCAACTGACGGGCGGAAAATAATACAGTGGCAGTAAAACTGGATGCTCCATGAATTTCAACGCAAAAGCGCAAAGATGCAGAGAATTCCCAGCGTCTCTGGGTTTGCAAATGAAAAAAAGCCCTTCCCACCGGAGCGGGAAAGGCTTTTTATCTCGTAAAAAACGTCTGGTAATTACATCATGCCACCCATGCCGCCGCCCGGAGGCATGTGGGAGTGGGCAGCTTCTTTCTCCGGTTTGTCGTTGATGACGCACTCGGTCATCAGCAACATACCGGCAATGGAAGAAGCGTTTTCGAGTGCCACACGGGTCACTTTCGTCGGGTCGATGACGCCGGCTTTTTTCAGGTCTTCGTAAACATCCGTGCGGGCGTTGTAACCGAAGTCACCCTTGCCGTCGGCCACTTTCTGGAACACGACGCTGCCTTCCTGGCCTGAGTTTTCGGCAATCACCCGAATCGGCGATTCGAGTGCCTTGCGGACGATGGCGATGCCGATGGTCTCGTCGTCGTTTTTGCCTTTCACATTTGCGAGTGATTTGATGGCACGCACGAGGGCCACACCGCCACCAGCTACGATGCCTTCCTCGATGGCGGCACGGGTCGCATTCAGGGCATCGTCCACCCGGTCTTTTTTCTCCTTCATCTCCACCTCCGTCGGTGCGCCAACGTTCAGCACGGCCACGCCGCCCGCCAGTTTGGCGAGGCGCTCCTGGAGTTTCTCCTTGTCGTAATCGGAAGTGGTGGTTTCGATTTGCGCCTTGATTTGGGCAATGCGGCCGTCGATTTCTTTTTTCTTGCCCTTGCCGTTCACGATGGTCGTGTTGTCTTTGTCCACCGTGATTTTTTCGCAATTGCCGAGGTCGGTCATCTGCGCTTTTTCCAGCGTGAACCCTTTTTCTTCGGAAATAACCTGGCCACCTGTCAAAATGGCAATGTCTTCCAGCATGGCCTTGCGGCGGTCGCCGAAGCCCGGCGCTTTCACGGCCACGACTTTCAGGCCACCACGCAGGCGGTTCACCACCAGCACTCCCAGTGCCTGGCTTTCAAGGTCCTCCGCAATGATGAGCAGCGGACGGCCGGAACCGGCTGCTTTCTCCAGAATCGGAAGCATTTCCTGTAGGTTGGAGATTTTTTTGTCGTGGATGAGGATGAGCGGGTTTTCGTACTCGGTCGTCATGTTCTCCGTGTTGGTCACGAAGTACGGCGACAGGTAGCCCCGGTCAAATTGCATACCCAGCACTTCCTCCACGTAGGTGTCGGTGCCTTTGGCTTCTTCCACCGTGATGACGCCGTCTTTTGACACCCGCTTCATGGCATCGGCGATGAGCGTACCGATTTCGTCGTCGTTGTTGGCGGAGATGGCAGCCACCTGCTGGATTTTTTTGAAATCGTCGCCGATTTTCTCGGACTGTTTTTTCAGGTCTTCGATGACCACTTTCACAGCGGCATCCATGCCACGCTTCAGGTCCATCGGGTTGGCACCGGCAGCCACGTTTTTGAGGCCAGCGGTAATCATCGCCTGGGCGAGAACGGTGGCAGTGGTGGTGCCGTCACCGGCGAGGTCGCTGGTTTTGGAAGCCACTTCCTTCACCATTTGAGCGCCCATGTTTTCCACGGCGTCTTCCAGTTCGATTTCTTTGGCCACCGTCACACCGTCTTTGGTGATTTGCGGAGCGCCAAAACTTTTCTGGATAACGACGTTGCGGCCACGGGGGCCGAGGGTTACTTTCACGGCATTTGCCAATGAATCGACGCCACTTTTGAGTTTTTCCCTGGCGTCCCTATCGAAAGAAATTTCTTTTGACATAGTTAATAATTGTTGGTTGATGATTGTAAATAGTTGATTGTCTGATGGTTAAATTGCAGAGGCCAGCCATGCATCAGCCCATCACCACGAGAATGTCGTCTTCCCGCATGATGAGGTAATCGGTGCCTTCGTAGGCCATCTCCTGACCGGCGTATTTGCCGTAGAGGACGATGTCGCCTTTTTTAACAGTCAGTTTTTTGTCGTCTTTGCCGGGGCCAACGGCCACGACTTCACCACGCTGCGGCTTTTCTTTGGCGGTGTCGGGAATGATGATTCCCCCTTTCGTTTTTTCCTCGGCAGGTGCCGGTTTCACCACCACTCTGTCATTGATTGGCTTGAACTTCATAGTAATCTACTTTTTGTGAGTTGTTAATTTTTGATTGCTACATGGCTGGATGGTTTCATGGTTTCACTGTTCAGTGTCGATTTTTACCGTCAAACAATTCAACAATTTTAACCATTGGGCAATCCAGTCATCCCTTCGGACAAACGCACCTATCAGCGATCGTGCCAGCCATAAAAATGTGACGAAGTGTCATTTTTCGGTGGGTTTTGACAGGAAAACAGCCTGTCGAAATGACACGGTGGCTTCATGGTTTCATAGTTTCATGGCTTCATTGTCAAAGCATTACGTTCTGCCTGGGCCTAACCATGAAACAATGGAGCCATGTAGCAATGAAGCAATGACCTGTTATCTTTGCGCCATGATGGAAGTTTCAACAAAAAAGGACATCCGGCTGCTGGGCAAAGCGGAATTGGTGGCCGCCATCACAGAGCATGGCGAACCGAAGTTCCGGGCGAGCCAGGTGTGGGAGTGGCTCTGGAAAAAAGGTGCCCACTCGTTCGCCGAGATGACCAACCTCTCGAAAACCATGCGGGAATGGCTGGATGAAAATTTCACCATCCTGCACATCCTGGAGGACAAGGTGCAGCACAGCGCCGACGGCACCATCAAAACGCGCTTCCGGCTGCACGACGGCCACCTCATCGAGTCGGTGCTGATTCCCGTGCCGGACGAGCGGCGGTTCACGGTGTGCGTGTCGAGCCAGGTGGGGTGCAGTTTGACCTGCGCTTTTTGCGCTACCGGGCAGATGAAGCGGGTGCGCAACCTCGATGCGGCGGAAATTTACGACCAGGTTTTGCTGGTGAACCGGCAGTCGGAGCAGGTGTTCGGGCACTCATTGACCAATATCGTGTACATGGGGATGGGCGAGCCGCTGTTGGCCTACCGCACGGTGATGGAGAGCATCGAGCGCATCACCTCGCCGGAGGGCCTGGGCATGTCGCCGAAGCGCATCACGGTGAGCACGGCGGGCATTGCGAAGATGATCCGCCAACTCGCCGACGACCACTCGAAGGTGAACCTCGCCCTCTCGCTGCACGCCCCAACCGACGACAAGCGCAACGAAATCATGCCCATCAACGAGCAGAACAACCTCGCCGTGCTGATGGATTCGCTCGATTATTTTTTCAAAAAAACAGGCAACCGCCTGAGCTACGAGTACATCGCTTTCCAGAATTTCAACGAAAGCCTGGCGGATGCGGCTGCGTTGCTGAGGCTGTGCAGGCGCTTCCCTGTGCGGGTGAACATCATCGAGTACAACCCGGTGGCAGGGTTGGAATTCGTCAAGGCCGGGGAGGACAAAATCGACCGATTTGCCCGCTACCTGATAGACAACGGCGTGATGGTGACGGTGCGCCGCAGCCGGGGGAAGGACATCGATGCGGCCTGCGGGCAGTTGGCGAACAAGGAGTAGCCGATGTTTTTTTGCTTTCTTTCCTAAAAATTAATCCCGAAAGCGACCAACGGGATGGGCACGTAATACGCGTTGCAAGGGCCGGGGAAGCAGAAGGATGATTCGTAAGGCCCCAGTGCCACGAGGCCCGTTTCAAAGTGGATGGATTTGTTAAAATACCCGTAGCCCAACGTGAAGGCGTTGCCATATCCCCGATTATAAAAATTGTAAAATTCTCCGATTTCAGGGTCCACCTTCTCAGTCAAAAGCAGGAACTCGCCAAACAACCTCGACCTTCTGCCGGTGCGGACCGATGCCCCAAAACTCGACCCTTCAAACCTGAACTCAGTATCAAAATATCCGATTCCCCCCGACTTAAGGTAGGCCAGGTTGATGAAATAATCGGGGGTGCCCAATGACAACGAGGCATGCCCGCCAAACATGAGCGGTGAGGCAAAACCTCCGGCACTCACATGCACATATTTGCCAAAGTCCTGAGCGAATTTGGCATCGATGTAGGGAAGGAACGACACCAGGCCGCCGCCAATCGAAAAATGGTCGGAAAAGCCGTAGGCAAACGTGTTGATGCCGTATTCGATATTGCGGAACTCCATCTGGCCTTTTTTGAGGTTGAAGCCGGTGGGGGACAACATGAGCGAGCGGCCATTTCCGAGGAACGGTTCCCGGCTTTTCAGGTGGTCGAACTTCCGCACCCGCTGCACGGGCAGGCTCTTCGTGCCGCCTGCGCGGGTTTGATAAAAAAGCTGGCCCTCACCGTATCGAACCAGTTCGCATTCTGTCAGAATTCCTTTGCTGTCAACCAGCGAGTATTCATTGTTGAAAGGTGCCACATTTCGGGCAAACGTCTCTTCCAACTCCATGGAAACCACGTCTTCCGGCTTCAAGCGAACCGTGCGGGCCTTGCTCGTTTTGAAAATGATATTTTTTTCTGAAATGAATTTGGGGAATCCTTGAAACACACTGCCGTCCGTTGTTTTCAACACAAAAACCTCCACGGCATTTTCGATGAAAAACTGATTGTCAGACACTTCGACCCTGCTCAATTCCGAAAGCGGGAAGGCGAGCGGGATGCCACCTTCGGTCAAAAATGTCAGAGAGTCGGTTGACCAGCCCATCACCCTGCCGACAAAACGGTCGTTCCGTTTGCTGTGGAGCACGTGGGTTTGGGTGGTGTCGCCAATGGCAAACGGGCCAATGATTTTCACTTGTGAAAAAGCAGGGAAGGCGAGGAAAAACAGCAAAAACAAGAGCGCAAAAGTTGGTCGCATAGGAGATTTAGTTAGGTTGAACGAATGTACGCCAATGCACGGTTGGATGTGCCTGATGCTCATTTTTTAACCCTAAAAAACCGAATTGCTGCTCAAAGCTGTGCGTCGAAATTGACCAAATCCACGAATTTGGCTACTCGTTGCCTGATTTCCAGGTGGGTGAGGTCGGTGAGGCGTTCGATGCCGAATTTTTCCACGCAGAACGAGGCCATGGCGGAGCCAAAAATAACGGCCCGCTTCATGTTTTCAAACGACAGGTCGCCGCTTTGAGCTAAGTAGCCCACGAACCCGCCCGCAAACGTGTCGCCAGCGCCGGTCGGGTCAAACACTTCGGCCAGCGGCAGGGCCGGTGCAAAAAAGATATTTCCTTCGTAAAACAGCAGGGCACCGTGCTCCCCTTTTTTGATGACGAGGAATTTCGGCCCCATTGGCAGGATTTTTTCGGCGGCTTTTACGAGGCTGCGCTCGCCGCTGAGTTGGCGGGCTTCCTCGTCGTTGATGACGAGGCAATCTATTTTTTTCAGCACTTCCAACAGCCGTTCCAGCGCAATGTCCATCCAAAAGTTCATGGTGTCCATAGCGATGAAGCGGGGCCGGACGGCCATCTGCTCGATGACCTGCATCTGCACGTCGGGGGTGAGGTTGCCCAGCATCACAAACTCGCTGGTCTGGTAGCTTTCCGGTAGCACCGGGTCGAAGTCGGCCAGCACGTTCAGTTGCGTGTCGAGGGTGTCCCGGCTGTTCAGGTCGGCGTGGTAGCGGCCCGCCCAGAAGAAAGATTTTTCGCCGTGCTTCACCTGCAACCCTTCGAGGTTCACACCCTTCGAGGCCAGCAAATCCAGCGTTTCCTGCGGGAAATCGTCGCCGATGACCGACACGAGGTTGATGCCCTGCACGAAGTAGGACGCAGCCAACGAGATGTAGGTGCAGGCACCGCCCACGATTTTTTCGGCCCTGCCAAGCGGGGTTTCGATGTCGTCAAATGCGACGGTTCCGACGGTGAGAAGGGTCATTTTTAAATTGGAAATTGAAAATTGAGAATTGGAAGTTGTGTGAAACAGAAAAGCCTTGCATCGCTGCAAGGCTTTTTGCGCCCCCTCTTGGACTCGAACCAATCCCGATAGCTATCGGGATACGGATTAACAGTCCGGCGAGGAGTATTTGCGCAGTAGCTTCACAACCATTTCTGGGTAACTTTTCAAGTTTTCGAGGTAAACACGACTTTTCATGTTCTTTATATGCCTTTCGATGGTCAATGCCTGTGCCTTATTTTCACACTCTATTGACAAAAATAGCACCCAAGGTTTTGCTTTTTCTGACCATTTGCCATCGTAGTAACCGGAATTGTGCCGTTCAAGCCGTTCTTCAACATTGAAGGTTTCACCAACATAGAACTTTCCAGTTCCCTCCGAAAAAAGGACATAGACGTAATGTGTTGCCATAAAAAAAAGCTCCGCAATTTTTTTGCGAAGCTCTTAGCGCCCCCTCTTGGACTCGAACCAAGGACCTACGGATTAACAGTCCGGCGCTCTAACCGACTGAGCTAAGGAGGCATATCTTGTAAAAATCAGGTTGACCTTTTGCCAACCTCCCCTCTTGGACCCGAACCAATCCCGATAGCTATCGGGATACGGATTAACAGTCCGGCGCTCCCGATAACTATCGGGAAACCGACTGAGCTAAGGAGGCGTTTTTGCTTGATTCTTGCATCAAACCTGCCCTTTTTCAAAAGGCGAGCGCAAAGGTATCAGAGTTTTGAAAAAACTAGCAAGCCATCACGAAAAAAATTCCAAACTTTTGGGGAAACTTCCTTCGTTCAAAACATCAAAGGTGGGCTTGAACGTGGTACTTGAAATTTGTTTCAAAACTGTTGTGTACTTTCTTCCCCTGATTTCATCAAAGACTAACTTCGCTATTTTTTCACGAAAAAACACAGCTTATGAAAAACTTGTTCCTTTTTTTCCTCTACTATTTCTCGGTGGTTTCGGCCTTCGGCCAAACGTCGGTGCCTGCAAAACCACAACTCATAGCATCCAAAATCGAAAAAGTGACCGTTTTCCTCACGGGCGGGCAGGTGACGAGAACGGGCAGGGCAAGCATCCCGACTGGTCGCTCGGAGCTTGTTTTCAAGGATGTTTCACCAAATATTGACAAGCAAAGCATTCAGGTCAAGGGCGACGGGGCGTTCAGCATCCTCTCCGTGAACCACCAGTTGAACCATCTCCAAGAACAGGTGCGGCGGGAGGAAATCACAAAATTAGAAGTGGAAAAGTACCGGCTGAACGGGCAGCAAAAGTTGCAAGCGGCCAACCTTGGCATCTGCAAGCAAGAGGAGGCCATTTTGCAAAAAAACCAATCGGTAGCGGGCCAGCAGAACGGGATTTCTGCCGCCGAGTTGGTACAAGTGGTTGATTTTCGGCGAAAAAGATGGACGGAATTGACGATGCAGCAGCTTGAAATCGCCAACAAAATGGCCCGCACCGACAGCATTTTGGCCAAATTGGACAAGCAACTCACCGCACTAAACCAGCAAAAAGACCTCGCCACGAGCGAAATAATCGTTGCCGTTTCTGCAAAAACTGCCACGGAAGGCAAATTCGAGCTATCGTA
The DNA here is from genome assembly GCA_016234735.1 of Bacteroidota bacterium. Lineage (GTDB taxonomy): Bacteria > Bacteroidota > Bacteroidia > Chitinophagales > Saprospiraceae > UBA6168. The sequence continues at coordinate 870 of JACRAN010000321.1, read as the reverse complement.
CTACGTGAAGGATGCCGGGTGGTTCGCCACCTACGACCTGCGGGTGAAGGACGTGACCAGCCCGATTGACCTCGCCTTCAAGGCCAACGTGCGCCAAAGTTCCGGTGAAGACTGGAAGGATGTGCGGTTGACCATCTCCAGCGGCGACCCGACGACCAATGCCGAATCGCAGGAGTTGATGCCTTGGCATCTGCGGTTCGGGTATCTGCAACCATTGCAGGTTGCATATCAAGGTGGTTTAGGCAGGGGCGGCATCACACAGGTCAGCGGTAGGGTGATGGACGAATCGGGCGAGCCGCTGATTGGGGCAACCATCGTGTTGAAAGGCACTTCGATGGGCACAATTACTGACATTGACGGTAGCTACACGTTCAGAATCCCCCCGAATCCAGCTACGCTGGTCGTGTCCTACACAGGGTACGCAACCCAAGAAGTTCCGGTTAACGGGGTTTCCATCAATATTGCATTGACATCTGGTTTAAATCTGGAAGAGGTTGTTGTCACAAGAAATAACATCAGTGGCAGCGTAGCTGGTGTGCGCAAACAAAAAAAATCCCGTGACGACAAAACAATCCCCCTCGAAACCACCGAGACCTACCAGCCAACGACCGTCAATTTTGAGATAGAAATACCCTACACAATCCCCAGCGATGGCAAGACGTACATGGTGGACATCAAATCGGAGACCGTGCCCACACACTACGAGTATTTCGCCGCACCGAAGCTCGATGAACACGCTTACCTCACCGCCCATGTCACCGACTGGCAAGACCTCAACCTGATGGACGGGGAAGTAAACCTGTTCTTCGAAGGTGCTTTCCTTGGCCGTTCCCTGCTCGACACAAAGAACGCTACCGACACCCTCGACAT
>JACRAN010000320.1 GCA_016234735.1 Bacteroidota bacterium | reverse complement strand
GCCGACCACGCCGCCCGCCGCCGTGGTGCCGGGGATGGGCAACACATAAATATTATAGTAGCGTAGCGGGTCCCATTTGATGGCCGGTTTGATGGCGGAGTTGATGTTGTTGTTGTTCCAGGAGGGGCCGGTGACGGTCAGTTGCTGCCGGTCGATGCCATCGGTGGGGCTGCCGTCGGGCTTTTCGTTGGCGAGGCAAAACTGGATGTTCGGTGCCCCGGCGATGCCCATCCACTGCGACGGGGTGTTGAAATATTGGGGGTTGATGGCTGCAAAATCTTCGTTCAGGATGTCAATCTGCGCCCGCACCTGCGCTGCCAAAAGGTTTTGGCCCTGGCCGACGGGTTCCCCGTTGTGGATGACGTGGACGACGACGGAGATGGTCAACAATGGTTGCACCATGCTTTTTTCGGACCCTGCCGACAATTGCGGGACGACCTCTTCGAGGAAGTGCTGCCATTCCTCCTGAAAAACCGGGTCGGAGGCAGCTCGCTGGTCGTTCATTTCATCGAAACCGCAGGTCGGGAAGTTGGCTGGAATCAGAAGGGCAGCCGGTGGATTTGTAAATTCAGCCTTCGGAGGTGGTTGCGGGAAAATGCCGTCGAAGGTTTGCGCCGAAGCTGTCAGGTGAAAAATGACGGCGAGGCAAACGAGTGTAATGCGGTGCTGGGAAGTTCTCATTCACGGGATATTTTGACTTGAAAAGGTCGCACAAGGTAGTGAACCTTGCGCATTTCTCCAATCCGCCGCTGTTGGCGGAACGGGTTTCATATTTTAAAAAAATGCAAAATCTTGGCCAAAGATGACGGCGGGGCCGAGCCTCCGGTCTGAATTTTTTCAACAAAACCGACGTATGGAATTTCCGGGGCGGGGTTCTCCTGAATTTCGCAGCTTTTGTTAGTGCCCCATCCTCCCATTTGGAATTTCCTCCCGTTCAAAAACAGGCTATTCGCTGCCGCAAAAGCACATTCAGCAAACAAATGTCGCAAAACAGGTAAAATCGGCGAATTACTTTAGGTGGTTTTCCGTCTTAAAAAATAATTTTGCTGCCACACCACGAGGGAAGCCCGTCATTTTAGTTAAAATTCAAGCCATGAAAAAAAATCTATTCCTGTCGTTCTTTTTTATCCTTTCCATTGCTACCTTTGTCAAAGCACAATCACAGCTGGCCCACACAGAAGTACCCATCGACAGCCGCCTTTTTGAAGCCTTCGGCGGCGACTACCTTGAGAATTTGAAGACTGCCAACCCGTTCCTGTTGCAACGGTGGAATTTCTACCTCGATAACTCGTGGTACCTGACGGATTTTCCCACCGAAAAAGACAGGCCGGACTACGCCACCATCCGAATCGACGACCTGGAGAACATCAACATCCTCGTGCTGGAAAAGAAGTTCGGGATGAAACGGGACTGGAATAAAATCGCTATTTTTAAAATCGAAAACACGGACAAGGCATTGGTGCTCATTTCCGGCAAAGCCTTCAACGAAAAGCTGAACGAACACCTTAAACGATAGCTGGTGGACGGTCAAATGCTCACTGATAACTTACAACCAGACAAACACCTGAATCCCAAAACATTAGGACATTATGAAATTGAAAATTACCCTTTTCGCACTGCTGGCGCTCTCCGGTACGTTGGCCTTCGGCCAAAATTACCTGATGAATGCTGCCCTCACCTCTGTCACCGATTGCAGCGGTTTCTTCCTCGACAGCGGCGGGGGAAACAATTCCTACGGTGCCAACCAGAATTTTACGACCACCATCTGCCCCGACAACACTACCGGTACGCACGTGCAGTTGGTTTTCAGCACCACCGACCTCGCCCCCGGCGATGAACTTTGCTTCTTCGACGGCCCGAATGCGGCTGCCCCATCGTTGTCCTGCGCCAGCGATTTTGCATCTGGTGCGGCCTTCATCATCCAGGCGACGGCGGCCAACCCCGGCGGCTGCATCACGGTGACTTTCAACTCCGATGCCACCGGCCAGGCAGCAGGCTGGAGTGCCGACATGAACTGCATCCCCGCCTGCCAGACCATTGTCGCTGAACTGGACCACTCCGACCCGGCTGCGGTGCCCGCCGATACCGGCTGGATTGACATTTGCCCCGGCGAGCGTGTCTTTTTTTACGGAAATGGCAGCTACCCGCAAAACGGCGTGGTGTACAACCACTCCGACCTGACCAGCAATTTTGAATGGGATTTTGGCGATGGGGTCATCACCTACGGCCCAACGGTTTCACATATTTTTGAGGAACCGGGCGGCTACGTCGTGCAGTTGGAAATCAAAGACCAGTTCGGCTGCACCAACACGAATTTTATCAGCCAGCGGGTGCGGGTGGCGCCGAAGCCGGACTTCTCCACCGGCGACTGGCCCGACCAAATCTGCGCCGGTGACACCGTACACCTCAACTCCATGATTGACAGCTTGGACATGGCCCACACGGTGTCGGTGTTGTCCGCCGAGGCTGGTTTCCAGACGCTTGGGGTCCGCTCGGATTCCTTGCCGTTGCCCGATGGGGACGGAAGCTGTTACACAACGAGCATTTCTTTCACCGACTTTTCGCCGGGTCAGGTTTTGACAAACATCAGCGACTTGTTGGGGATTTACGTCACGATGGAACACTCCTGGCTTCGGGATTTGGAAATCACCCTGACCTGCCCCAACGGGCAGTCCGCTATTTTGCACAACCACCCCGGCCAGACGGGCGGCGAGGTTTTCCTCGGAATACCCTACGAAGCCGATGAGGGATTTGTCACCCCGATACCCGGCACCGGCTACGATTACGGCTGGAGCACCACGCCCGACTACAACTACACCTGGATTCAATACTCGAATGCTTTTTCTCCAAACACATTGCCGCAAGGCACTTACAATTCCTACCAGCCGCTCACCAACTTCCTCGGTTGCCCGCTCAACGGCGATTGGGAAATCGAGGTGTGCGACCTCTGGGCCATCGACAATGGCTACATTTTTTCCTGGTCAATTGAATTCAACCCAGACCTGTACCCCGACATCGAGACTTTTTCTCCGCAAATCGTCAGTTGGGAGTGGAACAACCACCCCTCCATTTATTTCAACAGCAACGATTCCATCTCCGGCTCGCCCGTCAACGCCGGGGAAGTGGCTTACACCTTCACGGTTCACGACGAGTTTGGGTGCGCCTGGGATACGACCGTTGACATTCAGGTGCTGCCGTTCACGCACCCGCTTTGCCATAGCTGCGAAGACATCCTGACACCAGCCCCGGACACAACAATTTGTTCAGGAGAGCAAGTAGGTATCGACGTTTCGTCGCCCGTCATGGCCAACCAAAGCGTCACTTTTGAATCTTACGACGATTACCCGCTGGGTGCGAGCAACCACCCGCCCGCCAACCCTTACAGTTCCATCATCCAGGTCAATTCCATCAATCCGGCAACCATCACGAACGTCATGCAGGACATTGTGTCCGTGTGCCTCGATTTCCAGACGGATTTCGATGCCGATATCCAGATTTTCCTGCGGTCGCCCAACAACCAGTTGCTCATGCTTTCGACCAACAACGGCGGCAGTGGCGACAACTACACGCAGACCTGTTTTTCACCAACAGCCGTTGCGCCCATCACTTCCGGCACGGCACCGTTCACGGGGACTTTCCAGTCGGAAGGCTCCTGGGCCGTGCTGAACGGCACCCCCATCAACGGGAACTGGGCCTTGCGCATCTCCGATGCCTTCGGCCTGAATGCCATGGGCAAACTCAACTGGTGGAGCATCACGTTCCGTTCGCAAAACAACGTGACCTACACCTGGACACCGCCGACCGGCCTGAGCTGCACGAACTGCCCCAACCCGACTGCCACCCCGGCCAACAATACCAGCTACATCGTGACCGCAGTGGACAGCTACGGCTGCGTCACGAAAGACACGATGGGCATCACGGTACTGAGCAGTTTCACCGCCCCGGCGGTCATTTTGCAGCAAATCGGCAACGGGCAAATAGTCGCCAACTGGAACGATGTCAGCCCTGGCCTTCCCTACGAAGTGAACGTAAACGGCACCGGCTGGGTACCTTCCAACAACGGCAACCTGTCGCACCTCATCTCTGGGCTTGTCAACGGCGACGCTATCACGGTTGAAGTGCGGGTGGACGTGGGCGCAGCCTGCCAGGTGGGCATTGGCAATGCCTCGCTGATGTACCAGTTCTGCCCCATCGACGCATTCCCGACCAACCCTGGGCCGTATGCTGTGAGTTGTAACAACGACTGCGACGAAGCCGTGCAGATTTCCGTCACCGGTGGACAACTGCCGTACACGTTTGGCATTTTCAACCAAACAACCGGTGCCATGTCCTCCCAGAACAATGGCAACCTCGTGAACCTCTGCCCCGGAAACTACGTGATTGCCGTGGCCGATGCAGTCGGTTGTCCCGACACGGTCACATTTTCTGTTGCCAACCCGCCGCCGTTAGTTGCCTCGGTTGTGCAGGACAGCCCTGTGACCTGCAATGGCGGCAGCGATGGCTGTGCCACCGCCAATGCTTTTGGAGGTGCAGGAGGTTACACCTATGTTTGGGGGAACCCCAACATGTCCACGCAGCAAAGTATCTGCGGCCTTCCGGCAGGGGTCATCATCGTGACGGTCACTGACCAGAACGGCTGCGATGCCACCGGGGCCATCAACATCATCCAACCACCCGTCATCAACCTGGCTTTCACAAAAACGGATGTGAAATGCACAGGCGGCAATGACGGCATTGCCACCGTGACCGCTTCAGGCGGTGTCGGAACCTTCACCTACCAGTGGAGCGCAGGCACCACACCGACTCAGAACAGCACCGGCGGCCTGACAGCAGGCACGGTCTCCGTCACCGTCACCGATGCGAACGGTTGCCAAGCTTTCGGCAACGTGGCCATCAACCAGCCTGCGACAAATGTGCAAGTGACTGCCAATCAGACACTTGTGAGTTGTTACAGTGAAAACAACAGCGAGGCGACCGCCACCGCATCCGGCGGCTCCGGGGCCTACACCTACCTCTGGACACCATCCAACCAGGTTACACCGACCGCTATCGACCTGCCCATAGGAAGCTACACGGTGGTGGTGACGGATGCCGCAGGCTGTATCGGCATCGGCCAGGTGGACTTGGTGCAGTGGCCTGCCTTCGACCTGCTGATTTCGGTGGTGCCGCCTACCTGCAACGGTTTGGCCAACGGGGAAATGAACGTGGTGGTGCTGGCCGGTGGCGATGGGAACTACACATTTGACTGGAGCAACAGTGCCAACACCGATTACATCACAGGCCTGCAAGGTGGCCAGACCTACACCGTCACCGTCACCGACGGGCAAGGCTGTACGGGTACCAAATCCCGGACGCTCGACAACCCTCCCGCCATGCAACTGACCATCACACCGGACGATGCCAACTGCAACGGCTCCGCCGATGGTGTGGCCACCGTGACCAACGTGGGGAATGGCCAATCCCCGTTCAGCTACCAATGGAGTGCTGCCGCCCTCAACCAAACAACCGCCGTTGCCGACAGCCTCGTTGCCGGAAATTACAGCGTAGTGGTGACTGATGTGAACGGCTGCTCTGGCACTGGTCAGGTGACCATCGGCGAACCACAGCCCATTGTCGCCACTTTCAAAATCGAGAACAATGAATGTTTCGGCTATGAAAACGGCGTGGCCGAAGTGACGGTGTCGGGTGGTGTGCCAGCCTTCTCCTACCTCTGGTCGAACAACGCTACCTCCGCCAAAATCACCGACCTGCCCGCCGACAGCTACTACCTGACCATCACCGATGCCAACGGCTGCACGGCCCTCGATTCGGTGTTCATCGCCGCCCCGGAGCGGGTCGATGCCATCGTGACCGTCAAGGACGTGTCCTGCTTCGGCGACCGGAACGGCTCCATCACCATCGAGCCGGTGGGCGGCACCCAGCCCTTCACGTACAGCCTCGACGGCAGCCAATACTACGGCAGCAGCACCCTCATCGCCCTCGAAGCCGGGGACTACCAGGTGTACCTGAAAGATGCGGAAGGCTGCGTTTACGAGACCAGTGCCACCGTGAACGAGCCACCGCAAATGACCGTGAGCATCCTCGTTTGGGGCGACGATGTGGACGAATTCATGCTGGATTACGGCGGGACTTTCCCGCTGCTGGCAGTGGTGGAGAACGGCCAGGGCAGCATCATGTACACCTGGGACGCCTCGTACTGCGGCACGTTGTTCCAGGATACGACTTCCGATTGCACCATGACGCTGACCTCGAATGCGCTCTGGTCCATACCGGACTACACCAACGACTACTTCGTGGTGGCCATCGATTCCAGCGGCTGCGAGGCCGAAGACCACCTCCAGGTGCATGTGAAAAAAGAGCGCCGGGTGGTAGTGCCCACCGGCTTCACCCCGAACAGCAATGGTACCAACGACCTGTTGAGCATCCACGGCAAAAGCGGCACGATGGTCAAACGCTTCCAGGTGTTCGACCGATGGGGCGAGTTGTTGTTCGAGGACATTGACATCCCCATCAACGATACGACGAGGGGTTGGGACGGCACTTTCAAATCGAAGGACATGCCACCGGGCGTGTACGTCTGGTACCTCGATGCCTTGTACGAGGACGGGATGACGGAGAGTTTCAAGGGGGAAACGACGTTGATACGATAATATCAAAAAAATCGACAGTTCATTGAATGCGAATAACAGACCTGAAATATTATCGAGCCTGGCAAGCTGCCGTGGACTTCGACCTGGCAGCGAAATTCGACTCGATAGATTTTTCCGATGAGGCGATTGATGCCGGATACCGGATGCAAGCCTCGGCAGTTTTTTCGTCCAATATCGAAGGCAATCCCGTTGACTTGAATTCATTTATGAACTCAGTCACAGGGAAGAAAAACTTCAAACCGAGGAAAGAAATTGAAGAAATTGAAGATTTGGTCAGTGCTTATGAATTTGCCAGGGACAATGATTTGAACGAAAAAAACCTGCTCAAAGCGCATAAAATATTGAGCAGGACTATTCTAATCAGAGACAAACAAGGAAAATACCGCACCGAACGGATGGGCGTTTTTGAACCGACAGGTCTGGTTTTTCTGGCGATTGAACCCCAGTTCGTCAAAGGAAAAATGAAAGAATTGTTTGAAGATGTGGATGAGTTGCTGTCCAAAAATTTGAGCATCGCCGAAGTATTTTACCACGCCTCGCTGTTGCACTTGAAGTTTGTCCATATCCATCCATTTTGGGACGGCAACGGGAGGGCAGCGAGGTTGTTGGAAAAATGGTTTTTGTTGCAAAAATTAAATGGCCGGGCATGGAAAATACAGTCCGAAAGATTTTACAAGGACAACCTGGCGACATACTACGCTTCGATAAATCTGGGCGCTGATTATTACGCCCTGAACTATGATAATTGCATTCCTTTTTTGTTGCATTTGGTCAATTCGATAAAATAAGAAAAATGAAAATAAAAGTACCCATCATCCTCACGCTCCTCCTCGGTGCCCTCACGCAGGCAACCGCACAGGACCCGCAATTTGTGCAGTTCTACGCCTCGCCGCTGCAACTGAACCCGGCCATGACCGGCGTACATCCCGGCAAGTGGCGGGCCATTGCCAACTACCGGGAACAGTGGAGCAGTATTCTCGACACCAAGCCGTACCGCAGCCTGAGTGCTAGTTTCGATGCGAAAAGCAGGGTCGGCAGGGGCGATTTCGTGGCCTACGGGTTCACGGCGCTGCGTGACCAGGCGGGCAGTTCCAACTACCTGCGGCAAACAGGCGACCTGAGCCTTTCCTACATGAAACAGTTGGACGGCAGCCGTTACCGTGGCTTCGACCAGTTTTTGATTGGCGGGGCCAACGTCGGCTTCGGGCAACACACGCTCGACTACGGTGGGCTGTGGTTCAGTTCGCAGTTCGACGGCACCACCGAGCAAGTTGACCAGACTTTGCCCAACGGCGAAATCATCAACGAATCGAGCGGGGTTTACCTGAACATCAATGCCGGGCTGCTGTGGTACGGCGTTTTCGACGACAACAAAAGCCTGTACTTCGGCGGGGCGGCGCACCACGTGAATGCCCCGAAAGTTTCGTTCATTTCGAGCGACGGCGAGGAGTCGATGGACATGAAATGGGTCATCCATGCGGGCGGCGAGTTGCCGTTCAGCCACGAGTTGAGCCTCCTCCCGGCAGTGGCCGTCATCGGCCAGGGCGAAAACATGCTGTCGCTCTACGGAGCCAACGTCCGCTACACCAACCGTGACTGGCAGGAGATTGCCATCCGGGCAGGCGTTTGGGGGCATTTGGTGAAGGATGTCGGTGGTGGCTTCGCAACCCCGGCGGCTACATTCACGGCCATCCTCGAAATGGAGCGTTGGAACTTTGGCGTGAGCTACGACGTGAACGCCAACAAACTCGCCCCTCCCACCAACAGCAGGGGTGCTTTTGAGTTGTCGCTGATTTACTACCACCCGGCGACGAGGCGGGAGAAGGTGAATTGTCCGAAGTTGTGACCCAGACCATGCTGAAAAGAAGAAGGCCGGTGTAATTCCCCGGCCTTCTTTTTTTCAGTCAATCTCACACCCTCCTCGTCTTCAACCGAATCGAATTTCCAATCACCACCACGTCGGAGAAGGCCATGAACAGCGCCCCCCAGGTCGGGTTGAGGAACCCCGCAGCAGCGATGGGGATGGCCACGATGTTGTAGGCAAAAGCCCAAAACAGGTTTTGTTTGATGGTGAGCAAGGTGGCATCGGAGATGGCGAGCGCCCTCGGCAGTCGGTCGAGGTTGCCGTTCAGGAGGATGATTTGGGCGGACTGCACGGCCACTTGCGAAGCGTTACTCAACGACACGCCGATGGTCGATCTGGCCAGCGCCGGTGCGTCGTTGATGCCGTCGCCAATCATGGCAGTGGGTGCATCGGCCATCAGTTGGTCGATGACTTCGAGTTTTTGGGCGGGCAGTTGGGCGGCGTAGTATTTTTCGATGTGCAGTTGTTTGGCGACGGACGCAGTTTTCGCCTCCCGGTCGCCACTGAGGATGACGGGCACCTTGCCTCGGCTCCGCAGGTAGTCCATCACGGCCACCGTTTCGGGTTTCACGTCATCTTCTATTTCCACGGTAGCCAACAGGGTGTCGTTTTTTGAAAAATAAAACGGCGCATCCCCGGTGGCAAACGGCGCTGCAAAGTGCCGGGAACCGAGCCGGTAGGTGTTGCCCTCGGCATCTTCGGCCATCACCCCCTGGCCCTTCAACTCTTTGATTTTCAACAATTGCGGAGCGTTCGGACTGCCGCCGTTCTGGTTGTTTTCTGAAAGCGCTTTCACCAGTGACTTGGCAATCGGGTGCGAAGAGTGGCGCTCCATTTTCAACAGCATGGATTGTACAACCTGCTCGTTTTCAACGTAGTACGTGATTTTTTTTAGCTTAAAATCGCCCGTGGTCAGCGTCCCGGTTTTATCAAAAACAAAGTTTTTGATGCCGGAAAACACCTCCAGCGTTTTGGCACCTTTCACCAAAATCCCGTTTTTTGCCAGCCGCCCAACGCCTACCATCACAGCGGTCGGCGTGGCCAGGCCCATCGCACACGGGCAGGAAATGACCAGCACGGCGATGGCGTTCATCATCGATTTTTGCAGGGGAACGCCGAAAATGAAGGCCGAAAAAACGAACGTCAGCGCCGAAATCGCCAGCACCACCGGCACGAAAACCCGGCTGATGCGGTCGGCCAGCCGCTGGATGTCCGGCTTTTTTTGCTGGGCGGATTTCACCAATTCAATCATCTGGCTGAGAGTGGTTTCACGGGTGGTGGCGGTGGCGGCGATGGTCAGGTTGCCGCCAGCGATGAGGGACCCGCCGAGCACGGTGTCGTTCGGCGTTTTGCTCACGGGCAGGCTCTCGCCAGTGAGCATCGACTCGTCAACATCGGCGGCACCAGTCAGCACCGTGCCATCCACCGGGATTTTGTCGCCCTCGTTGACTTGGAGCCAGTCGCCGGGCAGCACCTCGCTCGCCTCGATGGTGACGACAGTGCCGGAAGGCATGATTTTTCTCGCCCACTCCACCTGAAGTTTGGTCAGGTCTTCGATGGCCGAGGTGGTTTGTTTCACCGCCCGTTTTTCAAACCAATTGCCCAGCAAAACCAGCGTGATGATGGTGGCGCTGGTTTCAAAAAAAATGTAGTCCGGCTCGTGCAGCAGCAGGCCGATGGTGCTGTACACGAAAGCCGCCGTGGAGCCGATGAAAATCAGCACGTCCATGTGGGTGGTGCCGTTGCGGAGCGCCCCGAAACTGGTTTTTCCAAAATGCCAAAAACCGACGGCGTACACCGGCAGGCAGAGGCCGAACTGCGCCCAGGGGTTTCCCAAAAAATGCAGCCCGGACATCATCAGCAGGTGGGCAAGCAGCAGCGGCACGGTGAACACGGCGCAAAAAACCAGCTTGCGGCTCAACGTCCAGAATGGCTCACGGTCTTCGCCGACCACCTGGTAGCCCAATTTCTTGATGCCGTCCTTGACATCGGCGAGCGGAATTTCGTCGCCGTTCCCGGTGTAGCGGACCTCGCCGGTGCTAAAATTGACATGAACTTCTTTCAGTCCCTTCCTTTCTAAAAACGTGGTTATATTCGCTGCGCAACTGGCGCAGTCCATGCCATCGACTTTCAGTTCTACGGTGTTTTTCATGCTGCTTCGGTTGATCCTGATATTGGAAAAAGTGCCGTGAGTTTGGCAGGGCAAAAATGGTTTGTTTTAACTCAAGTTGCGTATTGGCACTTTGGCGTATTAGCGTTTTGGCAAAAATGTTTTGAGAAAATCCCAACACGCCAAAGCGCTAAAATGCCAATTCCGCAATTTTGGTT
>JACRAN010000318.1 GCA_016234735.1 Bacteroidota bacterium | reverse complement strand
TTTTTTATAAAAAACAGACAGTCAGCGGGTTGTACAACGTCGGAACGGGGCAGGCCCGCACGTTTTGGGACCTGGCAACGGCCACTTTCCGGGCAATGGATTTGGACCCGGACATCTCCTTCGTGGACACGCCGGAGGACATTCGGGCGACGTACCAGTATTTCACCGAAGCCAACATGGCAAAACTGCGGGCGGCTGGTTTCGGGCAGCCGTTTTACTCGCTGGAAGCAGGGGTGGAAGATTACGTGCGGCGGTATTTGAAGGAAGACAGCATTTGGTAAATTGAAATTCCGGAAAATTCAAGTAATTCGTGGCAAAAATCGAACATGAAATCACACAAAATCTCCGGCAATTTTGCCCTCGTTTCGGGCATCCTGCTCACCCTCGCATCCCTGATGCACTACTTCACCGGCTATCCGGCCATCAACGAAATGCTGGCCAAAGAAAGCGTCGGCCCCGAAACTTCTCAGACGCTGCGGGTCATTTGGATTTTCAGTTCCATCACTATGTGCCTGTCGGGCATCTGGGGCATTTTCATTTCCCGTGATTTGAAAGCTGGCCGAAAAAGCGCCTGGTGGCAGGGTTTGTTGCTGGGCACAGGTCTGGTGCTGTTCTGCGTGGCTACCCAGTTTTTTGGTTTCCCCAACTACCACATGATGGTGTTCGGGGTACTTGGGTTGCTGTTGGTTGTGCCGCTGTTGGTGAATGCGGGTTCGTTCAAAGACTGATTGCCCGTAAAACCTTAACTTGCCTCCAAAATCCACCAAGCCATCGTGAAAAAAACCTTTTCCCTGCTCCTGATAGCCCTTGGTTTCGTGCTGGTGTCGGCCACCTCCACCAGTCGGCAGGCTGCCACGCCCGACCTGCGTTTCGGAGAATTTCTGAAAGAAAAAAACTGGGTGGACAGCACCTTCCAGGCCCTCACGCCCGACGAGCGCCTCGGCCAACTTTTCTGGTTGAGGGCGCATACCGACAAGGATGCGGAATACGAGGCAGCAGTGGAGAATTTAATCAAAAAATACCGACCCGGCGGCCTCTGTTTTTTCAACCCGACGGCCAAGGGCACCCCGGAAAAACAGGTGGAACTCACCAACCGCTACCAGGCACGCGCTGCCAGGTTGCCCATGTTCATCACCATCGACGGCGAGTGGGGGCTGGGGATGCGGATGCGGGGCACGGCGCTGAGTTTCCCCCGGCAGATGATGCTGGGAGCCATTCAGGACAACAGTTTGATTTACAAAATGGGCGCTGAAATCGCCCGCCACTGCAAGCGGGTCGGCGTGAACGTCAACTTCGCCCCCGTCGCCGATGTGAACAACAACGCCGCCAACCCCGTCATCGGATTCCGCTCCTTCGGCGAAGACCCCCTCAACGTGGCCGCCAAAGCCTACCAGTACATGCTCGGAATGCAGGACAACGGTGTGCTGGCTTGCGCCAAACACTTCCCTGGTCACGGCGACACCGACACCGACAGCCACTTCGACCTGCCGGTCATCAGCCACAGCCGAGCCAGGCTCGACAGCGTCGAGATTTTTCCTTTCAAAATACTCATTCAGCAAGGCGTTGGCAGCATCATGATTGCCCACTTGGACGTGCCAGCGCTCGACGACACGAAAAACCTGCCGACATCGCTCTCGCCCAAAGTGGTGACAGGTTTGCTGAAAAACGAACTGAAATTCAACGGGCTGGTGATGACCGATGCCCTCGAAATGAAAGGTGTTACCAAAAATTATGGCGGAGGGGAGGTGGAAGCCCGCGCCCTCGCTGCTGGCAACGATGTGCTGCTGCTGCCCGGCGACATGGAGACGGCGTTCAAAACAGTGAAAAAATGGCTGGCCGACGGTCGGCTCGACAGCAATCAGGTGAACACCAGCGTGAAAAAAATCCTGCTGTGGAAGTACCGCATGGGCATCACCCGATTCGAGCCGCTCCCGCTGGAAAACGTGCGGGCCGAGGTGAACGACAACGCGGCCAGGGCCGTCAAACGGGAGTTGATTTCCAATGCGTTGACGTTGGTAAAAAACGACGACAACCTGCTGCCTTTCAGTGATTTACAAAACCTGAAACTCGCTTCGCTGGCCATCGGGGCTGCCTCTGGCAATGCGTTTCAAAAAACAATTTCGCTTTACAAAAACATCGAAACGCATGTGACCGGCAAGGACATTTCGGCGGGCGAAAAATCGGCTTTGATTTCAAAATTCAAGGGCAAAGATGCCGTCATCGTCAGCCTGCACGACATGGGCCAGTTTGTGTCGAAGGGCTTTGGCCTGACGGAAAGCACGAAGGATTTCATCGAGGAATTGCGCCAGCAAACCCGCGTGGTGCTGGTGGTTTTCGGCAACCCCTACTCGCTCAAATACTTCGAGAACTTGCCGAACCTGCTGGTGTGCTACGAGGAGGACGACGAGGTGCAAGACCTGGCGGCACAGGCACTTTTTGGCGTTTTTCCCCTGCGGGGAAAGCTGCCGGTGACGGCTTCGGCGCAGTTCAGGGCAGGCACGGGCATCGCCACTGCCAGCCTTCAGCGGCTCGGCTACGGCCTGCCGGAGGAGGTGGGCATGAGTGCCGAAAAGCTGGGTAACGTGGATTCGTTGATGCTGGAAGCCATTGCCGCAGGAGCTATGCCGGGCGGGGTGGTGCTGGTGGCAAGGCAGGGCAAGGTCGTTTTTCAAAAAGCCTGGAGCCGCCACACCTACGACCCGGCTGCCCGCCCCACGCAGACCGACGACATCTGGGACCTGGCGAGCATCACGAAGATCGCCGCCTCGACGGTTGCGTTGATGAAATTGCAGGAGGAGAGCAAGTTCGACCCAAAGAATTCTGTGGAAAAATACCTGCCGGAGTTTGCGAACACCAACAAAAAAGGCATCTCCCTCATCGACATGATGACGCACCGGGCGAGGCTCACGCCGTGGATTAAATTTTATGAAAAAACCATCTCGGCCAGCGCCAAGCCGCTCCCGGTTTTTTACCAAAACAAAAAAAATGAAAAGTTCCCGCTGCCGGTGGCCAAGGACCTCTGGCTGAAAGCGGGCTACCCCGATGCCATCTGGAGGGAAATCATGGACAGCCCGCTGGAGCCGTCGAAGGAGTACAAGTACAGCGACCTCGGCTTCTACATCGCCGGTGAAATCGTACACCGACTGAGCGGGAAGCCCGTCGAGGACTACGTGCAGGAGGCGTTCTACCAGCCGCTCGGCCTGCAAACGATGACGTACCGCCCGCTCGAAAAATTCCCGCTCGACCGGATGCCGCCGACGGAGGAGGACGACTACTTCCGCCACCGCCGCATCCAAGGCTACGTACACGACATGGGCGCTGCCATGCTCAATCAGGCGACCGGCCACGCGGGGCTTTTCAGCGATGCCGACGACCTGGCGGTGCTGATGCAAATGCTGCTGAACAAGGGAACCTACGGTGGCAGGCAATACCTCCAGCCGCAGACCATCCACTACTACACCACCCGCTGCGAAGGCTGCACCCGCCGGGGCATCGGGTTTGACATGTTCCAGAAAAATGCGAAGTTTGAGAACAACTTGTCGGCCAGGGCCAGCGAGGGCACTTTCGGGCACCTCGGCTTCACGGGCACGGCGGTTTGGGTGGACCCGCAGGAGGAGCTGATCTACATTTTCCTCTCCAACCGGACGTATCCGACGATGAAAAACAACAAGTTGGCGCACCTGAATACGCGGGTTTTGGTACAAGATGCAATTTATGAAGCAATTAAAATGAATTGAAATATGATCTCGCACACTTTTTGAACGGTAGAAATGTTTACAGCTAAAACTTTTTTTATGAGAATTCTACCCTCCACCGTGCTACAGCAAATCAGTTTCAAAAAATCAGTGCTTGCAGCCCTGACCGTGGCAGCCGTTTTGCTGTCATCGCCCGTTCAGGCGCAGTCGAAGGTGCTGGACAAGGCCAACGAACTTTACAAAGCCAGCCAGTACGCCGATGCCGCCGAACTCTACCGACAGGCGCTCCAGCAAATGGAAAATGATGGCAAGGGAGGCCGCAATGCGCTCAACGTGAAGACTAAACTGGCCTACTGCTACCGCATGAACAACAAAATGGACAAGGCCGAGGCACTCTACGCCCAGGTCGTTCAGGATGAAAATGCCAAGGCAGATTCGTACTACTACTACGGCGAGGCGTTGATGAGCAACGGCAAGTACGCAGAAGCCAAAAAGTGGCTGCTCGACTACCAAAAATTGGAGCCGACCGACGAGAAGGCCCCGCTGATGATTCGAGCCTGCGATTACATCCCTTTCATCCAGCCGTATTTTCAATACCTTGACATTCAGGAGTTTGCGTACAATTCTCCCGCCGACGACAATGCCCCGCTTGCCTGGCAGGGCGGCATTCTTTTTTCTTCCGACCGGGAGCAGGGGGCCAGGTTGTTGAAGGAAAAATCGGGCTGGACCGGGCGTGATTACCTCAATCTTTATTTCAGTGAAAAAAAGCCAAACGGCGGTTTCGGAGCGCCAAGCCAGTTTTCGGCGAAGTTGAGTGAGGTGAACAAAAACACCGGAAACGCTTCGATTACTGCCGATGGCAGCGAGATTTTTTTCACACGCAACGACAATGTGCTGAACAAGCAAAACACGTACAGCCTGCAAATTTACGCCGCCAAAAGTGCAGGCACCGACCGCTGGAAGGACGTTGAAAAATTACCGTTTTGCTCCTCCAACAACAACTTCATGCACCCTGCGGTATCGCCCGATGGCAAGCTGCTGTTTTTTGCGAGCAACAGGGCCGGGGGCTTCGGTGGCACCGACCTCTGGGTGTCGGAGCGCAACCGGGGCGGCGAGTGGGGCAAACCCGAAAACCTCGGCGCAGCCGTGAACACGTCGGTCAATGAGGGCTTCCCGTTCGTAGGGGCCGACAGCAAGTTGTATTTTTGTTCAAAAGGCCACCCCGGTTACGGCGGGTTCGATATTTTTTTGACGGAAAAAGATGTGAACGGAAGTTGGCTCCCGGCGACAAACCTCGGCAAACCCGTCAACACCCCGCTCGACGACATCTCGATTTACGTGGCACCCGACCGGCGCAGCGGCATGTTCACATCTTCGAGGGATGGCGGCGACGACGATATTTACCTGTTTACGGTACTCGATGAAGCACCTGCTGCCGAGCCTACCGAATTGATTAGTTTTCAGGAAGAAACCAAAGCAGAGGCTCCTGCGGAACCAGTTTTCATAAAAAACAAGGAAGAAGCCAAAAGCAACGTGGAGCCTGCACCTGCCGAAGTCATCGCAGAACCTGAAAAACCTGCCGAGATGGCACCCGCACCCGTTGTCGAAAAAGTGCAGCCACCTGCTCCGGCACCAGCAAAAATGGAAGAGCCGAAGGTTGAAAAACCCGCTGAGGCGGTCGTTGAAAAACCTGTGGAAACGGCCAAACCAAAACCAAAACCAGTGCAGCCGGAGGAAGCGGTAGCGAACATTCGCGAAATGCCGCCGGTCGTTCCTGCACCTGCCCAGGAAATGGTGCAACTGACCACACTCCACGATTTTTCCAGCAAATTGGAAGACGGCAGCCTCGCCATCGGCGAGCGTTTCCGGTTGGACGGGGCCATCTACGACCCCGGCGTGTGGCAACTCACGCCCCGCATCATTGCCCCGCTCGACAGGCTGGTTGGCCAGATGAAAGCCAACCTGTCCATTCAAATCGAAATCAGTTCGCACACCGAAGCGCTCGGCGTCGATGCCGAAAACCTGCGCCTCTCGACCAACCGGGTGGAGATGGTGGCCGATTACCTGCTGCGGGAAGGGATTGATAAAAACCGCATCGTCGCCAAAGGCTGCGGCGAAACCATGCCGCTCAACCATTGCCGGAACGGGGCCAATTGCAGCATGGCCGAGCACCTGTTCAACCAGCGGCTGGAAATCAAAGTGCTGGCCGTTGACGGAAAGTGGTGACAAAATAGAAGTGAGAAGTGAGATGGTGAGAAGCGAGAAAGCGAGACGGTTAGAAAGTGAGATTCAATATTTTAAATTCAAATCACTTTCTGAAAACAACCCGCCGTCCCAATATTTCAGGACTTCACAGCACTCTTCGCCGCCGCAGCCGGAGGAACAAAAACGCAACCATCAGCACTCCCGCCGCACCTCCGATTTGCATGAAAACGGAGCGCCTGCCTGCAATCCTGCTCGTCAAAAAATAGGCATTGGCAGCACCCGGCGAGCCGGTGCCAGCCGTCAATTCCCAATTGGAGGGGTCGCCGTTGTCGAGCGAGGGCAGCAGGAGGTTGAGCGTGAAGACCGAGTCCATCGGCTGCAATTCGTACCCGACGCTGTCCACCGCCGAGTCGTTGTCGGAAAAAAGCTGGACGGTTTCCCTGCGCTTGTTCAGGCCAAATCTCAGGCCGTTGATGACGCTCTGTACTTCGGGGTGGGTTTTCAAAAATTTTGCGGAATCCTCACAAACGACCACGTAGCCCTTGGGCAGCAACGTGAAATCAGGGAAACGGAACCCGTTTTTGCGGTCGGCCAGCGCCCAGCCTTGCAGGTTCAGCCCCTTGGAGGAATTGTTGTAAATCTCCACCCAGTCGCCACTCTGCTTGTTGTTGCAACTGATTTCGTTGATGACGATTTTCCCGGCAAGCGGATGGGTGTATTTTTCAAAAACAGCCCCGATGTGCCAGTCGGGTCTCGTCAATTGGAGCAGAAGTTCCGGCGACCCGGAGCTGACATCTTCCCCTTCCCAGCGCACAAATCGGTAGCCCAAATCAGGCACCGCCCGCAGGCGGATGGGGATTTTCTCAAAATACTCCCCGCCGAAAGTGTCCCGGCAGCGGACGGTTTCGTTGATGAGCACCCGCCCGCCGTGCGCGATGTCGAGCGACAGGTGGCGAAGCTCGCCGGTACTGAATTTTTCCATCAAAAAACGCCGCAAGTACGCCGGGCGCTCCCTGGCAAAATTGCGCAGCACCTGTACCTCGGTGTGCCATTCCTGCTCCTTCAGCCGCCAGCGTTGGAGATGCCGGGGTATCTCCGGCAGCAGTCGCTGGTAGAATTTTTCGATGGTCGCCAACACCTTCCCGCTTTCAAAATCATCGTTGAGCCGGTCTGCGAAGCGGTTGATGAACTGGTTGCGGAAGTCTTTGTTTTCCAGCAGCTTGCGCAAAATGAAGGTACTCCAGGGTGGGTTCGGCCACTTGGGGCCGTTGGGTTCGGTGTGGAAGGCGAGGCTGTTGTTGCGCCAGGCTTTGGGGTCGTTTAGGCCGAAGCCCCAATCGGTGTCGTAGAGTATCCAGCGCCAGCGTCCGGCGGCGGTTTGTGGCCGCCAGTATTTGATGTTGCCTCCCGCGTCCTGGTTGTCGAAATAGATTTGCGCCACCTGGTAATCGAGGAAGTTGTTGACTTCCATTTGCGAAGCGACCCATGCGAAATTAGCTTCGTTGGCAAGGCTGTTTTTTTCTAAAAACCGAAGCAGCCGCTGGTAGTGCCGGGTGCTGCCGTATCGCCGGGTGAGGCGGTGTTCGATGAGGTCGATGCTGTCCTTGTCGGCGTTGGAGTGACTGGCGATGAAGTAGCGGTTGATTTTTTCCCGCAGGTTGTAGATGCCCCAGTACTTGCCGTTGATGTACACGTGGGCGGGCCGGTAGTCCTGCACATCGAGGTCCCAGTCGTTGACGAGATGGGTCATCAGGGCATCGCGGAAGTGGGTTTTTCCGAAGTCGCTGCCGCTGTTGCGCAGCACGAGGTATTTGAATTTCTTCAATCCTTTTTTCCCAAAAAACGGGTAGCGGAAGCGGTTGTCGCCGTAGCGGCTGTGGGCCACGAGCGCCAGTGATTTTTGTGGAAAAAGGCGGCTCATGCCGCCGAACAGCCGCAGCCCCACCTGGCCATGCCAGGCTCGCTCCCCATCGGGTTCAAAAAACTCGAAGTTGGCGCTCACCTCCCGGCGGCTCCAGAAGTTGGCCCCCGGCTGGTTCCAGAGCGAATCGACGGCGTTGGTGCCTTTGACGAACAGGCCACGCTCCGGGTCGAAAAGCACGGAGGAGGAGATGGAAAGCGAAATGACGGGCAGCGTTGTTTCCGCTTCGTTGATGAAGTAGGTGCTGGAGAAAACCGGGCTTTTTTCACCCTTCAAAACCGTCAGGGTGCGGACGACGGTAGTTTTTTTGATGGTAAACGGGCGGCGGTAGCGGAGTTGCAGTTTTTCGGTGGGGCGGGAGCCATCGGTGGTGTAGTAAATGAGAGCGCCGGGTGCCAGCAACAGCACCTCGACGGAATCGGTGAAGAAACCGCCTTCGGGTACGAACTCAAGGGAAAGCGGCGGCGGCTCGTAGGTTTGCGCTTCGTTTTTTTGACCAAAAGCACAAACGCCTGCCAGCAGGAGCATCAATCCAAGTTTGACTTTCAGGGAGGTCATGTTGTTGGGCATGGTAATTTTCCTGAACTGTTGTGAACGTAACGTCCGCAAATACAGTAGCGAATGTATGCCGGTTTTTCTAAAACAAAAAACAGCCGCCGGAAAATTGTACCTTCACGTAGCTGTTTTCAGCGCCGATCGTTTCAAGGTAATTTTCGAACCGAACCAATTTTCCTAACATCAAATGTTTAGCCGCACCAGTAATTTATTGCTTCGGCTGCTCGGCTGGAAAGTCAAAGGCCGCTACGCTTCGGAACTGCCGAAAGTCATGATCATCGTGGTGCCGCACACCTCCAACTGGGACTTTCCGCTCGGTATGCTCGTGCGGGCGACTTTGAGGACCGACATAAAATTCATTGCAAAAAGCAGCCTGTTCCGACCGCCGTTCGGGTGGTTTTTCAGGTGGCTGGGAGGCTACCCGGTGGAACGCAGCAAGCGAACGAACTTCGTGCAAATGATGGTGGGCATCTACCGGAAGGAGCCGAGGTTCCACACCGTCATTGCCCCGGAGGGTACCCGCAGCAAGGTTGAAAAACTGAAAACCGGGTTTTACCACATTGCCGTGGGCGGCGGAGCTGCCATCGTGATGTGCCGCTTCGATTGGGAGAACAAAACGATGGAATTCAGGGAGCCTTTTTACCCAACCGGCAACATGGAGGCCGATTTCGAGGTGATTGACGACTACTTTCGGGGCATCCGGGGCAGGCGACCGGAGCAGGGTTATTTGTACGAAGGCTGACGAAGCGAGAAAATTTAACTTTGTCAAAAACCACAGTTTGACTATTTTGGCCATCTTCGCCATCGTTCACTTCACCTTTTCACAAAAAAATTGCTTATGAAATTCAGAAACATCTACAAAGTAATCGGCATCCTGGGACTTTTCCTGATATTACAAGGCCGTGCAGGTGGCCCAGCCACCGTGCAGGACCTCCAGGTGACAGGTGCGCCCGGCAACGGTACCTGCGCTAATACCGGCTGCCACACTCAAGGCGCTTTCAGCCCGACGGTTTCCATGTCGCTTTTTCTGGGAGCCAATCTTGTTGCCAAGTACGACCCCGGCATAACCTACACCCTGAGGATCATCAACAGCCCCGTCCAGGGGATGCCACAGCGGTATGGTTTTCAGGCTGTGGCCTTGAACAGTGTCAATGCCCAGGCGGGCGATTGGGGCACACTTGCCGCAGGGCAGCAGGTGGCGACCCTCGCCAGTAAAAAATACGTTGAGCACAGTGCCCCGGCAGTCAATGGCGTTTTTGAAGTGCCCTGGGTGGCTCCTGCTGCCGGCACAGGCACCGTGACGTTCTATGCCGCCAGTGTCGCTGCCAACAACAACGGCCAGAATTCAGGTGACGGTATGGCAAAGAATTCGTTGGTCATCAACGAGAACGGCGCAGCTCCGAGCAGCACGAACAATCCTGGTCGGGAATCCGCCAGTATGCGGGTACTGCCCAACCCTGTGTACGACGTGCTGAACCTCGAAATCGTGAGCCACTTAGCCGGAATGCACAAAATCCGCATCATCAGCCCGACAGGTGCCGTGATGAAAACGGAAGCCGTCACCTTGCAAGCCGGTGTGAACCGCACCCCGATACCTGCCGCCGACCTCGCACCGGGGCTGTACCTCGTGCAACTCTGCGGGGAGGGCCACCTGGCTGCGGTACAGATACTGAAAAGATAAAACGGGTCGATCTTTTGAAAAAAGCCCTGCCGACCATTGTTGGCAGGGCTTTTTCTGTTAAGATTTCCGTCCTTGCGGTTGTTCTGCTGTCCTTTGGACAGAAACAACTTTTGCCTGCGTATTGCGTTTTTTTACGCACAGGCTCCCCTGCATACATCACGTTTTGAAAAATAGGCACCATGCGTTTTTTATTTTTTCTTGCAGCAATTGCTTTTTTCCCAATGGCCTCTTTTGCCCAGGATTCCAAGCTGGCCCAGCAGTATTTTCAGG
Organism: Bacteroidota bacterium; assembly: GCA_016234735.1. Lineage (GTDB taxonomy): Bacteria > Bacteroidota > Bacteroidia > Chitinophagales > Saprospiraceae > UBA6168. Next base: position 5,983 of record JACRAN010000318.1, on the reverse strand, counting down.
ACGGCGAGTTTGAAAAAGCGGCTGTTTTGTACCAAAAACTGTACGAGCAGCAGAGCCACAACGACCACTATTTCGACCGCTTCGTGGAGTGCATGTTGGCCATCGAAAAATACGAGGAGGTGGAAGATGCGCTGAAAAAAGCATTGAAAACCACCCCCGACGACGTGCGGTTGTACGTGGCTTACGGCAATCTCTACGAACGCCAGTTCATGGAAGAAAAAGCGACGGAGCAATACGAAAAAGCCATCAAAAAAATGCCTGCCGACCAGTACCAGGTTACCCGGTTGGCGAGTGCTTTCACCAACCTGACGAAGTACGACCTGGCCATCAAAGCCTACGAAACGGGCGGCCAGTTGCTCAAAGACGACCAGGTTTTTTCGTTCAACCTGGCCGAGTTGTACCGCCGGAAAGGCGACATACCGAAGATGCTGGAAAACTACCTGAACAGCCTCACCTCCTACCCGGAGCGCCTGAACACCGTGAAGGGCCAACTACAACGATTCCTGACCAACCCTGAAGATTACGCCGAACTCCAGGCGCAACTCTACGACCGTATCCAGAAAAACCCCGAAGCTTTCCACTTCGTGGAACTGCTGCAATGGGTTTTCATCCAAAACAAAGACTACAAAAATGCGCTGCGGCAAGCCAAGTCGCTCGACCGGCGGTTGAGCGAGAATGGCGCAAGGATTTTCCAACTGGCGGTGACGGCTTTCAACGACCGGGATTATGATGCCGCGGTGACAGCCTACGATTTCATCGTGAACGACCTGGGATTTTCTTCGCCGTTTTACTTAGATGCGAAGCGGGAGTCGCTGCGGGCACGCCGCCTGAAATTGGTGGAGGGGTTCAGCTACACGGAGGCGGATTTGCGGGAAGTGGAGCGGGCGTACGAGGGTTTCCTCAATGAATTCGGGCGGAACAAAACCACCGCCTCCATCATTGCCGAACTGGCCGACCTCGAAGCGTTTTACCTCAACGACCTCGGCAAGGCCATCGCCCTGCTGAACGAAATGATCGGTTTCCCGGCCATCGACGTGCGCATCCAGGCGCAGGGGAAACTCAGCCTCGGCGATTTTTACCTGATGAAAGATGAAATCTGGGAATCGACGCTGCTGTACTCGCAGGTGGACAAGGATTTCACGGAAGACCAGCTTGGCCACGAGGCCCGTTTCCGCAACGCCAAACTTTCGTACTACAACGGCGATTTCCAGTGGGCGCAGGCGCAGTTCGACGTGCTGAAATCCTCCACGTCCAAGCTCATCGCCAACGATGCCCTCGACCTCTCGGTGTTCATCATGGACAACCTCGGCCTCGACACCACTGACCGGGCGTTGAAACTTTACGCCGGAGCCGACCTGCTCACCTTTCAGAACCGCTTCGGTGAAGCCTTCGGAAAATTGGACTCGCTGCTTACGGCTTTCCCAAAACACTCCCTCGAAGATGACGTGCTGTACGCCAGGGCCAAAGTGTACTCCAAGCAGCGCAACTACGAAGCTGCGATAGTGCTGTACCAGGAAATCGTTGAAAAATACCCGGAGGAAATCAGGGCGGACAACGCCCTGTTTGAAATGGCCGAGCTGTACGAATTTCAGTTGAACGATGTGGCGAAGGCGATGGGCTACTACGAAAAGATTTTCCTCGACTACTCCGGCAGCACGTTCTCCGTGGAGGCCCGCAAGCGGTTCAGGAAACTGAGGGGGGACAATATTTGAAATCAAGCAGTTGAAAATCAGGCAGTTGTAACTTTTTTCAAAATAATTAAGGCTTGAAAATAAAAAACGCTGTTTGGTTTTGACACCACACAGCGTTTTTTTTACAAAGAAAATTCAACCCTGAAATCAGGCAAAAGCAGGTTGCCTTCCAAGTTCCCGCAGCGTCCTGAAATGGGAAAGAATAGCCTTCCTGGTCGTGTTGTATTCGTTGTACGGCAGGCCAAATTCAAGCGCCGTTTCCTTCACGATTTTTGAAATTTTCGGGTAATGCACATGGCTGATGTGCGGGAAAATATGATGCTCAATCTGGAAATTCAGCCCGCCCACGAAAAAGGAGACCAGTTTGTTTTTCGGTGCAAAATTGGCCGTGGTACAAAGCTGGTGGATGACAAAAGTGTTCTCCATATTGCCCTGTTCATCAGGAAGCGGTGTCTCGGTATCTTCCACGATGTGTGCCAGTTGGAACACGACGCTCAAAATCACGCCCGCCGTGTAGTGCATCACAAAAAAGCCGAGCAGCACCTTCCACCAGGCTACGTCAAGCAGCAGTATCGGCAGCACGATCCACACCAGCAGGTACAGCACTTTCGTGGTGATGAGGATGGTCCATTCCTTCGTCGGGTTGATTTTTTTATCGAAAACAAAACCCCGGCCGATGTACTCTTTCAACTGGCGGTAATCCTTGCGGATGACCCAGTTGAAGGTGAGCAAACCATAAATAAAAACGCTGTACAAGTGTTGAAATTTATGGAACCGTTTCCATTGGTCGTGCTTGTGCAGGCGCAGCAACCCGTCGGTGTTCAGGTCTTCGTCATGCTCCGCAATGTTGGTGTAGGTATGGTGGAGTACGTTGTGCTGCACCTTCCAGTTGTACACGTTGCCAGCCAGGATGTAGATGGAACTGCCCATCAGGTTGTTCACCCAGCGGCGGCGGGAGTAGGAGCCGTGGTTGCCGTCGTGCATCACGCACATGCCCACGAACGACATGCCCATGCCAATCACGATAGTCAGCAGCAACATCACCCACTCGTTGAAGTAGTTGGACATGATGAGAAAATAGGGTGTCAGGAAAATGCTGAACACCACCAGCGACTTGACGTAGAGCTTCCAATTACCGTATTTACCGACGTCGTTTTGTTGAAAATAGGCGTTGACACGGCTGGTCAAGGTGCGAAAAAACTCTGCACTGTCCGTTTTAGGAAATCGAATTGAAGAAGAAACCATTGCGTTTTTTTGAAAATGAAATTGCTTGAGAGTTGCTTTTTTGGTGCAAAATCCGCTTGTGTTTGCTGGCGGCTTTTGCTGAGGGATGGGTCCTTTGAAACTGCGAGTGCAAAAATAGGAAAAGATTCCAAGCGCAAATACAGTTGACAAATATCAGTCCCGTTAATCGGCGAAAGTGTCCCCGGCGTATGCTATCATTGCCAGAACATCTATCAACCGCGTTGGTTCGATGGCAAAACATTTCAACATCCATGTGACCGGCAAAGTGCAGGGAGTCTGGTACCGAGGCTCCGCCGAAAGGAAGGCCAGGCAGCTCGGCCTCACGGGTTTCGTGCGCAACCAGCCCGACGGCAGCGTGTACGCCGAAGCCGAAGGCCCGGAAGCGTTGCTGTCGGCATTCGTCGAATGGTGCCACCGAGGCCCTGAACTCGCTCGTGTGGACGAGGTGCAGGTTATGGAGGGGGAGGTGCTGGGCTTCCCCGATTTCAGCGTCCAACGGTGAGCGTGGTCGAACATTTTTCCCGACTTTTGCTTTTTTATAGGAACAATTACCTTGAGAAAATGAAAATCATCCTTCCCTTTTTCCTGCTTTGGGTGGCCTCCAGCCCCGCAGTTTTTGCCCAATGCAAAATCGCCCTCGACACGGTGGACGAGTTCGACAGCACCCGCCTCATCGCCGCCAAGCCCATCGTGCTGGGCTACCTCGTGGCTACGGGCAATGTGGCCGAAGACCTCGAAGGCAAGGAGTACGTGGAGGAGGCCAGGGCGATTTTCAGCTACGGCAACGAAGACAAGATCCGCTCGTTTTTCCTCACGTTGGCCGTGGTAGAGCGCAAGTTTTACATGATTGACCCCGACTACAACGTCTGGCTGAAATTCGTGGACGGCCCCATTATCCAGTTGCTGAACGTGCCGGAGGCAGGCGAGTTTGACCGCAAAATCCTGATGTGGAAGTACATGCACACCTGTGTCGTGCCGCTCGAATATTTCCACATGATGAAGAACAGCCTTGTGGAAAAAATACGCATCGAATACAAGGATTACAAGCAGACCATCGTGCTGGAAGAAAAACAGGCGAAGGCACTACAAGCTGCCGTGAAGTGTGTGGAGGAGCGCCTCAGCACGACGACGCAAATCAAACCTTAGCCTGTTGCTGGAAGTATTCGAAGGTCGAAAAATGGGCGGCGGCTATGATTCTTCCATCGCCTTCATTTTTTCGGCGTTTTCGGCAATTTGCAGGCCCTCAATGATTTTCGTGATTTCACCCTCCAGCACTTGGTCGAGGTTGTAGAGTGTCAGGTCGATGCGGTGGTCGGTGACGCGGTTCTGCGGGAAGTTGTACGTCCTGATTTTTTCGGAACGGTCGCCGGAACCGACGAGCGATTTCCGCCGGGCAGCGATTTCCGAGTTCATTTTGTCCCGCTGCATTTCGAAGATTTTCTGGTACAGCCGCTGTTCGGCGATTTCTTTGTTGGAGTGCTGCGAACGGCCTTCGGTACATTCCACCACCACGCCGGTTGGCAGGTGCGTGAGGCGCACACCGGACTCGGTTTTGTTCACGTGCTGGCCACCTGCCCCGCTGGAACGAAACGTGTCGATTTTCAGGTCGGAGCGGTTGATGTTCACGTCTTCCATCTCCATTTTTGGCATGACGGCAACGGTGGCTGCGGAGGTGTGAACCCGTCCCTTTGTTTCGGTGTCCGGCACCCGCTGTACCCGGTGTACGCCGGATTCAAATTTCATTTTACCATAAACTTCGTTACCTCTCACTTCCACGGTGACCTCCTTGTAACCACCGGCCGTTCCTTCGTTTTCGTACAAAACTTCGGTTTTCCAGCCCTGTGTTTCAAAGTACTTCAAGTACATGCGGAACAGGTCGCCAGCGAACAGGCTGGCCTCATCACCGCCGGTACCCGCCCTGATTTCAAAGATGATGTCTCTCGTATCCTCCGGGTCTCTGGGGATGATGAGGGTTTTGAATTGCTCTTCCATTACTTGTTTTTGAGTATCCAAACCCTGCAACTCCAGTTTTGCCATCTCCCTGAATTCATCGTCTTTTTCTTTCAGCAATTCCCTGGCACCCTCGATATTTTCCAGGACTTTTTGGTATTGTTGGTAAACATCGACGATTTCCTTCAACTTAAAATACTCCTTGCTGGTTTTGGCATACTTCGCCTGGTCATTGACGATTTCCGGGTCTGACATTTGCTCTTCCAGGCGGAGGAAAGTGTTCCGAATGGCTTCGAGTTTATCTAACATGCGAATATTTTTGATTTTTGTGCCGGTAAATGAAGCCCAGCTATTTTTGAAAAGGGAAAAATACTTCTCCGGTGAAGGCAGGAAACAGCGTAGCTACAAAAATCGGTAAAGCAAAAAAGCGGGCATAAAAATTTGTTTTTCAAAAAACCGAGGCACAAAAATAGGAATTTAAACAACAGAAACAGCTTGCAAACGCCACTCATTTTAAACATCGAAACGGCTACCGAGGTGTGTTCAGTGTGCCTAAGCCGTGGCACAGAAGTCCTGTCGCTGAGGGAATCAGTCGAGCGTAACGACCAATCGAAGGTGCTAACGTTGTTCATCGAACAATGCATGATAGAAGCTGATCTTTCACTAAAAAACCTGGATGCCGTTGCCGTCAGCGCCGGACCAGGCTCATACACCTCGTTGCGGGTAGGAATATCGACCGCCAAAGGTCTCTGCTACGCTTTAGAGAAACCCCTCATCGCTGTCAGCACACTTCAAATGCTCGCCATTGCAAGCCGTGAGGAGGGCGGTGACCCCTCAGCTTTGCATTGTTCGCTGATTGATGCAAGACGCATGGAGGTGTATGCGGCATTATTTGATGCCGGGGGAAAAACTGTTTTTGAGCCTACACCGATGGTCATCGATGGCACGTCATTTCAGGAGTTTTTTTCTTCCGGGCAGCGGATTATTTTCTCCGGGAATGGCGCGGAAAAGTGCAAGCCAGTGCTGGAAACCTCTTTGGCTGTATTTAGCAATGTAATTACATGCTCGGCGGTGCAAATAATCTCACTTTCTATAGA
>JACRAN010000317.1 GCA_016234735.1 Bacteroidota bacterium | reverse complement strand
CTGCGTACCCAATTTTTCACCAAAACCCACCCCTGAGAAATGCTCAATTGGCGAGAACTTCCCTTCGTGCGCCTGCTGGTCGCCTTCCTGGCAGGCATCCTGTTGGCCATTCAATTCAACCACCAAATCCCCGGTTTGCCTGTTGCACTTTTGGCTTTGGTGCTGCTCCTGTTTTTATCCAAAAAAATACGGGGGCTGTACCGCTACCGATGGCTGCCGGGCGTACTGCTCAACCTGTTTTTCCTGCTGTTCGGCTACGGTGTCACCTGGCAGCACCACGAGTTGAACCATGCCTCGCATTTCAGCAAGAAAATCCCGCCGGAAGGTGAGAGCTACCTCGTCGGCCATGTGGCCGAGGCTCCCATCAAAAAAGAAAAATGGGTCAAAATCGAACTCAGGGTCAGGGGTGCTGGCAGCACTGCCGACAGCCTGAAACCTGCCACTGGCAACCTGCTGCTCTACCTCGAACGGGACAGTGCGGCAGAGGCTTTGGCCTACGGCGACGAGTTGGTTTTCAGCGGAAGGATTTCAGTCGTTGAGCCGCCGGAGAACCCTCACGCTTTCGATTACGGGCGCTATCTCCACTTTCAAAACATTCATTATCAGGCATTTGTGAAGCAAGGGCGCTGGGGTTTGGTCGAAAAGCGGGCGCATTTTTCTGCCTACGGCACGGCAATTTCGTTGCAAAACCAGTTCACCGAAGTGCTGCGCAGGCACCTCCCGACGGAGAACGAATTTGCCGTCGGGGCCGCGCTGATTTTCGGCTACCGCACCGAGGTGCCGGAGGAGGTGCTCACGGCCTACTCGCAGACCGGGGCCATGCACATCCTCGCTGTGTCGGGGATGCACGTGGGCATACTTTTCATCATCCTCAATTTCTTTTTGAAGCAGGTAAAATGGCGGAGCCGCACGTGGCGCATCGTCCGAGCCGTCATTTTTCTGGTGTCAATTTGGGCGTTTGCGCTGGTCACGGGAGCTTCGCCGTCGGTGATGCGCTCCACGGTGATGTTCAGTTTTGTGGTCGTCGGGGATGCAATGCACCGCAACAAAAATTTTTACAACACCATGTCTGCCAGCGCTTTCTGCCTGCTGATTTACGACCCCTACTGGCTGTTGAGCGTCAGTTTCCAGCTTTCGTACCTTGCCATTTTGGGCATCGTGTACTTCCAGCCGAAAATCGCCCGGCTTTGGGTCATCGAAAACAAGGCCGGGAACTACCTGTGGCAGTTGAACTCGGTTTCGCTGGCTGCGCAATTGATGACATTGCCTTTCACCTTGCTGTATTTTCATCAATTCCCCACCTATTTCTGGCTGTCGAGCTTGCTGCTGGTGCCGCTTTCGGCGCTTGAATTGGGAACGGGGTTGCTGCTGCTGCTGCTGGATGCCATCTGGCAAGGCGGGGCATGGGCGGTCGGATGGGCGCTTTGGGGGATGCTCTGGCTCGGCAACGAAAGCGTCATGCTCATTCAAAAACTTCCTGCCGCCCTGCTCGATGGCATCTGGATTGGCGGAGGCGTGGCACTGCTGTTGTACCTCGCACTTTCGGGCATGATGACGGCCATCAGTTCCAAAAAGTTCAGGTGGGTGCTGGTTTCGCTGGCATTGCTGCTGGCCGTGGGCATCAACTATGCCTTCTCCGAATTCCGGCATCTGCAAAACCGGCAGTTGACGGTGTACAGCATCTACAAGCATTCCGCCATTGATTTTTTTGATGGAGAAAAAGCGTATTCGCTTGTCAGCCAGGAAATTAGTGAAAAATCATTGCGATACGCTGTGGAAAGCAACCGCTTCGCCAATGGCATTGACGAGGTTGAAATTTTTGATTTTGAGGACACGACTGCCCATGTGACCGACCACTTTTTTTATCAAAACGGGCTGATACAATTTTACGATACCCGACTGTACGTGGTCAGTGCTCCATTCACATACACAGGCGAGGAGAAGGTGCAAGTGGACTACCTGCTCATGCGGGGCACACCCAAAGTAGAGTTGGAAAACTTGATAGAAGTATTTGATTTTCAGCAACTTATTTTCGATGCTTCCAATAAAAAATGGAAAGTGGAGGAATGGAAAATCCAATGTGAGCAGTCGGGAATTGACTATTTCGACATCGAAACGGACGGGGCGTTTGTGGTGAAGTTGGCTCGCAAAAAAGCCGGATGATGGTCAATTTTAAACTTCAAAGCCTTTAATCCGCAGGGCCTCATCCTCTTTTTGCCGCATCTGTTTCTGCTCATCGGAAGTCTTGTCTCCATAGCCGCAGAGGTGCAAAACGCCATGTGCCATCACCCGGTGAAGTTCCTGCTCAAATGTAGCGCCATACGCCGGAGCGTTCTCCCGCACCCGGTCGATGCTGATAAAAATGTCGCCTTCGATGATGGGCGGGTCGGCGTACGGAAAAGTGAGGATGTCCGTCAGGGTATCGTGGTGGAGGTACTCCAGGTTGAGGCGGAGGAGGTAATCGTCGGGGCAGAAAATAAAATTGAGCAAGCGGAGCGATTTGCCCTCTTGCTCAATTAGCTTATTCAACCAGCCTCTTGCTTCTGCTTCGTTTTCAAGCTCAAACCCGATTTCTTCCGAGGAAAAACAGATGGCTCCATTCTCCTCAAAAGGAAGCGGAAAGGGCGGTTGAGTCATTTAAAGTTGGTGGGTCGTGTATTTTTTTAAATCAATCTCTTCAGATGTTAAAGTACATTTCTACGGTGCTGCCGTTGTCATAAAAACTGATTTGGTCGGAAAGCTGCCGCATCAGGAATACGCCACGGCCGCCGCATTTGCAGATGTTTTCAGGCCGGGTAGGGTCGGGGATGCTTTCAAAATCAAACCCGGTGCCTTCGTCGGACACCCTGACGGCGATGCAATTTTTCTCTTTCCTCGACCTCACCTGAACGGTTTTGGCCTCCTGCTCACAGTTGCCATGAACGATGGCGTTCGTGACGGCTTCTGTCAGGCTGATAAGAATGCTGCATTGCTTGTTTGGGTCAAGGTTGTACCTGTTCACCAATTTTTCAACGAAAGGCTCCACAGCTGAAACACTTCCGGTTTTTGATGCGAGTTTTAACATGCTGGTATCCACTTTTGAAGAACGGAGTGTTCCCTCAAGTATGTAATGAACGAATAAATGGTTTAAATCAGCTTGTTTTGGATACGTTCGAAGAATGGATGAACACTGATGCGGGCAGGTTTTCAGGGGGATTTTTCTTTCGATGGGATAATCTTGCTTACAAACGAGCACAAAGGTAAGGTCAAAAGAAGCGCTTGTCAAGTACCGGGTAAAAATACTTACTGTTTCAAAGCTGGCGGATACTGCCTTTTAAACTCTTGCACGAAAAAGCCTCCCCCAAGTGCAAATTTGGAGGAGGCTTTTTCAAGAAAATCCGAGTTATATCGTTGGGATGAACGCCGGCAACGGCAGCGGCTCTTCCATTTCTTCGTAAACATCGTGCAGGAAGCCCTTCGACTCCATCCACTGGTCGTTGAATACTTTGCCGAGGTACTTGCTGCCGTGGTCAGGCAGGATGAGCACCACGAGGTCGTCGCTGGTGAATTCGTCCTGGATTTGTAGCAGCGCCTGAATGCCTGCACCACTCGAATACCCGGCAAAAATGCCTTCCATCATGGCCAGTTCACGGGTACGCAGCGCGCTTTCCCGGTCAGTCACCTTCACGAATTTGTCAATCAGTTCGAAATTGCAGTTGGCCGGGATGATGTTCTTGCCGGTCCCCTCGATTTCATAGCTGAAAATTTCCCGCTCATCGTACTCGCCGGTTTCGTGAAATTTTTTCAGAGCAGAGCCGTAGGCATCCACCCCGATGACGCGGATGTCCGGGTTGCGTTCCTTCAGGTACTGGGCAGTGCCGGAGAGGGTGCCACCTGTGCCTGCGCTGGCGATGAGCGCCGTGATTTTGCCGCCGGTTTGCTCCCAGATTTCAGGGCCGGTGGTCAGGTAGTGGGCGCGGGCGTTTTCGGTGTTGAAATTCTGGTTGACGTACAGCGAGTTGGAGATTTCCCGCGCCTTGCGCTCTGCTACTTTGTAGTAGGAACGGGGGTCTTCGGGCTTCGCTTCCTTCGGGCAAACGATTACTTCAGCACCCATTGCCTCTAAGCTGTCGATTTTTTCTTTTGAAACTTTGCTGGTCAGCGTCAGCACACATTTGTAGCCCTTCACGGCAGCAACCATTGCCAGACTGAACCCGGTATTGCCACTGGTAGCTTCGATGAGGGTGCTGCCTGGACGGAGCCTGCCCGTCCGCTCGGCTTCTTCTATCATGTGCAGGGCAATGCGGTCCTTGGCCGATTGGCCAGGGTTGAATCCTTCGCATTTAACGTAAACGGTGGGGGCTATGTCCTGGGTGATTCTGTTCAGGCGAATAAGCGGCGTACGCCCGATTGCCTCGAGGATGTTGTTGAATGTCATAGAACCAGGGAGCTTTTAGTAGTCGTACTTCTTGCGAATGAATGTGTTGCAAAGATACAACAATGATAACGAAGGTAGAGATCCCTTGCAAAGTTTCCCTGTTTGAACACTTTTTTTTTGAAAAAACAAAAGAGGATAAGTTGAAAAAACAGGCTGTTTTTGAAGCAACCGCTCTGTTTCAACTCATCAATTGGTAGGTAAACCAACTGGCCAGGTAGGCGATGCCGCTCATAAAAACGAACTGGATGAGCGGCCATTTCCAACCGCCAGTTTCACGTTTCACAACGGCCAGCGTACTCATGCACTGCATGGCAAACACGTAAAAAATAAGTAGCGACATGGCAGTGGCAGCGGTGTAAACTTTTGCCCCGGTATCCGGTCGGCGGGCTTCGGCGAGCTGGTCGCGGATGGAGGCTTCGTCGTCGGTGCTGCCGATGCTGTAAATGGTGGCCATCGTTCCCACGAACACTTCCCTGGCGGCAAACGACGTAACGAGTGCAATGCCGATTTTCCAGTCGAACCCCAGCGGGCGGATGGCAGGCTCGATGAATTTGCCGAGGTGCCCGGCGTAGGATGCCTCGATTTTGTGGGCAGCTACGAGGTCTGAAGTTTCATTCTCGTTGAGCGATTTTTCTTTTGCCTGCGCAATGGCGGCTTGCTCCGCCCGTCCCATTTTTGCCGAAGGCCCATAGCTCGCCAGGCCCCACAGCACGATGCTGATGACCAGGATGACTTTCCCGGCCTGCACCACGAACGACCTAACTTTTTCCCAAATCGTCAGCCACACATTGCGCCAAACGGGCAGACGGTAAGGCGGCAATTGCAGCATCAGCCACGAAGGTTCGCCGGATTTGAGTATTTTTTTCAGGACAAAAGCGGAAAAAAATGCCGCCCCGATGCCCAGCAGGTACAGCCCCATAAACGACAGGCCTTGCAGGTTGAACAGTCCCAGCAAGGACTTCGACGGCACGGCAAAACCAATCAGCACCGAGTAAACCGGAATGCGGGCGGAGCAACTGATGAACGGTGTGACGAGGATGGTGATGAGCCGCTCCTTCCAGTTGTTGATGGTGCGGGTGGACATGATGGCCGGGATGGCGCAGGCCCCGCCCGACACCAGCGCCACCACGCTGCGCCCGTTCAGTCCGAACTGTTGCATGAGTTTGTCGAAAATGAACACGGCACGGGCCATGTAGCCGACTTCTTCAAGGATGGTGATGAGCAAAAACAGGATGGCGATCTGCGGCACGAAGACCACGATGCCGCCCAGCCCGGCGAGCACACCCTCCGTCAGCAGGTCGGTGAACCAGCCTGCCGGGAGTGTTGCTTTTAAAAAATCAGCGGCCTCCCTAAAGCCCGACTCTATCCAGTTCATCGGGTACACTGCCCAGGCAAAAATGGCCTGGAACACGAGGAACATTATCCCAAAAAAAATGACCGGTGCAAAAATGCGGTGGGTCAAAACGGCATCAAGGCGGTCAGTGAGCGTTGTTTTTTCGGCTTCCCGGCGGATGGATTTTTGCAGGACGGGCGTAAAATCTTCGTAGCGCCGCATGGTCTCGGCAATCTGGAGGCGCATGTCGTTGAAGCCTTCTGCTTCGCAAATCCGGGCGATGGCGGCTTTTTCTACCTGTTTTAAAAAAGGCAGTTTTTTGAAATGATGGGCAATGAGCAAGGCCCGGTAGGGGTTTTCGATGGCCATTTCGGTTTGTAGGCGGTGGATGGTTTTTTGCTCGGTCGGCCCAGGCTGGTAAAGCAGTGGCGTGGCGGTTTTGTCCTTCAAAATGGCCGAAACCACTTGTTTCAAGTTGTCGATATTGGCTCCTGTGCGCCCGCTCACCGGCACGATGGGCACTTTGAGGAAACCGGACAGCAATTCAATATCGGTGCGGATGCCCTCTTTTTCCGCCACGTCCGACATGTTCAGCGCCATTACACAGGGCAGGCCGAGGTCTTTGATTTGGATGAGCAGCAGCAGGTGTTTTTCCAAGTTGGTCACATCGGCGACGTAGATGACCACATCGGGATAGTTTTCGTCCGCCGGGTTGGTCAGCACGTTGAGCACCACCCGCTCGTCCTCGGAATTGGGGTAAAGACTGTAAGCCCCCGGCAAGTCGATGAGCGTAACTTCTTCATTGTCATAGAGTTGGAATTTACCGGACTTTTTTTCGACGGTGACACCGGGGAAGTTGGCTACTTTTTGGCGCAGCCCCGTGAGTTGGTTGAAGATGGAAGATTTGCCGCTGTTCGGGTTTCCTGCAAGTGCAATGATGTTCATTCGTCCGCTGTCGTCATGATGTTGTCGGCTTCGTGCGCCCGCAGCACGATGTTCATGCCGTCCACCTTGAGGTAGAAGCCACCACTGAACGGGGCAGTGCGGACCACCTGCACCTTGCTGCCCGGCAGCACCCCCATCGTCGTCAGCTTCCCGGCTATCTGGTCATCGGTGAAATGGGTGATGCGCCCGGTGCGGCCCTGCTTGAGTTCTGTGACGGAATTTCCCATGTCGTTTGTGGCTGGCGTTATTTATCAATTCAAACTTGCCAAAAGTAAGACAGCAATCTTGGAACGAAGATGACTTTTGTCAAAAATAGCGAAAATTCAAAGGACACTTACCTAACGTTAGGTACGAAAACATGAAACCTGCAAAGGAAAAGCGGTGCAAGAGAACAGCTTTGCCTGAATTTTTAACGCCCGTGTGTAATTCCTGCCTACCCAGACATCCTTGCCCCGTTCTTCAAATTTTTCACAAAAAAAATTAAGTCATGAAAACAGCAATTCTGAGCCTGCTCACGCTCCTGCTCACCGCAGGTGCCACTTTCGTCAACCTCGAAACCCACACCTTGAAAGGCAAGGTCGTGGATGAAGCCGGCCCGCTCATCGGAGTGAGCATTGCCGTCAAAGGCACCTCGCAGGGCTGCGTCACGGACGTGAACGGCGAGTTTTCCATCCAAACCGCCAAGCGCTGCGAAACACTCACCTTCAGCTACACCGGCTACCAACAACAGGAAGTGGCGAAGGTTTGCGAAGGCGATTTCGTCGAAGTGAAAATGGTGTCCGGGCAGGTGCTCGAAGAGGTGGTCATCACGGCCCTCGGAATGGACAAGGCAAAGCGTTCGGCAGGCAGGGCGGAGATGAAGGTCGCCGACGCGTCCATGCCCTCCGGCATTGCCCCCGGCATGTACTACGATGCCGACGACTACCCCAATTTCAACACCGAAGACTACGACCGCATCAACGAAAACCGTTTTTTCAAAGCGGTGGAAACGCCGCTCTCTACCTTTTCCATCGACGTGGATGCTGCCTCGTACAGCAACCTGCGCCGTTTCATCCAGAACGGCCAGGTGCCGCCCGCCGATGCCGTGCGCATCGAGGAGATGGTGAACTACTTCGACTACGACTACCCGGCACCTGCGCCTAACGATGAGCGCCCGTTCAACGTCAATGCCACGAAATTCCAATGCCCCTGGAACGCCCGGCACGAGCTGGTGGTCATCGGTTTGCAAGGCAAAAAAATGGACACGGAAAGCCTGCCGCCCTCCAATCTCGTGTTCCTCATCGACGTGTCGGGCAGCATGCAGGACATGAACAAGCTGCCGCTGGTGAAGTCTTCGATGAAACTGTTGGTGGACCAACTGCGTCCGCAGGACCGGGTGGCGATGGTCGTGTACGCCGGTGCGGCGGGCCTCGTGTTGCCGTCCACCTCCGGTCAGGGCAAGCAAAAAATCAGGGAGGCCATCGACAACCTCGAAGCGGGCGGCTCGACGGCGGGTGCTGCCGGCATCAAGCTGGCGTACCAGACAGCCCGTGAAAACTTTGCGAAGGAAGGCAACAACCGGGTCATCATCTGTACCGACGGCGACTTCAACGTGGGCACGAGCAGCGATGGCGAACTGGTGCAACTCATTGAAAATGAGCGGGAAAGCGGCGTGTTCCTGACGGTGCTCGGCTATGGCATGGGCAACTACAAGGACAACAAAATGCAGAAACTGGCGGATGCGGGCAATGGTAACCACTACTACATCGACAATATCAACGAGGGCAAAAAAGTGCTGGTGAATGAGTTCGGCGGCACGTTGTTCACCATTGCGAAGGACGTGAAAATCCAGATTGAGTTCAACCCGGCCTACGTGCAGGGCTACCGCCTCATCGGCTACGAAAACCGCCTGTTGAACAAGGAAGATTTCAACGACGACAAAAAAGATGCGGGCGAACTGGGCAGCGGTCACCGGGTGACGGCGCTCTACGAAGTCATCCCGACGGGCATCGAAAGTCCATTCCTCGGCTCCGTTGACCCGTTGAAATACCAAAATTCCAACCCTGCGAAGCCCGTGAAAAACGGCGAAGCGGCCAACATCAAACTGCGATACAAAACGCCCGACGGCCACCAGAGCCAGCTCATCGAAACGCCGATTTCCGCACAGGAAAACAAACGGGTGCCCGACGAGGCATACTTCGCTGCGGCGGTGGCCGAGTTTGGCATGTTGCTCCGCAATTCGGAGTTCAAGGGCACAGCGACCTACGGTCATGCCGCCAAATTGGCCAAGGCCCACATGGGCAAGGACGAAAATGGGTACCGGGCTGAGTTGTTGCGGATGATTGAGACGATGGAATCGTTGGCCGGGCCGCTCACGACGGGGAAATGATTTACGATTTTGGATTTACGACTGACGATTGCACCGCTTCAAAAAGCAGCAATCGGCAGTCCAAAAATCGTCAATCCACCCGTGTCGATTGCCAGGCGGCCAATTGCCACCGGCCTTTTTTCTTCACATAAAAATCCGTGTAGCGAAGGCGGACGGCGAAATCTTTCTCCTTCAAAACGCCCGTGACGTTGACGAGGCCGGTGATGACGGCGAATTTTCCGTACACTCTGATTTGCAGGTCTTCGGGCTTCATGGATTTGTATACCAGTGTGCCTGATTGGATGCTGCCGACGTGCTCTTTTTTTGTCTCAAACAGGCCGTTCGAGTGGGTGTAGGCGAGGTCGTCGGAGAGCACATTTTCCAGGAAGGCCATATTTTTTGTAGTCATCGCCTCGAAGCGTTGGCGTTCGAGGGATTCGAGTTTCGCCTGTATTTTGCTTTGGGAAAACAGGACGATTTGTGTTGAAAAAAGAAAAGAGACAAGTACGAGAACCCGCATGAGCATTGATTTTTCAATCAAAAACGGGGCAGAAGCTAAAAACTTTCTGCCCCGTTTTTTTTAGTGTTTGTGGCCATCTTTCGTGGGTTCGGACTGTGCCACGTAGTCCATTCCGCAGGCAGGGCAGGTGCCGGGCTGGTCGCTTCCACTGCCTTCGCAGTGCATTGGGCAAACAAAAGCGGAAGTGAATTCTTTGCCCTCGCCATGTGGCGCTGCTGCACGGGACTCGGTTTTTCCATCGCCGCCGTGCTGATGGTCGTGCCCTGCCTCTCCGCCACAAGCGGCAAAACCGAGAGCAAGTACAGTCGAAATGGAAAGCATGATTTTTTTCATGATGATTTGCTACGATTGGTTGAAACAATGGTTGAAGTCTTTCGGGGCAACATTAGGAAAAGAAATGGAAATCAAAAAAAGCGGCTGGGCAAGATTCACTTGGCAGGGTATTCTCCCTCGCCTTGACCTTCGTTTTTCTTTTGGAAAACCTTCCTGAAATGCGTCGGTAGCAGACTGAATTTCTGCCCCAGCCATTTTTCCAGCGTCACCGCCAGCAGGACGTAGCTTTCCGTCACACCCGGAACGGGCACGGTGATGAACACAAAAAACGGTAGGAACTTTGGCAAATCCTTGAGTTGTTCGATGGCTTCCCGGATTTCCTGTTCGGTGGGAGGCTCCGATTTTTTGAAGAGTAGCAGGCGGCCCTGGCCTTGTTTCACGAAAGTCTGCACCATCTTTTTTGTTTCGATGCCCTCCATCATGAAAGCCCAAAACATCATCCGTGGAACCCTGGCAACACGTCGGAGATTTGAAGCGGTCTTCTTTTGAAGCTCCGGCCCTCGTATGAAAAGGATGGCACCGCTTTCCCTGATATTGCGGATTTTTGTAAAAATAGAATGAACGAACAGCCTTTTTTTAGCGATTTCAAACTTCATCACAGTTGTTTTCAGTCCGCCTTCAAAGAATCATGAAGGTTCTGGACAGAAAACAAAGGTAGGCATGTTTGGAGTTCAATTTCCTGAAAGGGAAATCGGTAGGTAAGGGTTTACCCCCCTTCAAAGTGGGAGATGGGGTGATTGCCAACCGGAAACGACGACTGAAGTTTTCGGTTGGAAATGCTGTTTTTACTTTGCTTTTATGCCACAGCCAACAGCTTTCGTGAAATTCGGGTCAGGTTCTCTTCCTGCCTCGATAGCTTCGATAGCTTCAGCTACGAAGTGGCGGGTTGCCGCCTCTCCATCTTGCGGGTTATTGTCAATCGAGCCGATGTACCTTGTTTTGCGGGTGCTGTCCAGCAGGAAAACGTGGGGCGTTTTGGTGGCACCGTACTGTGGGAACACTTTCTGGCCTTCGTCAATCAGGTACACGAACGGGAAGTTCTTTTCGCTGGCCCGCACCTTCATTTCCTCGAAGCTATCGCCCGGCTTCATGTCGGGGTCATTGGGCTGAATGGCCACTACCGGCCAGCCTTTGGGGGCAAATTTAAGGTGCAAATCAATGAGGCGGCCTTCGTACATGACGGCGTATGGGCATGTGTTGCAAGTGAAGGTTACAATGTAGCCCTTGGGGGCATTGCCGTTGGCATCTTTCACGCCAGTTAATGACACCATGCGGTCATCGACGTTCCTCAGGCTAAAATCAGGTGCAATCTGGCCCAAAGTCAGGCCTGGATTTGCAGCCTTTCCGACATTCTTGGAAGTGAATTTGGGTATCAAAACGAACCCAACGGCCACTGCTCCAAAAGCAATAATAGCAAGTATCTTCTTCATGATTTAATGATTTTGGTGAAAGGAATGAGCTTTTTCAAAGACAAGATGTTCCGTCAAATGTTTCTTCGAGATTAAGGAAATCGACGATTTTTAACACGATTGATGGTAATATGTTTCAATCGCCTGATTGTTCATCAGGGTTTGGTCACAAAAACGATGCCTTGCCTCTACCGGCAGAGAATTAAAGAAACTAAACCTGAAGCCTGCGGCTATTCCGCCCAGTTTTTATATGTATGGCCAATGTCAAGTCACAGTTCTTCATTCTGCCTCCTTATTTTCTCTTTAAAAAACCTGTGTTTTGAAAGGTTTTCCTGAAAACAGGTGTGTTGCCTCCAAAAGAAGGAACCTTCTCAATTTGACGATGCCAGATTGGCACGTTTCTTGACATTTACAAAAACATAAATTGACGAAATCGACAGAAGCAATAGGCTCGACCAACGGTCGAAAATATTTATTAAAAAATAATTTCAGACTGAAACTACGTTTCGAAAGTCCCGTTTAGACTTGGGCTTTTGATTCTCAAGAATATAGGGTGAGTGTTTGTTCATAGTTTTTGTTTTTTATGTAGCCCCCGGCCAAATCGGGGGACTTTTTTTCTTCTTGTCTCCAAATTGACTAAAGATTAGTGTTTGTTCATAGTGTTTGTTTTTTGTTTTGTCCCTGTCAAGTAGCTTGACAGGGTTTTTTTTTCTTTCCTTCAACTTTTTTCCTTCCATTTGTCTTTTAAATTCAAAGCTGCACCTCTTTCAGTGATAAAATTATTCCGCCATGTTATTGCACTTAAGAGAAGATTACAAATCTAATGGTTTGACAATCAATGATTTGGATGCTAATGTGTTTGCCCAATTCCACAACTGGTTTCAGGATGCTTTGAAGGCAGGTGCCGGAGAGCCAAATGCTATGACGCTGGCCACTTCCACCCCAGATGGGAGGCCCTCGGCCCGGGTGGTCCTTTTGAAGGACTACGGCCCTGATGGCTTTACTTTTTTTACCAACTATGAAAGCCGTAAAGGGAGGGAACTTGAGGCTAACCCCAATGTTGCACTCGTGTTTCTTTGGCTTGACTTGCAGCGGCAGGTACGTATTGAAGGCCAGGTCGAAAAATTGCCTCGGGCAGCTTCAGAGTCCTACTTTCAAAGCCGGCCTAGGGGCAGTCAGATAGGAGCGTGGGCGTCGCCGCAGAGCAGTTTGTTGGAAAATCGTGAAGTATTGGAGGCTAAAGTTGAAGCCGCAGAAAAGAAATTCCAGGGCGTGGATAGATTGCCGTTGCCCGAATTCTGGGGGGGGTATCTTGTAAAACCTACTTTGATTGAGTTCTGGCAAGGACAGTCCAGCCGTCTTCACGACCGTTTTCAATACACAAAACAAGCTGATGGGGGCTGGCTCATTGAGCGACTGGCACCTTGACAATGGCATATAAAAAAAGGAACGACACCTCTCGCTTACTCAGGCATCGTTCCTCCACCAGGGTGAGTTACTTCCGTGTAAAAAAACAGAAGCAATATGTGTGTACAGTAAGTTAAATAGCTCGATTACAATAGGGTGAGCTATCAATCTGGCTGAAAAATGGCAATCACTGCCTTTACTTCTTTATCTTTTTCCAAAACCGGCATCATGTGAAAAAGTGCCTGATGGGCATCAAAATCTTCATACAGTGCTTCTTCCAGCACCAGAAGCGCTTCCTGTTTGTTGCCCATTTCAAACAAACAAACGCTTCGGCAATACAACAACTCCGGGCCATAAGTATTTTCATCAGCCTCGTCCAGCACTTCGAGAGCATCGTCCGGGCGCCCATTTTTCATCAGGAAGCGGGCAAGGGTAATCCAGTGAGCAGGTTCTTCCGGGGCGGTATCCGCAGCTTCCCGGAAATAAAATTCTGATTTTTTGAGGTTGCCAACGCTGGAGTACGCTTCGGCGAGCGCTGAGTAGTATTCCTCGTTTTTTTCCTCAAGTTTGATGGCCTTCAAAAAAACGGCGATGGCCTTTTGCCACTCTTTTTGTTTGCTGAAACAGCAACCAATGTGGTAGTGGGCCTCGGCGCAGTAGTAATCAAACTCTACCGCCCGCTGAAAGAAATCCCTGGCCACCACGTAATTCCCCATTTTTTCGTAGCACAACCCAATGTGAAGGAACAGGTCGGAGTCAGGCTCAAAGCGTTCAAGAGCATCCTGATAACAATTGAGCGCTTTCTGGTAGTTTTCGACATAAAGACAAACTTCGGCGCAGTCACGGTAAGCGAATTCAAAGTCTTCTTTTGCCAAAAAAGCAAACTCGTAGGCTTCGATGGCTTCTTCATAATTGCACAGGTAGTGGTGCGCCGCGCCGAGGTTGTACCAGGCCAGGGCATTGTACGGCGTATCTTCCAAGATTTCTTCGTGCAACTTAATGCTCTCTTCGTGCTTCCGGGCGTATTCGACAACGTACCACATCCTTGAAAGGGCTTCTGTGTTCGAAGGATTTTCCTGAAGGGCCGCTTTTAACACAAAAAACATCCGCTCGTACTCCTTCAGGTTGTCGTAGATAAGGGCTTCGCAAACGTAAATATTGCTTAACTCCTCAGTGGAAGCATCCTCCTTGAGGCTGTCCAGCAAAGCAAGGCTTGCATCAAGCATCCCCAGCGATGCGAAGCCTTCAGCCCTCAGGATGGAAGCCCGAAGGCAGCCTGGTGCAAGGATCTCGGCCTGGTCAATTACGGACAATGCTTGCTCTGCCTGCTTTTTTTCCAATAAAAGTTCGGCATTGCGCAGCAGAAAATCTGCCGAAAGCCCGACCTGGAGGATGGCAGAGCCAACCACTTCCAATGCCCTGTCTAGCAGGCATTCCCGTTCGTAGTAATCTATCAACTCGTGATAGCATTGCAAGTTAGCGAAGAAAACACGATTCTTCTCCAACATATTTTCATACTGTGAAATCAGATGAAAAATGGCATGACGGTCTTTAAAATTACTCTGCCCCATAGCCAGCTTGTTTAATTAAAAATGATGGTTAAAGGTAACGGCATTTATGTCACAAAACTCCCCGTGTGTCGAACCATCTACGAAACGGTACCAATCCACAAGGAAGCGGTTTGTATCTCCTAAGATGCTAATTTTTAATAATTTAGAGATATGATTAATTAGAAACTGTACGTATTCAACCTATCTTCATAGGTGAAAAGTTCGTATGATTCTGCATCACAAATTGCTTTGTGCAAAACTGCGTGAATAGCAGGCTTTTACACTTTCTGCACTTGACGAATTCATTTTTTTTACGAATGAAATGGTCTTCCAAATTGCCCTGCTCTTGTTCCTGACACAAAACACACCCGGCAAAACGGCATAACCCACCCTGGCCTTTCGAAGGAGCATTGTGCCACCTGCCCAAAGCAATACTATAGCCATCAATCTGCCTACTTGTTGCAGGAAAAACCAGCATTATTACGAGTGAAAAGAAAACAAGTTT
>JACRAN010000316.1 GCA_016234735.1 Bacteroidota bacterium | reverse complement strand
TAAGCAGCCTTTCTTGGGGGCAGGAACTTATTCCGGGAGGGAAAAAAGGCGTTATAAAAGCTGGAGAAGACAGGTATTTAAAAATAGTGATTTTAAAACAATATTCAGAAGCAATAGCATCAGCAAAATTTATTGCAGTTCCTGATAAAACAAAAGCCACAATCTTTTTTTACAGTATAAGTGATAGTGATGATTGGCGGGAATTGATTTTGCAAGATTTTAAGAGTAAGAAAATTGCGGTGTTTGATGATCCGTGGGGTGATAGGTTTATTATGGTTAATACTTTAGCCGATTATGAAGAATGGTATCCTAAATATGACGCCTCATATATGAGTGATAACCGTATAATGTTCGGAAAGTCCGTTCTCTTTTATTACCCAACAGATGGTACAGTTGATCGGTGGCAAGATCCGAGTAAGGAGCCGTTTGTAGATAAGTTCTATTTTATTGAAGAAGTTCAATAGATGGTATCCAACCAGGAAACGGGTAGTGCCACATTATGAGTGATTTTTAACTGGCAGGTGGTAGCTTTGATTGACTGCGTCGTCTGGAACGTTTGTAAAATGTTTCTGATGTGATCCATACGTTTGATTTTTCTCATGTCCTGTGGTTTGTTTTTAACCGTGAACATGAGCTTTTTTTTCGTATGCATCCTGAAGTTCCGTAAGGGGGGTCAGCTTGCCGGAATAGGGGGGTCAATTTCATCGGAATACGTAATACCAGTTTCATACATTTTTGTTTTGTTTATTTTTTTTGCCACTAACACTTGTATTCACGCATTGCGTCTTTCATTTTTCGGATTGACGTCAATGCGCGTGCACAGCGGCAATCCGCCGGAAAGGTCGAGCTTTTTCAGGACAAATGACGAATAATCTGCTTGTTTTTCTGTAAGTCATCCCTCATCCCTCATCCCTCATCCCTCATCCCTCATCCCTCATCCCTCATCCCTCATCCCTAAAAAATCCCTATCCTTGCCCTTCAAAACAAACAAGGCAATGTCCGTCAAACCACTCCCGCTTTTTCTGCTGATTGGATTCGCCATCCTGATGCTCTCCGCTTGCGGCCCTGAGCCGCAGGTACTCGTTTTCTCCAAGACCGACGGCTATCGCCACGCCTCCATCGAGGCAGGGGTAGAGGCCATCCGTAAGCTCGGCACCGACAACGGGTTCCTCGTGGAAGCGACGGAGGACAGCACCGTTTTCACCGAAGAAAACCTGAAAAACTATGCTGCGGTGGTGTTCCTCAACACTTCCGGTAACGTGCTGGACAATTGGCAACAAGCTGATTTCCAAAGATTTATAGAAGCGGGCGGCGGCTTCGTGGGCGTACACGCCGCCGCCGTCACCGAGATGGACTGGAGGTGGTACGGCAAGCTCGTCGGGGCCGCTTTCGACAACCACCCGGAGATTCAACCGGCCATCATCCATGTGACGGACAACAACCACCCCGCCACGAAGCACCTCCCCGCCGACTGGCCGCTCACCGACGAGTGGTACAATTACAAGCCCGTGCCGCCTGGCGACAAGGTGCTGCTCTCCGCTTCCGACGTGAAAAAAGAGGCCGATTCCGCAGGCTACGTCATCAACGTGGCCCCGGAACTCCGCTGGTCTTTCGACGGCAAGGGCGATTTCCTGCCGAAGGAGGCCAAAGTGCTGCTGAGTCTCGATGAAAAAAGCTACAAGGGCGGCTGGCACGGTGCCTCGCACCCCATCGCCTGGGCGCAGGAGTACGAGGGCGGGCGCTCGTTCTACACGGGCCTCGGCCATCGGGAGGAGCACTACACCGACCCCGTTTTTTTGAAACACCTGTTCGGCGGCATCGAGTGGGCCATCGGCAAGGGGCGGCTCGACTACTCGAAGGCAAAAACGCAGCGCATCCCGCCACCCGACCGATTCGTGCGCACCGTCCTCGCCGAGAATTTGGACGAACCGACGGAGTTGGCCGTCTTCCCCGATGAGAGCGGCAGGGTGCTGTTCGTGGAGCGCAAGGGTGCCATCAAAATCTACTACCCTGACCTTGATACCGTGTTGACCATCTGCCACATGCCTGTTTACAAAGAGTTCGAGGAGGGCGTGATGGGCGTGGCTTTCGACCCCAAGTTCACGGAAAACAAATGGATTTACATTTTTTACTCCCTGATGGAAGGCGGGCGGCGCAACCGCCTCAGCCGTTTTGTTTTTGAAAACGACATGCTCCACCACAGCACGGAGAAGGTGCTGCTCGAAGTGCCGGAGCAGGTCGGCTGCTGCCACACCGGCGGCTCCATCGACTTCGATTCCAAAGGCAACCTCTTCCTCTCCACCGGCGACAACACCAACCCCTTCGAGTCCGACGGCTTCTCGCCCTCCGACGGGCGGCCCGGTCGGGAACTGTTCGATGCCCGCCGCTCCTCCTCCAACTCCAATGATTTGCGGGGAAAAATCCTCCGCATCACGCCCCAACCCGACGGAACTTTTACCATTCCGAAGGGCAACCTGTTCCCCGAAGGCACCCTCGGCACCCGTCCCGAAATCTACGTGATGGGCTGCCGCAATCCCTACCGCATTGCCGTCGATAAAAAAACGGACTGCCTCTACTGGGGCGATGTCGGCCCCGACGCTGGCAAGGACGGTGCCGGGCGTGGCTCCAAAGGTTACGACTCCTGGGGCCGGGCCTGCGAAGCCGGGTACTACGGCTGGCCACTTTTCCGGGGCAACCACATCTACTTCGATTACAATTTTGCCACAAAAAAATCCGGCCCCCTCTTCGACCCCAAAGCCCCCGTCAACGCTTCGCCCTTCAACACCGGCTTGCGGGAACTGCCTCCCGTCAAATCACCGCTCATCTGGTACTCCTACGACGAGAGCATCGAATTCCCCTGGCTCGGCACCGGCGGCAAGAACCCCATGGCCGGCCCGGTTTTCCACGCTTCGGATTTTAACTCTCAAACCCTCAAATCCTCAAACTCTCAAACCCTTTTCCCCGAATATTTCGAGAACAAATTCTTCATCTACGAGTGGATGCGCAACTTCATTTTCGTGGTGACGATGGATGAAAAAGGCAAGTTCGTGCAGGCCGACCCCTTCCTGCCCAACGAGACCTGGAACCGCCCGATGGACATGGCCTTCGGGCCTGACGGGGCGCTCTACGTGCTGGAATACGGTACGCAGTGGTTCGCCCAAAACCCCGATGCCCGCCTGAACAAAATCGAGTACGCACCGGGCAACCGCAAGCCCGTCGCCCGCATCGAAGCTGCGCCGCTGACGGGTGCCGCTCCGCTCAAAGTTCGCCTCTCCTCTGCCTCCACCGACTACGACGGCGATGCCCTGCAATACGACTGGACCATGAGCGGCAACCCGCAACATTTTACCGACCAGGGTTTCGAGTATGTTTTCAAAACGCCCGGCACCTACGAGGTTATGCTGAAAGTCACCGACCCCGGCGGGGCAGCTTCGAGGGCCAGCACGAGAGTTATCGTCGGCAACTCGCCGCCCACCGTCGCCTGGCACCTCGACGGCAACCAGACTTTTTACTGGGACGATGCAGAACTGCCCTACCGCCTCGACGTGAGCGACCCGGAGGACGGCAGCCTCGCCTCTGGCAAACTCGACCAGCGCCGGGTGAAAATTTCCATCGACTACCTGGCCGAAGGGCAGGACGTAGCGGCCATCGTCATGGGACACCAAACAAAAGAATCAGCAACGATGGGCAGTTTGCAGTTCGCCACCGGGCTGAAACTCATTGAGGCCAACGACTGCAAAACCTGCCACGCTGTGGACTCGAAAGTCAACGGCCCCAGCTACATCGACATCGCCAACCGCTACTACGGCAGCGAGTTTGCCATGCAAAACCTGAGTGGAAAAGTGATGAAAGGCGGGGCGGGCAACTGGGGCGAAACGGCCATGAGTGCCCACCCAAACCTCAGCCAGAAGGAGGCGGAGGACATCGTGAAGTACATCCTGTCGCTCGCAGGCGAAGTGCAGGCGACGGCTTCCCTGCCGTTCAGCGGCAGCTACCGCACCTCGGCGCACGTGGGAAAGGACGAGCAGGGTGCCTACGTGTTCCAGGCCAGCTACCGTGACCTCGGCGGCCCCGGCGGTGCGCCCTCCCTCGCCGACAAGCAGACGCTCGTGCTGCGCTCCCCGAAAATCGAGGCAGAGACGTACAACCGTGCCGCCAAAGGCGTACGCCGGGAGCGTGTTCACCAGAGCGACACCAGCGTCGTCGCCGACCTGATGCACGGCCGTTTCATCGTCTTCGACAATATCGACCTGACCAGCGTGGGCAGCCTGGAATTGGGCTTTTTGAAAAATGAAAAACTGTTCCCCGGCACCGAAGTGGAGGTGCGCTCCGGCAGCGAAAGTGGCAAGTTGCTGGGAAAAGCTGCCGCCACCTCAGAAGTAGTGAAAGTGCCCATCGAGCCTGCGAAGGGCCTGCAAAGCGTGGTGCTAATCTTCAAAAACGAAAAGGAAAACGGCCGCTCGATGGCCAGGTTGGATTGGGTGAGGTTTGAGCGGTGAGGGAGCAGCGACCATCAGGCAGTTGGTGTCGAGGAGGATTTTCAGCATTGGTTATTTGTATGGACTGCGGTGGCGGGTTTTCAATATTTCGTCCATTTTTTCATTGCTCAACCCTTTTTCTTCCCAGAGTTTGCCCATTTCCTCCTGGGCCTTTCGGTCGTACCATTCTACGAGGAGCATTTTAAGTTCTTTCAATTCCAGTTCCGACATTG
>JACRAN010000032.1 GCA_016234735.1 Bacteroidota bacterium | reverse complement strand
GGCAGGCTGTCCGTGTTGGGGTCGCCGCTGGCGGCAAAATTCACCCAGTAGCCCGACATCAGTGCCGAAAGTTCCCGGTCGGCAGCCTCCCAGGGCCGCCGCCACATCGGCAGTGCGTTCAGGGCGTAGGCGATTTCCGCCGAGTGAAATGCGCCGTGTTTCTCCAAATCGGGGCGGCCCGGCGGCACCCGGTCAAACTGGTACAGCCAGATTTTCGATTGCCCGGTTTTGCGCTGCATCGTAGCCCACAGGTGCGACTGCCATGCAAAAATCAGGTCCCGGTTCAGGCGGATTTGCGACTTTTCAGCCTCCTGGTCACCCGCAGCGGGAAAGAATTTGAGGAATTTTTCGGAAAACTTGCCGTAGCGCGACTTCACTTGCTGCTGGAATTCGTCAGCAGTGGGTGCCTTGCCAAACAGGAAGCCGTCGCCGCTGTTCCAGCCCGTCAGCACGGGCACGTCGTTTTGTTTTCCTTCGGAAAAAATCGTTGCCACGTCCGTCGGCAGCACGTAGCCGTCGATGACCGGCGAGTTGACGGGAAGCTGTTTCAGCAGGTAATCAGCGGGAAGTTTTCGTAAACCAGCGAGGTCGGCAGCCCCAGACTTTTTAAAAAATTCAACACCTTCTTGCTCCGCAACGGCCAGCGGCTTCGCCCTGTCCCCGGAGAACATGCCGCCACTTTCGGCGATGGCCCGCCGGAACAATCCCTTCGCCAGCGGCGAAGCCACGAGCGCATTCACGCTGAACGCCCCCGCCGATTGCCCGGCCACCGTCACCCGGTTGGGGTCACCGCCGAAAGCGGCAATGTTGCGCTGCACCCACCGCAGCGCCGCCAACTGGTCGAGGAAGGCATAGTTGCCCGACCCCTGGCCCGATTCGGCGCTCAGTTCCGGGTGCGCCAGGAAGCCGAACACCCCCAGCCGGTAGTTGATGCTGATGAACACCACGCCTTTTTCGGCCATGCCCTCGCCGTCGTAAATCGGGCACGAGCCAGCGCCCGCCATGAAACCGCCGCCATGCACCCAGACGATGACGGGCAGGTTTTTGGCTTCGTAATTGGCTGGTGTCCAGACGTTTAGGTAAAGGCAGTCCTCACTCAGCGGCTCCTTCGGTGCCATGAATTCCTCCGACCAAACGAAGAACGGCTCCGGCACCGGCTGCATGGCGCTCGGCGGGAATTTGGTGCAGGCCCGCACGCTGTCCCAGTTTTTGGCAGGTTGCGGCGCTTTCCAGCGCAGGTCGCCGACAGGCGGCGCTGCGAACGGGATGCCTTTGAAAACCTGCACCTTGCCGTCCGCACTGCCTGTCCCTGAAACAAGGCCGTTTTCGGTGCGGACGATGGGCACTTTTTTGACTTGTGAATAGCCGGGGAGCAGGATGCCAATGGCAATGCAGGTCACCAACAAAAGCCGTAGGACAGGGTTCTTCATTTTGCTTGATAATTAATGAAATTGTTTGATGTAATTTAGACTCAAACCCTCAAACGCTCAAGCCCTCGTCACTCTATGATCGTGTGGTTCCCCATGCGGCAGCCGGTGATTTTACCATCTTCCTGTAAAAAAGTGTCGAGGGAAAGTTCACCTTCCGAGCAGGATTGCACGGGCAGTTTTTGGTTCAAGAACAAGCGTCTGCCTTTCTGCTCCAACTCAAAAGCGAAGATGCGTTTGCCGTTTTGCTCGCTGGCCAGCAGGTAGTAGGCCAGTTCGGATTTCACGATTTTCATTTTGGAGAAATCGGCTTCTCCGTCTGCAAACTTGTTCAGTTTGCCGGAAGAAACCAGCACAAATGTCGGACGGGTGATTTTTGCCGCTTTGATGCAGTCGGGCGATTTTTGGGCGAGCATTCCACTCGAAAAAAAGCAAACCAAAAGCAGCAACAGGGGCAGGGTTTTGATTCTGGAAAATTGCATGGTATGAGTTTTAAGTACCAGCAAATTTAAAACCTGCCGGGACTTTTGGGAGTGTTTGCAAATCATTTGCTCAATTTGGGATGGCTTGTGGATTGAATTTTGCTCTTCCCTGCCGTAATTCATTCCAACGAAAAGAAATTTTATGAAAAATTTGATTTATCTCACTTTGATTATCACGGCTTTTTGGGCTTGTGGGGAAGACCGGGGAGGGGCTGGCAAAGCCGCCGGACTGAACCTGGATGAGTTTCAAGTTATCGATATTGCCGGTTCTGACCTGAAACAAGCTGTAAAATTGGATGCCAAAGGCAAGATTTTGGAGGAGGGCACCATCCTGAACGGCAAGCGCAGCGGCACCTGGGTGGTGTACAACCAGGAACGTGATGTGCCCCGCTCGATTGCCACTTACATCAACGACAACCTGAACGGCCCATATTTCGAGTATTCGCCGTATGGCCAGACGGATTTGATGTGCAGCTACCGCAACAATGTGCTGGAAGGCAGGTTCGTGCGGATGAAAAACATCCGCAAAGTGGAGGAAGGGTTTTACAAAAACGGCAAATTGGAAGGCTCGTACAAAAAGTTTTACGAGGGCAAGGACCAGGTGCAACAGGAGGCAAATTACAAGGACGGCCAACTGCACGGCACCAATACTTATTACAACAGTGAGGGGGAGGTAATCATGTTGTACGACTACAAAAACGGGGAGAAAGTGAGCGGTGGGATAGTAGCTAAAACTGAGTAAAAACAGAAGCGCCAACCCACACGGATTGGCGCTTCTGTTGAATCTCACCTCTCACCGTTTCACCCTCTTTTTTAAGCTCCTGGCTTGCGTTTCCTGCGGGTCTTGAACATCTCGACCAATTCTTTTTCTTTGATGAAATTCAGGTCCTGGAACGTGGTGGCCACAAACTTCTTGATGTCCTGATAGTCCCTTCCCCGTTTGTCGGTGAAATGTTTCAAGAGGCGTTTGACGTAGCGCATCGACAGTTCTTTCACGCTCTGATTGAACTGCTGGTTGGCGAAAATATTGATGTAAACCGTGTAGATTTTCGCCATGTTGAACAACTCGTGGTAGTCCGCCACCTCCAGATTGCTCAACAACCGGGCGAAGTAGTGATAAATCGTCATCCGCACACACTCGTTGATGAGCGAAGTGCCTTCGTGGCGGATGTAGAAAGTTTTCACCGCATCCATCGCCTCCTCGTTCAGGTACCCGGTGCCATGGATCACGTCCATCAGTTGGTAGTATTCCGTTAGTTCATCCTTCACTTTTTTGTCGAGAACGGCAGAAACCCTCCCGTCCACCTGGGCATTCATGTCCACCCGTTTGCTCTCGTGCATTTCGAGTACGAAAGCGAGCCAATGCCTGGCAAACTCAGGGTGCTTCTGGCGGGTAGTGTTGAAATGCGTGGCCAAGTGTTTGGCATCTGCTGCGTTCAAATCGAAAAAACAGGCGTAGAGGCCGAGGATTTGCAGGTGCTCGTCGTGGCCCTTAAATTCTTCATTTCCAATCAATTCCTTTAAAAATGGCATCAGGCTGGCGTTGTTCAGGCCCCGCTCGATGCGGTACAACAAAAACTCCTTCAATGCCGACCACAGCACCTTCAGTTCGCCGAGGCTTTTCGGGAAGTCGGAGGTCATGTAGTTGAAGTGGAGAAACTGTTTTTTGTAAATCTGCAACACCTGTTGCCGGGCTTCCGGCGAGTGGAACTTGTCCAATTTCTGGCTTTGCAGAAAGTACCGGATGCGCTTGTTTTCGATGGGCGTGAGGAGGTTCGTTATCCAGATGTCACTGCTCAACGCAAACCCGACCTGAATGCTCTGGCCTATCCTTTTTTTGAGGATTTCAAAATTTGGGGAATGGCAAATGGCCATCAACAGTTCCTTGAAGTGGTCTTGCGGACGGGTGTATTTGTACTGGTCGTTCAATTCGCCCCGAAGGACAGAGTAGCCCAAAATCCTCGGCAGGAATAGCCCTTCAAACACTTCGTCCATCAATTTCTGGTCGAGCGAAATGATTTGAAGCGGGTTTTCGGCGGCTACGTGGTTGTACAATTCCTCGATTTTCGGCTCGAACCGCTCTTTCAGTTGATCAAAATACACTTCCTCCTCTTCGGAAAGGTAGTAGGCCAGTTCGTCCGACTCCTGTATCTCGGCGCTGATGGCCTCGAGTTGCTTCACATAAGATTTGTCTAATGGTAACATCTTGTCGTTATTTGAAAAGAACCTGACCGGGCACTTAAGCCCGGTCAGGTTCTTCTTTTGATAAAAAATCTGGCTTCGAGGTCGGCAAAGATAGGTTGTGGGAATCGAAAACTCCAAAGAAAATCAGAAGAGTTTACGTCAATCCTTCATTTCTCCCATGGGATTGTAAAACGGCGAATCCGCTACCCGCAAAACCCCGTTCCTCCCTTCCTGCCCGATGACCCGTTTGCAACGCACCAACGATTTCAAGCGGTTCTCATTGAAATCAGGCGCTCCGCGGCGCAGGCTCTCCACTTTCACGCGGTCGGATGCGTGGATGATGCTGCCATCACCGAGGTAAATCGCAACGTGCGTGATTTTTTCTTTCTTTTCGGGCGTGGCTTTTCTACCAAAAAACAGGAGGTCGCCAGGTTGCAAATTGGCCAAAGTAGTGTCGGTTTCCACGGTTTCGCCAATGTGAACCTGCTGGCTGGCATCCCTCGGCAGTTGCAGGCCATTGAGAAAAAAAGCCATTTTCGTGAAACCGCTGCAATCCACGCCCTTGCCCGATGTGCCGCCCCAGAGGTAGGGCCTGCCCATCATTTCCCCGGCGCTGGCGAGGAGGTGGGCGGCATCGGGTTGGCGGCTGTCCAGCCAGATTCCCAGGGGCATCAGGTGGTTGGTTTTCACGAACCCCGTGCGGCCGTCCGGGAATGCTATCTTGGTGAAAACGCCTTGATTTTCAATCACTTGCACCATGTTTCCGGCCAGGAGGTCGGAGACTTTTGGAGCGTTTTCGTCCGGCATTGCGTAAGCAAAAACATAGTCGTGGAGGCAAATTGCCTTCGCTGAAACCACCCATTTTTGGTACTCCACTGAATCCATGGAGGAGAACCCGCCGTCATCCACCCAGCCAAAATAATCGTCGGGCGATTGCACCAAGAAAAAATCGCCCTGCCGTTTCCAAACCCGCAAAGTTGCACCGAGCAGCGCCTGGGTGGCGAGTTCCGCTGAGTGCTTCGGCTCCGAGCGCATGTTGCACACGGAGACGTTCACCACGCCGAGGTCCTTGCCTTCGAGGTCCGCAGCAGGCAGCAGGAGCAGGCTGTCGGTGAACGCAATCCCCGCTGCCGTCATTTTTTCAAAAAACTGCGCCTTGGCTTCCGGCAGGTTTGTTTCGCCACGGACCACCAGGGGTTGGCCGACCATGATGGTGTCGATGCGGAACAACGCCACCCGTTTGTCCGGCGCAAATGCCTGCCTGACTTCCTCGGCGATTTGTTTCGCTTGCCGAAGTTGGTAATTTTGCTGGCAACCCAGCGTCGTCAAAATGAAAATGAAAAAGATAGGCCGGTGCATGGCGTTCGTTTTTTCACAAAAGTATCATGGAATTTGACTTGAAAAAAATCCTGGTGGTGCAGACGGCTTTCATCGGCGACGTTGTGCTGGCGACGGCTGTGTTGGAAAAACTGCGGCTTCATTTTCCTGCCGCAAAAGTTGATTTTTTGCTCCGCAAAGGCAATGAAAGCCTGCTCGACAACCATCCGTACCTGAACGGGGTGTTGGTTTGGGACAAAAAACACCGGAAATACGGCAACCTGTTCCGATTGATTTTCAAAGTCCGGCGCAACCGATACGACCTCGTGGTGAACCTGCAACGTTTTTTTTCGACCGGCTTCCTCACCGCTTTTTCCGGGGCAAAAACGACCGTCGGTTTTGACAAAAATCTGTTGTCGTTCCTCTTCAAACATCGGGTTCCCCACGGAATCAGTAATGGTGAAAAACCAATCCACGAAGTAGAGCGCAATCTTTCGTTGATAGTTCAATGGACTGATAATCAATTTGTTAAGCCGAAAATCTACCCATCAAAAGTTGATTTTGAAAAAGTGCATTTTCCTGAAAAACACATCACCATTTCACCAGCATCTGTCTGGTTCACCAAACAGTTTCCGGCTGAAAAATGGCTGGTTTTGATGAATGGAGTGGGGGAGGGCACCACGATTTTTCTGCTTGGCGGGAAGGGCGATGTCGGGCTTTGTGGATGGTTGAAAAATCAATCCAGCCATAAAAAAATCGAAGTCAAAGCGGGTAAACTCAGTTTTTTGGAATCGGCGGCGCTGATGCAGCGTGCAGCGATGAACTTTGTCAATGACTCGGCACCGCTGCACCTCGCCTCGGCGGTCAACGCACATGTCACGGCGGTTTTTTGTTCCACCGTGCCGAGGTTTGGCTTCGGCCCGTTGTCAGACGATGCCACTGTGCTGGAAACCGAGGAAAACCTGCGTTGCCGCCCCTGTGGTTTGCACGGAAAAAAGGCCTGCCCCGAAGGGCATTTTCGCTGCGCTGAAATTGATGTGCAGCGGCTGTTGGCGAAATTGGGATGAACGGCTACCTTCACTTCTGATTAGATGTGAGAAGTGGGACGATGCGAAAGTGAGACCTAATCCCGATAGCTATCGGGATTGAATTTCAGCGTTTTAAATTCAAATTACTTTCCCAAATCGACTCAGGTTTCCACATTTTTTAGCGTCTAAATTTTCAACCATGTCAAAATACATACTCGCCCTCGACCAGGGCACGACGAGTTCCCGTGCCATTCTTTTTGATAAAAAAGCCAACATCGTGGCGGTGGAGCAACAGGAATTCACCCAATACTACCCCAAGCCGGGCTGGGTGGAGCACGATGCCGACGAAATCTGGCAAACCCAGTTGAAAGTTGCCCAGAACCTGTTGATTAACAGCAAGATACAAGTCAAGGACATAGCTGCCATCGGCATCACCAACCAGCGGGAAACCACGGTCATCTGGAACAAAATCACCGGCGAACCCATCCACAATGCCATCGTCTGGCAGGATCGACGCACGGCCGGCATCTGCGACAAGCTAAAAAAAGATGGCTACGAGGCGTACGTGCGCAAGGAAACAGGGCTGGTCATCGACGCTTATTTTTCAGGGACAAAGGTGAAATGGTTGCTGGACAACGTGAAAGGTGCCCGTCAGGAAGCGGAAAAAGGCAACCTCCTGTTTGGCACCATCGATACCTGGCTCGTGTGGAAACTCACGGGCGGAAAAGTTCATGTGACCGACTACTCGAACGCTTCCAGGACATTGCTTTACAACATTCTTTCGCTGAGTTGGGACACCAAAATGCTGCAAGCATTGGATGTTCCGGCCACCATTTTGCCGGAAGTACGTCCGTCCAGTGAGGTGTACGGGGAAACGGTGCCTGCATTTTTCGGTGTGGCGCTGCCGATTTCCGGCATTGCCGGCGACCAACAGGCAGCGCTTTTCGGGCAGGCCTGCCACTCCCCTGGCATGGCAAAAAACACCTACGGCACTGGCTGTTTTATGTTGATGAACACGGGAACATCGCCTGTTATTTCGAAGTCAGGTTTGCTGACCACCATCGCCTGGGGTTTGAATAGTGAGGTGCATTACGCCCTGGAAGGCAGTGTTTTCATCGCCGGTGCAGCTATTCAGTGGCTTCGGGATGGGCTTCGGATGATTGACGAGTCGAAGGATTCCGAATATTTTGCTTCAAAAGTGGACGATACAGGTGGCGTGTACGTTGTTCCGGCCTTTGCAGGGTTGGGCGCTCCGTACTGGGACATGTACGCCAGGGGAGCCATTTTTGGGTTGACGAGGGGCACGAGCAATGCACACATCATCAGAGCGACACTGGAATCGATGGCTTACCAAACGAAAGATGTGCTCACAGCGATGGAGAAAGATGCGAAACAGTCTTTGAAAACGCTGCGGGTGGACGGCGGGGCCTGTGCCAATAATCTGCTGATGCAGTTTCAAGCCGACATGCTGGGAGCCAATGTCGAAAGACCGAAAATCATCGAAACGACTGCCCTCGGTGCCGCTTATTTAGCCGGCCTGGCTGTCGGTTTCTGGAAAATGAAAGACATTTCCCAGGGTTGGCAATTGGACCGCTCATTTCAACCAGAGATGGGTGAGGCAGACCGACAAAAAAGATACCTGGGATGGCAAAAAGCAGTGAAAAGATGTATGAACTGGGAGGAATAAGGTTCCCGTATTTGTTGTTAAGTTTTTTTTAACATTTCATGGATTCAGAATAAATCAATAAAATTTTAGGACGAGGCGTTACTTTTTTCATTCTTTTCATTCTTGGATGAGTAGAAAAACTGGCAAGGGTATCATGCAATCAAACTTACGGTCAATTCGTTTTACCTGGGTTTCATCGTTTCGGGAAATGGCATAAATTTGCACAGCTTTTACAAACCAAGTTTCACATTCTGTCATTCACTATCAACTCAAAATTAAAATGCAATTCAAATTTCTTTTTTCCTTGTTGCTGCTTGTATCCGTAGCAACAGCCGAGATGACCGCACAAACTTCCACTTCTGTTACTTCCTCCCCTTCTGAAATTCAAAATTCAGACAACATTGCGATAGGAAATGAAGATTGGACATTCTACCTCGACCAGGAAAGCAAAGTCTATTACATTGATTTTGAGACAATTAGCGTAAACTTAAGTGACATAAGGGTTTATAATGAGGCTGGCGATGTAGTAATGACAGATAAACTTTGGGATTTACCCGTCAATGCCATTTACGAGATAAACCTCACTGATTTTGACCCCGGCACCTACAAAATAGAGTTGCGCTCATACACCGGCGTTATTCGTAAAGACATGACGCTTTCAGAATAAAAATTGGTTTGCCCCAATAAAAAAGGCCCGTTCAAATTGAACGGGCCTTTTTTATTGGGGCAGGGACAGGGTAGGGGGCTACCCCTCAAAATGCAAAGAAAACGTGAAAGTCCGTGAAAGTACCTTGTCAATGACGCTGGATTCTTCAAGATTGTCATCAAAAATCAGGATATTGTTCAGGCCATGCGAAAACTTGATTTCCGGCGAAAAAATAAAGTAAGGCAAAAAGAATTGTGCGCCTGCACCAATTTCAAAAGCGAAATCATTGGGGGCAATCTTCACCAGCGATTCTGCCTGTCTGGAACGTGAATCACTCGCCACATCAAAGGAATATTTCACCCCGGCTATCACGAACAACCGGGTGTCGTGAAATGGCACCGACTTGTAGCGGGCATGAAATGGCATCTCCACAAAGACTGATTCTACCCGCCGGGCAAACGGTCGCCGGTCAGTGGATGTAGCGGTATAGTTAATATTGCGCTCTCCAAACGAAAGGGTAGGAAGGAACCTGACATCGAAATTCTCCCCGATTTTCAAGTTGGTCACGATTCCCAGGTTGAAGCCTGGCCCTGTGACGGATTCGACAGAGCGGATGCTGTCGTTGAGGATGAAATCTCTTGACTGGAACACCTTGAAATTGGAAGAATTGTAGGCGAGCGTAATGCCGAAGTAGTAAGGTTTCTGGTTAAAATCAAGGAAATTGTAGTTCCCTTTTGCTGTTTGAGATGAAGCGCCCGATGTCAGAAAGCAAGAGAAACACAAAACAATGAATGGAATTCGTAACTTCTTTACAAATTTGAATGTCATAGAACCGGTTATTTATTTTATTTTTCCGCAAGGTATAAAGTGCAGACACCCAGCGTAAAGGAACGATATGTCACAGATTTATAGCCAATTTTTTCAAGCAGCCCTAAAAAATCTTTGCCATCAGGGAAGGCCTGCACAGATTCGTACAAATAACTGTAGGCTTTGGGGTCTTTGGATGTAATACGACCAATTACCGGCAAGAAATTTTTGAAATAAAAATTGTATAACTGCTTAAAAGGAAAGAGGGTAGGTTTAGAAAATTCTAAAATTGCAACTTTACCGCTTGGCCTCAGTACACGGAGTATCTCCTGCAATCCTTTTTCAAGATTTTCAAAATTTCTGACCCCAAAAGCAACGGTAACTGCGTCAAAAGTATTGTCAGCGTAAGCAATATTTTCACTATCGCCTGTTACCAACTCGATTTTTGAGGATAGGTTGCGTTTTGCCAACTTTTTCTTTCCGATTTCCAGCATCTCGTTGGCAATGTCGATTCCCACGATTTTATCTGGAGAAAGCTGCTTTTCAGCTTCAATGGCCAGGTCACCGGTGCCGGTAGCTACATCGAGTATTGTTCTCGGTTGTAGGCTGCGCAATGCGCTGATGGTTTTTTTGCGCCAGCGGATGTCGATACCGAGTGAAAGGAAATGGTTCAGGAAGTCGTACCACGGCGCAATGTTGTCGAACATGGCCGATACCTGGTTTTTTTTGCTGCCCTGCCCGCTGTATGGTTTGATTTCTTCTGACAAGTCTGTTTTTTTTAATGCGGCAAAAGTAACAAAAGGACAGCATGTTGGTTTAGGCTGTCCAAATTGCCGCTATTTAATTAACATAACAAAGATTATCTACTTCAAAACAACTTTAGCTGCGGATTTTTGATTTGTTGGTGAAGCTCCAAATTGAAAGGTGGGATTTCACGCCCTTCAAAAAATTTCTTCCGGGCAAGTTGCACCTGGCTTCGGATGAT
Organism: Bacteroidota bacterium; assembly: GCA_016234735.1. Taxonomy (GTDB): domain Bacteria; phylum Bacteroidota; class Bacteroidia; order Chitinophagales; family Saprospiraceae; genus UBA6168. The sequence goes on along the minus strand of JACRAN010000032.1, from coordinate 1,796 downwards.
ATCGGCAAAATTGCCTTCGCCCCGCATCCGGTCGCCAAAACGGCTGTCGCCAAGTTGCCCTCCGTGTACGCTCCTGATTTTGTTCAGCACCTTGTCCGCCCGGTCAGGGAGGTTTTTCCGCAGCCAGTCCTCGAAGATGGTTGCAATGTCTCCGTTTAGTCGGACAATCGTGTAGCCCATGCTGCGGGCACCGCGTTTGGCAGTAAATTCAGCTATTTTGAACACCTCATGGTCGTTCAGGCTTGGGATGATGGGGGCAAACATCACGTTGACCGGGATTCCATTGGCCGATAGTTTTTCGATGGTGAAAAGCCGGCTCTGCACACTGGCTGTACGTGGCTCCAACAAACGGCGCAGGTCTTCGCTGAGCGAAGTGACGGAAATGGAGACATGAACCAAATTGTTTTCGGACATTTTCTTCAGAATGTTGAGGTCCCTCAGCACTAAACTATTCTTGGTGATGATGCTGACGGGGTGTCTGTACCGCCAGAGAACTTCCAAAATCGAGCGGGTGATTTCGAGTTTCCGCTCGATGGGTTGGTAACAATCCGTGTTGCCGGAGAGCATGATTGGCATGGCTTTCCAGTTGGTGCCCTTGATTTTTTCCTCGACCAATTCCGCCGCATTTTTCTTCACCAGAATCTTCGACTCGAAGTCCGTCCCGGCGCTGAAACCCCAGTAGTTGTGGGAGTTCCTGGCATAGCAATACACGCACCCGTGTTCGCAGCCCTGGTACGGATTGAGCGACCAGCCCAACGGGATGTCGGGGCTTTCGACCTTGTTCAACATGGTTTTCGGATGTACGCCGATGTACTCTGTTTTCAGGTTTTCATCCGCTCCAAGTCCAGTGGCGGGGTCGCTGTCGTAAACGAATTTATCAAAGCGGTTGGCAGGGTTGAGCTGCGCTCCCCTACCCTTCAGGTATTTTTTGTTTTCCGGCATCAAAATAATTTTAAACAAAATGTTTGTCAAAAATAGGCCAATTTTTCTGTAATACAAATTTTATGAAACAAAATAATGCAAATTTTGAGTATTTTTGATTTGCCGTAGCTGACATTTTTTTTGAAACTTGCCTCCAAATTGATTTATCACGCCATGCACAATTGTTTCATATCCATTGTCGGGGTCATCGAAAGCCGGGAGGAGGCACATCGGCTGCCGGAGTACCTGCTCAACCTGTACCGCGAAGTGGAGGGTCGGTTTTCCGATTTTGAAATCATCTTAGTCAACAACACGCATGGCCACTCCTTCGATGACAAATTCACGGCGCTGCCCGATGAACTGAAACAGAGCATTTTCCTGCTGAACCTCTCCTCGCCGGTGAATAAAAACCACGCCATCGTGGCAGGCTTAGACAGGTCGAACGGCGACTACACTGTCATTTTCGAGTTCGATTTTTACCAAAAACCGGACTTGGTAACACGGATGTACGAAAAAAGCAGCACCGGTCACGACATTGTTTACCTGCGGGCAAAGTCACGGCAGTCGAACCTCCGGTTCAGACTTTTTTACAAACTGTTTTACTGGATTTTGAGGAACTACTCGACCCTGCAAATCGATGACCGGGCACACGATTCCCGCATCATTTCACGCCGGGCGCTGAATTCGCTGCTCCGCCTGCGGGAAAACCTGCGCTACATGAAGGCCATCTACTCCATCGTCGGCTACCGGACTTCGTTCATCGACGTGGACGAACCGCTCCGGCATGACGAGGCGGGGTTTGCGGAGAAATTCAGCACGTCGCTCGTGGCCATCACGTCGTTCACCACGTTCCTGCGTTCGCTGTTGCTTTGGAT
>JACRAN010000031.1 GCA_016234735.1 Bacteroidota bacterium | reverse complement strand
TGCTTCCCGTCATAAAATGGATTCTGATAGAAGACGGTTTGTTGCGTTCGCCAAAATACACAGTGGGCGTTACCACTGGCAATTGCTCGGCATTCGCCAAAGGCAACGCCATCGAGTTCGAATATGAAGTTGCAGGTAAAAAATACAGGAACTGCAACACCTTCCACCCCATTCCCATTGACAGTATCATGGCACCGGGCGGAAAATATTTAGTACGCTATTCTGAAAAATACCCCGGAAAAGGCAGAATTGATTTTCACAAAAAAGTCGAATAAATGCAGGTACAAGCTACTTTTCAATCTCATAAAGCGCTGTTTTTCAACACGCTGGCATTCACGGTGTGCTTTGCTGCCTGGATGATGAACGGCGTGTTGGTCACCTTCCTGGTTGACAATCAGGTATTCAATTGGGGACCCGTGGAAATTGGTTGGCTGCTGGGCATCCCGGTTTTAACGGGTTCCATTTTCAGGCTGCCCGCCGGTATTCTTACTGATAAATACGGCGGGAAGCCCGTGTACGGAACATTGCTGGTATTGTGCTCAATCCCCATGTTTCTGGTTTCTTATGCCAATAGTTTTTGGGGGTATGCCCTTGCCAGTTTCGGCTTTGGGTTCGCCGGGGTGAGCTTTGCCATCGGCATAGCTTTCTCTTCCGTGTGGTACCCCAAACACCAACAAGGCACAGCGTTGGGGATATTCGGTGCAGGCAATGCCGGCGCTGCCCTCACTACCTTGTTTGCCCCCACTTTATTAAAAATATTTACGGATGGCGGCACAGATATCGAAGGCTGGCGGACGCTGCCGAAAGTCTATGCGGCTGTGCTTCTCGGCATGGGCATCCTGTTTTTCCTTTTCACAAAAAACAAGAAACCGGCCACCAGCACCCGTACATTAAAAGGAATGTTGCAACCTTTGAAAGATATTCGGGTGTGGCGTTTTGGGCTTTATTACTTCCTGGTTTTTGGGTGTTTTGTAGCCTTCTCCCAATGGCTGGTGCCCTATTTTGTGAACGTGTACTACTTGCCCTTAGTGACGGCGGGTATTTTCGCTGCACTGTTCAGTTTCCCTTCCGGCGTTATCCGGGCTCTTGGTGGTTGGATGTCTGACAAGTGGGGAGCCAGGAAGGTGATGTATTGGGTACTGGGATCTTCCGTAGTCATCAGCTTTTTGCTCGTCGTTCCCAGAATGGAAATATACTCCCCCGGCAGGGGCATCATGGCCACGCGGGCCGGCACTGTGACCGCCGTGTCGGACACTGAAATAAAGGTGGGCGAAAAGGCTTATCCGTTGATAAAACGAACCTCTGAAAAGACGGATTACGAGGCGAGGGCTTTAGTTTTCCCCAAGAAAGATGTGTGGCAGGAGCCGATGGTCCAGGCTGGTGCCAAGGTGGTTAAAAAGCAACTTCTTGCCAAAGGGGTCACCCGCATCTATTTCCAAGCCAACGTGTGGGTATTTGCCATTCTCGTATTTCTCATCGGCAGCATATGGGGCATCGGCAAAGCTGCCGTGTACAAATACATTCCCGACTATTTCCCCGAAGAAGTCGGTGTTGTCGGAGGCATGGTGGGCGTGATTGGCGGCTTGGGCGGCTTTTTCTGCCCCATCATTTTCGGCTATCTGCTCAAAGGAACCGGCCTTTGGACGAGCTGCTGGATGTTCATGCTGTTGCTTTCCGTAGCCTGCCTCGTGTGGTTGTACCGGATCGTTCAAAAAATGATGTATGGGGAAACGCCTGAGCTGATGCGGAAAATGGAACGCACTTAACGAATAATAAAACTACAATATGGCAACATGGCTCAAAAAATGGGAACCGGAAAATGAAATTTTCTGGAAATCCGAAGGCGGCAAACATGCCAACCTTACTTTGTGGATAACCACGTTCAGTTTGATATTTTCATTCGCAACCTGGTTTGTGATGAGCGCGGTGGCGGTGCGCCTGCCTAATATCGGCTTCAAGTTTGAAACCATGCAGCTTTTCTGGCTGACAGCAATGCCGGGATTAGCCGGAGGAACATTCCGGCTTATTCATACATTCCTCATCCCCATTTATGGAACAAGGCATGTAATAACCGTTGCCACATTCCTGAAAATTCTACCCATGATTTGGCTCGGCTTCGCAGTGCAAAACCCTGAAACGCCCTATACCCATTTTCTGGTTATAGCGCTTCTCTGCGGCTTTGGCGGGGGCGACTTTTCTTCCTTCATGCCCTCCACCAGCTTGCACTTTCCAAAGCGGTTGCAAGGGTTTGCAATGGGAATGCAGGCAGGTATCGGAAATTTTGGCGTGTCGCTCACACAGTTCGTAACCCCCTGGGTTATCGGTTTTGCGGCTTTCGGGGCAATGGGCGGTGCAGCGCAGGTTTTTACTAAAGGAGAAGTGACAAAGGACATCTGGCTTCAGAACGCCGCCTTTTGGTATATCCCCATCCTGTTCATTGCCGGAATTTTCTGCTGGATATTTTTGCGAAGCATTCGAATTGACAAGCCTTCCCTGGGGGGGATGATAAAAAATATGACCGACAACAAGCACGCCTGGTTTTGTGTAATCACTTATGTGATGACCTTCGGAAGTTTTTCAGGATTTTCTGCCTCCTTCCCTCTGATGATAAAAACCATTTACGGTGCCTTTGAAGGCGCTCCCGACCCCTTGAAGTATGCTTATTTAGGTCCGCTTGTTGGCTCTTTAATCCGCGCAACCATGGGCGCGCCATCCGACAAAATGGGAGGAAGCATCTGGATTATGGTTTCAGGCGCAGGCTTAATTTCAGGTTGCTTTGCCCTGATATTCGGAGGATTTCTTACACCCACTTCGCTTGAGCAGTTCCCAATGTTCGTTTGGATTATGCTCTGGATTTTCCTCATGGCTGGGATTGGCAATGCGGCTACCTTCCGCCAGTATCCCATCATATTTGCTTATTCACCGCGGATAGGCGCGCAAATCCTTGGCTGGACGGGCGCTTGGGCGGCTTACGGACCCTTCATCTTTTCCGCGCTCATTGGCGCGGCAATAACCGCTTATGGAAGCGCAAAACCATTTTTCTGGGGAGCGCTGGCTTTTTATGTTATTGCAACATGGGTCAACTGGCACTTTTACACCCGCCCGGGCGCAGAGCGGGGAGACTGGGGAACCAAGTGGGGAACCTGGTGGGACAAGGCAAAACATACCTGGCAGGGAGCGGATAAGTTGGCGTAAAATAAAATGGGAGCAATATGAAATCTGATTTATTACTCATAGCAGGAGGAATCATCTACGGATTGGTACTCATTGCAGTTGTATTTGTGAAAACACGCTTCACCGAACCGTTCAGGATAGATGCGCTTATAATGCCCAACCCATCGGAAAAAACCCGCCCCCTCAATCTTATCGCAGGTGTTTGTTTTGCGGGATACAGTATTTATTCGCTTTTAAACGGATAAAACGTGGATTATTTTTATGAAGGATAATATACTTCGCACCAATAGGTTTTGCACAAAACCTATTATATTTCACTTATTTTCAAAACACTAAAACATGACAACGCCAAAAGATAAAATCCCCAAGCGCTTCACCCGCTTCATGGAAAAATACCCCGAAATCGGGAAGGCTTACTCCGACCTCGGCGACGCCGTCCACAAGGCCGGGCCATTGGACGAAAAGACCCGCGCACTGGTGAAAGTGGCAATTTCCGGCGGCGCCATGCTGGAAGGCGCTTTTCATTCCCATATCAGGAAAGCCGTGCAGGCCGGCGCTACGAAAGAAGAATTGCAGCACATTGCATTCCTGGCTTTGCCAACGATTGGCTTCCCTTCCATGATGGCGCTGATGTCGTGGATTGATGATATTTTCGAGCCGAAAGATTAAGCGGCCTCGCCCCCGGTGCCTCTCCTCGCAGAGCCAATCCCGACTTTTCGGGAAGAGGGGCCGGGGACGAGGCCGCTTGAAAAAGATAAAACCATGATTGAATTAAAAGTAATCAACCAGCATGACCCTTTGGAAAGAAAGGTCGAAAAGCAACACGAGCAGGAGGAGTTTTCGCCAATGGACCCGCCCGATGCTTACTCGCCCCCCAACCTGGAAGCAGTGCCATACAAAGAAATGCACCCCTTCCTCCGGCAACTGATAGATGAGCACCAGGTTTGCATCAAAGAGTTGGACGCATTTGAGCAGGCACTGCTTCAAATTCAAAATGAGGGACTGAGCAGGGAAGCGGACAAAAAACTCCGTGATTTCTTTCATTTTTTTGACAACAACATCGTCAAACACAATCAGAAAGAAGAAGCCACCTTGTTTCCATTGCTCCACCGGAGGCTGATTGAAAATGGCGAGCATGGCAGGGGCCATGATGCACTCACCGCAGTGGATATGCTGGAAGACGACCATGTCAAAGCCCTCCAACTTGCCGCCGTCGTGTTCAACTTTTTCGGGCTTGCCATGCGCCTGCCCGATGTCAGCTCCCGCTTGGTGGTGCTTGACGCAGCATTGGAGCAGGGGAAATCCTTGGTCGAACTGTTGAAGCTGCACATCTTCCGGGAAGACAATATTGCTTTTGCGCAAGCGCAACGGCTCCTGACAAAAACGGAATTTGACGAGATGGAAATTCGTGCGCTTCCAAGGAACTAAGTGGCAGATTTAAAATAAATGTACCACTTTCGGGCGGCGGGTTCAGCCAAACTGCTGTTTTACCCGAAAGAGGGGGTGGGCCGAAAAATGAAATCTTGCTTAACGCCCTTCTGCTTTTTGGGAATGTGGCACTGCTGACTTGTTCCTCGTGAAAAAATAGTTACATGAAAATCCTCATCACCGGTGCCAACGGCTACATCGGCCAACGGCTCATACCCGTACTGATTGAACAGGGCCACCAACTGCATTGCTGTGTGCGAAACCGCAAGCGTTTCGAGGCGGAACATACCCACCCGCAGATACTCATTGAGGAAGTTGACTTCCTGCAACCCGTTGACGACCAGGTATTTCCCAAAAATGTGGACGTAGCGTTTTACCTGATACACTCGATGAGCAGCAAGGGCGATTTCATGGAAAAAGAGGCAATGGCAGCCAGAAACTTCACCAGGGCTTTGGAAAAAACCTCCTGTCGGCAGGTCATCTATCTCAGTGGCATCGTCAACGAAGCGGAACTTTCCGACCACCTGAACAGCCGGTTCAACGTTGAAAAAATACTCCGCTCCGGCACAGTCCCGCTGACGGTGCTGAGGGCGGGCATCATCGTCGGTTCGGGCAGCGCCTCCTTTGAAATCATCCGTGAGCTGATTGAAAAACTGCCCGTCTTGATTGGCCCGAAATGGCTCAAGACCCGCTGCCAGCCCATCGGGGTACGCAACGTGGTACGGTTCCTGGAGGGTGTCATGTTGCGGGAGGAAACCTTCGGCAAAGACTACGACATCGGCGGGTCGGAGGTGTTGAGCTACCGGGAGATGCTGATGCAGTATGCACAGGTACGCCAATTGCGGCGCTATATTTTCATCCTCCCGTTGATATCGCCCAGGCTTTCGTCGCACTGGCTTTATTTCATCACCTCCACTTCCTTCCCGCTCGCCGTCAACCTGGTGGACAGCATGAAAGTGAACGTTATTTGCCGCCCTAACTCACTGGCGGAAGACCTGGGCATCGAACTGATGACCTACCGGGATGCCGTTAAACTGGCGTTCCTGCGCATCAGGCAGCACACGGTCATCAGCAGTTGGAAGGACGCCTTCGTCTCTTTTGACACCAATCCCCGCCTGATGGAGTACGTGGAAGTGCCGGATTTCGGGTGTTTCAGGGACATCAAAAAACGGGACGTGACCGGCAGGGAGGATGCGGTGCAGGAGCGCATCTGGAGCATCGGCGGGCAGACTGGCTGGTACTATGCTACTTTACTCTGGAAATTCCGGGGCTACTTAGACAGGTTCATGGGCGGCGTAGGACTGCGCCGGGGCCGCACCAATCCCGATAAAATTTACGCCGGCGATGCACTCGACTTCTGGCGGGTGCTCGTAGCCGACCTACCTAACCGTCGCCTGCTTCTTTTCGCCGAAATGATACTGCCAGGCGAAGCATGGCTGGAGTTCAAAATCGTGAAAAGGCTTGAGCGCAGGGAACTCCGTCAAACCGCAACCTTCCGGCCCAAGGGTATTTGGGGGCGGCTCTATTGGTACAGCCTGCTGCCTTTCCATTTTTTTATTTTCAATGGGATGATTAACAAGCTGGTGCAGCCGAAAATGGGAGAGCAGTAGGTTCTTTTCCATTTTCCCTTTGGCAGGTTCAGCCCCTCTGGTATCGTTGGCTGCTTGTAGCACAGCAACCGAAAGTTCACTTCCTTCTAAAATCCGCCGGAATCTCGCCCCACTCCTCCGTTTCCCATGTTAAAATAGGTAGTGCGCATGAAAAAGAAGCCGTCGAACAATTGAAAGCTTACCTTGCCCGCGATGGGTGCCTCCAAAACCTGCGTCCTTGTTTTTATGGCGGGAAAAGGGACGGTGATTGCGCTTTAGCGGGTTGGAAACGGGGGCGCATGTTGGGTCCAATAAAATAAATAGCACTCAGTAAAATAATGACGGGCCCTCGGGCCGGAGCACCATCAGGTACGTCATTGTTTTTTCGTCCGTTCGATAGTAAAAAATGACTAAAAAAATACCCTTCTCCTTCCTGGTTATCGTTGGTTTTCTTTCCTGCAAAACCACCTCTTTTGTCCCTTCTGCCCTACCGGTTGAGCAGGTTTCCATTCGCCGCATTGAGCAGATGCCCAACCTCCCCGAACCTTACCACCTGAAGGATTGGAAGCAAGCCGCCCTCGATTTCGACCAATATGCCTTCGATTTTTCCGCCAAAGGAAAACACCTGCCGCTGATATGGCTGGATTCCACCGGGCAAAATTTCAAGCAGGCCACGTTCGGCATGTACACCGCCATCGGCGACGTGCGGGAAGGACCCGCCGTCAACAAGGGGCAGAACCACGAGGCGCTCGGCGCGCAAGGCGCCATCCTCGGCGCAACGCTGACGGGCATTGACAAAAGCAGGCAGGACGGGCGCAATTATGTAGGCATGCTCCGCAATTATTTCAACAAGGACAGCGGCTGGAATATCGTCCAGAATTTTACCAATAAAAGCGCCCATATCGGCGGCGGATATGGCAATGATTATTGGTACGACGTGTTCAACAACGTGCTGTTCTACGCCATTGCCAATTATTACCCGGAGGAGGAAGGTTTTGAGGGAATTCAGCGAACCATTGCGGAGCAGTTTTATAAATCGGACTCCATTTTGGGCAGTAATTACAGCTATTCTTTTTTCGATTTTAAAAATATGCAGCCCGGCAAAAGCCATATCCCGGCGCAGGAAGACGTGGCTGCCGGTTATTCGTTCATATTGTACGCTGCTTACCAGAAATTCGGGGATGAAAAATACCTGCGAGCCGCCAAAAACGCCCTGACCGTACTGGCGGGGCAAAAAGAAAACCGGAATTACGAAATGTTCATGCCCTTCGGCGCATACATGGCAGCCCGCCTGAACGCCGAAACCGCAGCGAGCTACGACGTGCAAAAGTTCCTGAACTGGACGTTCGACGGCGACGCCGTCGGCAGGGAAGGCTGGGGCGTCATCGTCGGAAACTGGGGCGGCTACGACGTTAGCGGCATCGCCGGAAGCACCGTACACAATGGCGGCTACGGTTTTTTAATGAACACCTTCGACATCGCTCTGCCACTCGCTCCGATGCTGCGCTACGACCAGCGCTATGCCCGCTCGGTGGGCAAATGGATGTTGAACGCCGCCAATGCCGCCCGGCTGTTTTATCCTAACGAGATTCCGGATTCGCTGCAAGCCCTGCCAAAGCAAAAAGCCGTCACCAAAAACGTCATCGCCTATGAAGGATTAATCAAGGAATCCATTTACCCGGAATTTAAAGGCATCACGCCATTTGCCCAGGGCGACGGCCCCCTCTGGGCACCCGGCATGCCGCCGGAAACCATGTTTTCAATCTATGGCAGCGGTCACGTCGGCATTTTCGGTGCCATCATTCAGCCGACCAACGTGGAGCGAATTCTTCGGATTGATTGCCGGGCAACCGATATGTTCCAGAAGCAAAAGGCTTATCCTACCTACCTTTTTTACAATCCGTATTCCGAAACGAAAAACATTACTACCGACGTGGGCAGCCTGTCCGTTGACATTTACGATACAGTGAACCGTGTGATGCTTAAAAAGGGCGTGAAAGGCAAGGTTTCTTTCGACATTTCCGGGGACAGCGCCCGGCTGTTGGTTTATGTGCCTGCAGGGAGCAAATTCAGCAGGTCAATTGACGGATTGCTGGCGAATGGAGTAGTGGTGGATTTCCGGTATGATAGGTAAGTGAAACTAGGAATGGCTTTGAACGAGACTGTTCGAGACTGTTCACCAAACCACCGTCGCTACTGATTTTGCAGGCAATTCAAACACGACCGGCTGCATCCGTTCCTCCTGGATTTTCGCCATCTGCGGCGAGTCGTTGCTGTTCAACACCAGCACAACACGGCTGCCGTCGGGGTTTTTGAAAGCCACATTGCCCAAGCCTGAACTGGTTACTTCCTGCGAGGGAATGCGGTAGGCACCATTTTTTACGAACCTGCTCAGGTGCGCCAGCACGTAGTATTCGATGTTGCGTTCCACCGTGCCATCGGAGCGGACGGTGACAACGCCCCGGCAATTGTCGCACCCGCCGTTTTTCGGGCCGTGATTTTCGTCGAGCGCCAGGTTCCAGAACAGCACGGCGGAGCAGCCGTTGCGGAGGTTTCCGAGCAGGATGTTTTGCGTGTTCCAGAGCAGGTTGTCTCGCCAGTTGGTCGCCCACTCGCCGCCGGAACACTCGGTGAAGTACAGCAGCTTGTCGGGGTGCGCCAGGCCCACTTTCGCAATGTTGGCGGGGTCGCCGCCGTAACAGTGGAAGGCAGTCCCATGGACGAATTTGGCTGCCTCCGGGTCGTCGAGGATGGTGAGCGGGTACTCCGGGTGGTCCCAGTTGTGGTCGTACACGACGATGCCCGTTTCGATTTTTTCTTGTTGAAACAGCGGCCCCAGGTGATTTTTGATGAAATCCCGCTGCTCCTCCGCCGCCATCAACATGCCGGGGTAGGTTTCCGGCTCATGCTGCGGTTCGTTTTGGATGGTCAGCGTGCTCACAGGCAGGCCCTCCCGCTGCATTGCCTGCACGTATTTCAGCAGGTACCGGGCAAAAACGGCCTCGCTGCCAGGCTTCAATTTCCCCCGCTCCATGCTCCCGGAGGTTTTCAAAAATGCCGGAGCGCTCCACGGCGTGCCCATGATTTTGAGGTTGGGGTTGATGGCCAGGGCTTCTTTCAGTCGTGGGATCACCTCGGACAGGTCTTCTTTCAACGTGAAATTTTGCAACGACTCGTCGCAACCGTCACAGTAGCTGTAATCATGCGAGGAGAAATCGCTCGCCCCGATGGTCATGCGCAGGTACGAGAGGCCGATGCCATTTTTTTCATCGAAAAGCTCCCGCATGAGGGCCGACCGTGCTGCGGGCGTGAGGTTTTGCGTCAATACCTGCGCCGAGGAGCCGGTCATGGCCGCCCCGAAGCCGAGGACGGGCTGCAAGCGCACCGTGGGGCCAATGACGATGACAGCGGCATTGGGTTCGCTGCCTGTCCAGTTGACTTCCGCAATTTTTTCCAGTTTTTTACTGCCGTCGCCGGTGGTGAGCCAGATTTGGGCGGGTTTGCGGTCGGGTTTTTTACCGGGAACGCAGGCGGTTATTGCGAAGCAAAGGAGGAAAATCAAATGGCGCATGGCTCGGAATTTTGGTAGTGGGATATTTTAACTCATGCAGATATTTCGAGAGGGCGGGTTATCGAACCCGCCCTCTCGAAAAGCACCTGCTTGACCATCAAAGCGGAATTTCATCATCAGTTAAAACATACCACCACCGGAATTTTCACTGCAAGATGCGGCACAGGCGACGGATTTTGAAATATTTTTCAAATGCGGCTTTACTTTGCGCCCAAAACCCGGCGCATGAAAATCAGCGGTTTTACGATGGTGAAAAACGCCACCAAACTTTACTACCCCATCCGGCAGTCCATCGAGTCCATCCTGCCCGTCGTGGACGAGTTCATCGTGGCGCTCGGTGACTGCGACCCCGACGACCACACGGAAGCCGAAATCCTGCACATCGGTTCTGAAAAAATCCGCATCGTGAAGACCGTCTGGGACCTCGAAAAATACCCGAACGGTACCGAGAACGCCCACCAAACCGACCTCGCCAAGTCGCACTGCACGGGCGACTGGCTGTTCTACCTCCAAGCCGACGAGGTGGTTCACGAGCAGTACCTGCCCCGCATCCGCCGATGTTGCGAAGCGCACCTGCACGACCCCGAAGTGGAGGGGATGCTGTTCGGCTACGTCCATTTTTGGGGCGATTACTGGCACCACCAAGTGGCGCATGGCTGGTACAAAAACGAAATCCGCATCATTCGGAACCTCCCTGACTTCCACTCTTGGGAATCGGCGCAGTCCTTCCGCCGCCTCCCCGGTTTCGATGGGAGGAACTACCGCCAGCAGGCCGGGACCTTCAAACTGAAGGTGGCCGCCGTGCCTGCTTTCATTTACCACTACGGCTGGGTGCGCCCGCCGCAGTTGATGCAGCGCAAGAAAAAGTCGCTCGACACCATCCACAAGGGCGTGGAGCGGGTGGCCGAACTGTACCGCCACGGCCCCGCCGAGTGCGACTACGGGCCGCTGGGCCGGGCGGCAAAATTTACCGGCACACACCCGGCGGTGATGAAAGCGTGGATGGAGAAATTTGACTGGCAAGGCCAACTGAATTACTCCCGTCGGGAACTGAACCCCCACCGGGAACGCCACAAGCACGACAGCTTCCGGGTACGGCTTTTAACTTTTTTGGAGCAAAAACTGTTGGGGGGCAGGGAGATTGGAGGGTTTAGGAATTATGTGCTGCTGCGGGGGAAGCTGTATCGGTGAACTTCTCTTTGGATTTGAAAGTATCAACTGCGAAATCCTCCTATCCCCCAACTCAAAACTCACACCTCAAAACTCGAAACTCACACCCTCCGTATCTCCGCCCCCAGCGCGTTCAGCCGCTCGTCGATGCGCTCGTAGCCCCGGTCAATCTGGTGGATGTTGTGGATGACGCTCTTGCCCCGTGCCGACAGCGCGGCGATGAGCAGCGCCACGCCCGCCCGGATGTCGGGCGAGGTCATTTCGATGCCCCGAAGCTGGAAGCGGCGGTTGAGGCCGATGACGGTGGCCCGGTGCGGGTCGCAGAGGATGATCTGGGCACCCATGTCGATGAGTTTGTCCACGAAAAACAAGCGGCTTTCAAACATTTTTTGGTGAACCAACACGCTGCCCTTCGCCTGCGTGGCCATCACGAGAATGATGCTCATCAGGTCGGGGGTGAAGCCCGGCCAGGGTGCGTCGTACACGGTCATGATGGAGCCGTCGATGAAGCTCTGGATTTCGATTTCGGCCTGGGCTGGCACGTGGATGTCGTCGCCGTGGATGTCCATCTGCACGCCCATCCGCTCGAACACGGGCAGGATGTTGCCCAACTCGGCCACCCCGGCCCCGCTGATGGTGATGGCCGACTGCGTCATGGCCGCCAGCCCGATAAAGCTGCCCACCTCAATCATGTCGGGCAGGCACCTGTGGTCGGCGCCACCAAGCGACGTGACGCCCTCGATGGTGAGCAAATTGGAGCCGATGCCGCTGATTTTTGCGCCCATCCGGTTGAGCAGTTTACAGAGTTGCTGCACGTAGGGTTCGCAGGCGGCGTTGTAAATCGTGGTGGTGCCCTCGGCCATCACGGCGGCGAAGAGCACGTTGGCCGTGCCGGTCACGGAGATTTCGTCCATCAGCAGGTAGGTGCCCCGCAGGTGTGGTGCTTCGATGAAATACATGCGCTCCTCGGCATCGTAGCGGAAGTCGGCACCGAGTTTTTGCAGGCCGAGGAAGTGCGTGTCGAGCCTGCGCCGCCCGATTTTGTCGCCGCCGGGCTGCGGCAGCAGGGCCTTGCGGAAGCGCCCCAACAGCGCCCCCATCAGCATCACGGAACCTCGGATGCGGCGGGCGCTTTCGAGGAAATTTTTGTTTTCAAAAAAATTCAAATCCACCTCGTCCGCCTGGAAGCTGTACGTATCGGGGGCGAGCCGCTCCACCTTCACGCCGAGGCCCCGCATCAGTTCAATCTGGCTGCGCACGTCGGCAATGTCGGGGATGTTGGCGATGGTGACTTTTTCGGAAGTCAAAAGCGGGGCGCAGATGACTTGCAGCGCTTCGTTTTTGGCACCCTTCGGAACGATGCTGCCGCTCAACGGGCGGCCACCGGTGACTTCAAAGGTGGAGGTTTGCATGATGGTAATTGAAAATTGAAAACTGAAAATTGAGAATGCCCTCTGCTGGGCTGCCCACTGAACCAGCGGTGAAGATGGGGCGGCAGCCTGTGAATTCCAAAAAATACCCGTTGCCCCTGCTCCAACTTTTTAGATTTGCCTTCGCAACGGTCATTCTCAATTTTCAATTCTCCATTTTCCATTCCAAACCATGCAACTCGCACTCGGCATAGACATCGGCGGCACTTCCACCAAACTGGCCTTGGTGGACCCTTCGGGCAATATCGTCGCACGGGCTTTCTTTTCCACTGTTGAGCGCAGGGATGAAGATGATTTTTTTCACCACCTCTTTGAAACAATCGAAGAATTGTTGAACGGAGGCGAAGAAATCAAAGGCATTGGGGCCGGTGCGCCCAGTGCCAACGAACGGCAAGGCACCATCGAGAACGCCGCCAACCTGCCTTTTTCGCCCAAAGTTGAATTCGGTAAAACGCTGTACCAGCGATTTGGCATACCCGTCCATTTGGTGAAAGACAGCAACGCCAGCACCCTCGGCGAGTGGCATTTTGGCGCAGCCAAGGGCATGGAAAACTTCATGCTGCTCACGCTCGGCACGGGCCTCGGCTGCGGCATCGTGGCGGACGGGCGGCTGCTCGGCGGGGAGTTTGGGCATGGGGGCGAGGCGGGGCATGTCTGCGTACAGCCCGGCGGCAGGGCCTGCGGCTGTGGTCGTCAGGGCTGCCTCGAAACCTACGTGAGCGCCACCGGCCTGAAGCGCACCGTGTTTGAAATCATGGCCAACAGCATGTTTGACAGCCCGTTGCGCAGCATCAGCTTCGAGGCGATGACGGCCCGGAACATCTTCGAGGCAGCCAGTTCGGGCGATATTTTGGCCAAAAAATCTTTCGAGCAAACGGGCGAGGTACTGGGCCTGGCGCTGGCCGACATGGCGGCGTGGTTTGAGCCGGCGGCGGTCATCCTCTCCGGCGGGCTGGCGACGGCGGGCGATTTGCTCTTCCAGCCGACCATCGAGAGCCTGGAGCGGCACGCCCTCGCTTTTCACAAGGGGAAAATCAAGGTGCTGCCCTCGGCGCTCGGCGAAAACGATGCGGCGCTGCTGGGGGCGGCGGCGCTGGTTTGGAACTCTTCAGGGACTTGGTGAACGCCATGCCGGGGATGGGGAAGAAGCAAAAGTTGAACAACGGCTTGAAAGCAGCAAAAGACGATGCCAAAGCTGACATCCAAAAAGACATCGACAGGCTGGAAGCCAAGCGGGAACAACTGGCCCAGGACCTCGAAAAATTTGGAGAGAAAGCCGACAAAGAGTGGGACCAGTTCAAGTCCAATGTCCGTGAAATCCTGAAAGATATTGGTAGCGACAACAATTAGTAGTGCTGAGTAGTGGGTTGAGGCTGTATCATAAGTCCTTATTTACGATTTTAGATTTACGATTTACGATTTTTTGCACCCGTAATTTCCTCTAAAATTATGCATTATGGATACTTGGAATCGTAAATCCAAAATCGTAAATCATAAATTGAGTCTTTTGAGACAGCCTCAACCGCTATTTCAACCCCCTCACTTCAGCCGCTCCTTCAGCGACAGCATTTCGTCCCTGAACTGCGCCGCAGAAATGAAATCCAGTTCCTTCGCCGCCTTCTTCATTTTGTCTTCCGTTTCGGCGATCATGCGTTCAATCTGGTCCCGGTTCATGTACTGTACCACCGGGTCGGCGGCCATGCTCGGGCGCTCCGGTTCGAGGTAGTATTCCCGTTTGCCCCGGATGTCGAGCACGGAGGAGCGGGCCATGATTTCTTCCCGTGACTTGGCCAGTGTTTTCGGCGTGATGCCGTTCTCCTCGTTGTAGGCCATCTGGATGGCCCGGCGGCGGTTCGTCTCGTCGATGGTGCGCTGCATGGAGTCGGTGATGCGGTCGGCATAAAAAATCACGAGGCCGTGTACGTTGCGGGCCGCACGGCCTGCCGTTTGCGTGAGCGAGCGGTCGTTGCGAAGGAAGCCCTCCTTGTCGGCATCGAGGATGGCCACGAGGCTCACCTCCGGCAGGTCGAGGCCCTCCCGCAGCAGGTTCACCCCGATGAGCACGTCGAACTCGCCGAGGCGCAGGTCACGCAGTATTTCCACCCGTTCCATCGTCTCCACTTCGGAGTGGATGTAGCGCACTTTGATGTCGAGTTTTGCGAGATATTTCGCCAGGTCCTCGGCCATGCGCTTGGTGAGCGTGGTGACGAGTACCCGCTCATTTTGCTTGGTGCGCTCGTCGATTTCTTCCAGGAGGTCGTCCACCTGGTTGATGCTGGGGCGCACCTCGATGGGCGGGTCGAGCAGGCCCGTCGGGCGGATGATCTGCTCCACGATGACACCGCCGGTTTGCTCCATTTCGTACTCGCCGGGCGTGGCGCTCGCGTAAATGACCTGGTTTTGCAGGCTCTCGAATTCGGTGAAACTGAGCGGTCGGTTGTCGATGGCCGACGGCAAGCGGAAGCCCCAGTTGACGAGGTTGAGTTTGCGGGCACGGTCGCCGCCCCACATGCCCCGCACCTGCGGCACGGTCACGTGGCTCTCGTCGATCACCATCAGGTAGTCGTCGGGGAAATAGTCGAGCAGGCAGAAGGGCCGGGTGCCCGGCACCCGGCCGTCGAAGAAGCGGGAGTAGTTCTCCACGCCGCTGCAATAGCCGAGTTCCTTGATCATTTCGAGGTCAAATTCCGTGCGTTCCTTGATGCGCTTGGCCTCCTGGTAGCGCTGTTCTTTTTCAAAATATTTCACCTGCTCCCACAGTTCGTCCTGGATTTCCCGGATGATTTCGCCCATGCGCTCCTTCGGCGGCACGTAGAGGTTGGCGGGGAAAATGGCGGCAGTCGGCAGCCGCTCGATGCGTTTGCCGCTCTCGATTTCCAGCTTTTCGATGGCCTCGATTTCATCGCCAAAAAACAGCACCCGGTAGCCGTAGTCCACGTAGGGCAGGTGGATGTCCACCGTGTCGCCCCGCACCCGGAAGGTGGCCCGCTTGAAGTCGTGCTCGGTGCGGGAGTAGAGGCTTTCCACCAGTTTCAACAAAAAATAATTCCTCGTCATCTTCATTCCCTCGTGGATGCGGATGATGCTGGTGGCGAAGTCCTCCGGGTTGCCCATGCCGTAGATGCAGGAGACCGAGGCCACGATGATGATGTCACGCCGCCCGCTGAGGAGCGACGAAGTGGCCCGCAGGCGCAGCTTGTCCACCTCTTCGTTGATGTTCAGGTCTTTTTCGATGTAGGTGTCGGTGACGGAAATATAGGCCTCCGGCTGGTAGTAGTCGTAGTAGCTGACGAAGTACTCCACCGCATGGTCGGGAAAAAACTCCTTGAACTCGCCGTAGAGTTGCGCCGTCAGGGTTTTATTGTGCGTGAGCACCAGCACCGGCTTGTCCAACTGGGCGATGACGTTGGCAATCGTGAAAGTCTTCCCCGACCCTGTCACGCCGAGCAGTACCTGCCCCCGTTCGTGGTTCCTCACGCCCTCCACTAATTGGCGGATGGCCTGAGGCTGGTCGCCAGTAGGCTTGTAGTGGCTGTCGAGATGGAAAATGGACATGCAGGCGAAAGGAAAAGGTTTAAAGTAAAAAGGACAAAGATAGGGTGGGGAAAGTTTTATGGGGGTGGGTTTTTCTTGCAGCAAAATGCATGGTTCAGCCTTCGGCATTCTGACAAAACCCTGACGCTTGTGTTGGCTTATTTTTGCAATTTTGCACTGCAATTTCTCAAAACTGTTCACATCAAATCATTGCGCAGCAACATGAAAAAACAAATACTCTACCTCTGCCTTTTACTTGCATCGCACAACCTGCTGGCGCAGGAACTACAGGAAATGAATTCCGGTGCGGGGTACAACTTCCAAAGCTACTACAGCCTTGCCACGGGCGAAGAAGAGCAGGTCTCCAACAATGCCTGGGACCTCGCTTTTAGCGTCGGGGCAACGGACGCAGGCGTTTTCATCAACGAAAGCAGTGGCTCCAACATGGGGCAGCCCCTGCCGATGATTGAACTTTACGATGCCATCACCACCGATTTCGGCAGCCAGCCCAACCCATCCCTTTTGGAAGATTACCAGTTGTTCAATGCGGAGAAATCCTGGTCGAAAGGGGCACTGAACGAGGCCGCCGACCCTACCGACCCGCTCGATTTTGGCTGGGGCATCCTCGACCCCGCTACCCAAAACATCACTGGCGAGCGGGTTTTCGTCGTGAAGCTCCGCAATGGGCAATACCGCAAGCTGCAAGTGCAGTCGCTCATTGACGGCACCTACACCTTTCGCTATGCCAACCTCAACGGCACGGGCGAGGCCACCAAAACCATCAGCAAGACCGACCATGCGGGCAAGGTGCTTGCCTATTTCAGCTTCACAACGGGCGGCACCGTCAGCGTGGAGCCAGCGGGCGGATTCGACCTGTTTTATTGCCGATACGTCACGCCGTTTTACAACCCTGGCACGATGGAGTACGAACCCGTAGCCGTAATGGGCATCCTTTCCGGCTACGGCGTTCAGGTAGCCCAGGCCAATGGCGTTGACCCCGCCACCGTCAGCTACGACGATTGGGTGGACAGCCTCAGCGCAGATATCGATGTGATTGGTTACGACTGGAAAGCCTTTTCCGGCTCTACATGGCTCCTCTACCTCGACCGTGCATATTTTGTAAAAACCCTGGACGGCAACATCTGGAAAATCAATTTCATTGACTTCGGGGGCAGCCTGACGGGCACCACCATTTTTGAAAAAACCAACCTCGGCGGCGCTAACACCGTGAACGACCCCGATTCGCCGCTCGCCAATTTCAACGTTTTCCCGAACCCGGCCACCTCGGAAGCCAACTTGGTCTTCTCCGCAAAAAAGGCTAAAGGCGATGCCATATTGTCCCTGCGGGATGCAACGGGCAAGGCGGTTTTCCAAACCAAGCTACACACCAACCAAGGGTTGAACGGCTATGTATTGCCGCTCAACCATCTGCAAGAAGGCGTGTATTTCGCAGTGCTAAACTTTGACAATCAAATCTTTACGCAACGGGTTGTTGTGGTGCGCTGAAAACGGTTTTGGGATAAAAAGGAAGGGGGTTTGGGATTGTCGTTGTTGCGCTGATCTGCGGTGGTCAGTTGCGAAGTGGCCAGAACTTGGGAGAATTGGGACAACTGGTGTAGGGATTTACGATTTTGGATTGACGATTTACGATTTGGGGAAGTGCAATCGTAAATCCAAAATCGTCCATCGAATTACCCTCTGCGAGGTTTAGGCCCGCCCTGTTTCGCTTCCCGGCGCTTCCTGATTTCTTCGAGCAAGGCACGTTTGAAGTCCGTGTCGGTGCGCTGGAGCAGGGCCACCTTACGTACCGGCAGCACCTCCATGAAGCGGCGGACGTAGTCACGGCGGAGTTTCACCATCTGCTCCTCCATTTCGATGTGCTCCATGATGGCGGCTTCCACGTCTTTGTCCGACATCAGTTCGAGCTTTTTGCCCTCCAGGTCGTACTTGTCCTTCAGGGCATCCCGCTCGTTTTCAAACTGATTGAACAGCGGCCAGAACGCCTTCGACTCCTCCGGGGTCAGTTGTAGTTTTTCGGTGAAAAAGGCGATTTTGAACGCCTCCATTTTCTCCTGCGCTTTCTCGCCCCGGCCTGGCTGGGCAAAGCTCGTGACCATGCAGGCCGACATCAAAATAATTGCAAAAAATAGCTTTTTCATTGCTTTAGGATTGGGTTTTAAATGATTATCAGAGCAGCTTTTCCAAATCTTCCACGTCAATCTCATCGATGACCTCATCAAGGTATTTTTCCATTTCCTCCAGGTTAGGTTTTGCCGGGGCGGGTTGTTGGGGGTGAGGTTCCACTTCTTGTTCCGCCAGGTCGTTTTCTGTGAAAAGCGCCCGGTCAAAATCGCCGATGTTGTCCGATACGTAAGCTTGAAGCTCCTCGTCCGAGATGTCCGCCAAACGCACGGCTGCGATGGGTTGTGATTCGTTTCCAGGCGTTTTTTCAGCGAAAAAACACACTGCTGCCACGGCCACCGCAGCTATCGTCGCCACGGCCAGGACGTAGCGGGGCCGCCACAGGTTTTGCAGGAACAGCAGGAACAGTTCGGCTTTGTCCAACCAGCTTTCCTGCGGCGGAGCAGCAGGTTTCACCTGCTTCCAGACTTCGTCTGGCAGGTTTTTGAAGTAGTTGGCGGGCACTTTGAAGCCCTCGCCCTTGTCCTTCATCTTTTGGAGAAAAGGCGACCCTTCCAACTCCTCCCGCAATTCATCGCTGTTTTTCATCTCACAAGAATTTTTCTGGTTCAATACAAATCCGCCCCGTTCACGTACCCTTCGATTTTTTTCACCGCATGGTGAAACGACGCTTTCAGTGCCCCCTCCGACGTGCCCAGCATTTCCGACATGTCGGCGTAGTTCATTTCGTCGAAATAGCGCAGGTTGAACACGAGGCGCTGCTTCTCCGGCAGCAGGGCGATGGCTTCCTGCAAGTGTGCCTGCGCTTCGTCGCCGTCGAAGTGGCGGTCGGCCCGCAGGCGGTTCGAGAGCGGGCTTTCGCCTTCATCGAGCGAGGCAGTGGGCAGTTGTTTTTTTTTGTTCAAAAACGTAATCGCCTCGTTCGTCGCAATGCGGTACAGCCAGGTGTACAACTTCGATTTGCCCTCGAACGTGTGGATGCTGCGCCAGATTTTGATGAAGCAGTTTTGCAGCACATCGTTGGCATCCTCGTGGCCGCTCACCAACCGGCGGACCTGCCAGTACAGCCGTTCCTGGTATTGACCCATCAGCAAGCGGAAGCCCCGTTCGGCGTTGTTACCACCGTCACGCAGGAGCGCCAAAATCCGTTCTTCCGCAATGTCACTGTTCGACGTTTTCAAATGCTGCGTGAATTTGTGTGATAGACTTGGATGATGGGCGAAGGTTTAAAAAACGGAGCGTTTTTTAGATTTTAGAGGGGAGACGTTAGATTTTAGACGGGACAAAATTCATAAAATCTATCGTCTAAAATCTACCGTCTGGCATCTGTTTACCCCAAAAAAAAGTCCCGAAGCCAACTCTCATGGGGTAGATTTGCTTCGGGACAGGTAGGTGAATGTTTGCCAGTTTTCCCAGGCGTATGTCCGACATTCACCAAGTCAAAAAAAAGAGGGTAGTGTACTGCGTTCAGTGAATGATTCTTGATGTGGCTTTAACAATTGGATTTGAGACGTACTGCTATGGGGGGACAAAATACATGCCAACAAAAGTTAATGCAAAAGCCGTTGCAGCGAACTGCAACGGCTTTTTGAATGGCCGGAGAACGTTCCGGCGTCTTATTTTTTCATTGACATTTCGGCCTCCATCCCCCGCAGCACGACGTTGCCTTTTCGCAACTGGCGGCCATTGCGGATGATGTCGAGGGAGACGCTGTTGCCGGGACGGAAGCGGGCTATTTGCTCCTGCAACTCAGGCACCGATGCGGTTTTTACGCCGTTCACACCGATGATGATGTCGTTCTTTTCCAGGCCTGCGTCCTCGGCGCTGCTGCCGGTGTCCACGGTGCGGACCAACACACCCTCCACATCGCCGAGGTTGAAGTCGGCGGCAATTTCATTGTCCACGTCTTTGATGCGTACCCCCAGCAGCGCCCGTTGGGCGGTGCCGAACTCTTTGAGGTCGCGCATGATTTTTTTCACAAGGTTGGAAGGGATGGCGAAGGAGTAGCCCTCGTAGGCTCCGGTTTCGCTCATGATGGCGGCGTTGATGCCCACCAGTTCGCCCTGCATGTTCACCAGCGCACCGCCGCTGTTGCCGGGGTTCACCACCGCATCCGTCTGGATGAAACTCTCGATGGAGTACATGCCTTGCAGGATGTTGATGTTGCGGCCTTTGGCGCTGACGATGCCTGCCGTGACGGTGGATGTGAGGTTGAACGGGTTGCCAACGGCCAGCACCCACTCGCCCACCTGCACGTTGTCAGAGTCGGCGTAGCGCAGCGGCTGGAGGCCGGAAGCGTTGATTTTCAGCAATGCCAGGTCGGTGTAGGGGTCTTTGCCCACTACTTCGGCGGTGTAAATCCGCTTGTTGTTGAGCGACACTTCCACCTTGCCGCCCCCGTCGATGACGTGGTTGTTGGTGATGATGTAGCCATCGGAGGAAATGATGACCCCGGAGCCGCCCGACGACGGTTCGGAAGTGCCCCGGTTGTTCACCGTGATGTTCACCACTGCCTGTGTGACTAAGTTGGCGGTTTGCACAAAATCTTCCGGGATGTAAAAATTACCGGCAGGCTTGGCATTCACCTGCGGCGAGGCGTAATCGTAGTTGGCGAGCCGGACGGAAGGCGATGATTGCACCGCAATTTCATCTTCGACAGCGCTTTTCAGGCCATTGAACAGGAACAGGGAGAAGGCTGCGTTGAGCGGCAGGGTCAAGGCGATAGCGATTCCTACTTTTTTCATAAGCTTCAAAAGTTTCGGGTGATTTCAATGTCGGTTTAGAATGGCTGGCCTGTTGGGTTTCAATCGCTTAATAACCGTGTTTGCGGTCAAAAAATTTTCCGAACGCCGGAAAATCGAAAGCAACTGCGGTTTTTTCTACAAAGCAGCCAATTTTTTCTGAATAATGCACTGCCCCGCCAGACGAACGGTGTTAAAAAACTGGTAAAAGCAAAAGTTTGACAAATGGCGACGGAACAGAAATATGAACGGGCAGGTGGTCACCACCTGCCCGTTTCGTTTTGTATCAATTTTGAAAAATATTTTAGGCCAAGTAATACTCTTTTCAATTCCCCTTCCCCAGAATCCCGTCGATAATTTCCTTTCGTTTTTCCTTTCGCTCCCGTTTTCGTTCCAGGCGTTCGTTCTTGCGCTGGATGCGCCCGGACTCCTTGCTTTGTTCAACGGCATTGCCACGGCTATCCTCGTTGTTGCCCTGCTCCCCATCCAGCGGTACCTCCGCATCGGTTGAGTCGGGGTTCTGGTAGCCACTTTCGAGGAGCAAATCCCGCAGGTGTTGCAACCGGGCCTGACGCACTTCCTCGGAGATGGAATCGGCGGGCACTTGTTCGTAATATTGAATCGAATCCAAAATCCAATCGATGGGGTAGATGCGGTCGGGGCAGTTGAAAGCCGTCGCCGCAGTGCCGGTCAGCGCTGGAAAACTATTTTTCGTCCAGGTTTTGAAGTCGGGGTCGTCATACACTTTTTTCAAAAAACTGCCGCAAATCGGCAAGGCCGTCGCACCGCCCTGCCCCAGCCTCGTCGAGCGCCAGCGCACGAGGGGCTGCTCGGCACCCACCCACGCCCCGGCGACGATGTTGGGCGTGAAACCGAGGAACCAACCGTCGGAATTGTTGTCCGTCGTACCCGTTTTCCCGGCAGCGTGAGGGAAGTTAAAACCGCTCAAATAACGCAACCGCCCACCCGTGCCGCCGTCCACCACCGACTGGAGCAAGTAGCGCACCATGTCGGCGTACTGCTCCTGCAACACCCGTGTGAAACTCTTCGGGTCGGGCGGGTTGAACTCGGCGATGGGTTTGCCGTCCTTCGTTTCGATGCGGGTCAGCGAGTAGAGTTTCGGCAACACGCCCCGGTTGGCGAAGACGGAAAACAAGCGCACCATTTCGTAGAGTGTGGCATCCACGGCTCCGAGTGCGATGCCAGGCTCGTGCGGTATTTTCGAGGAGATGCCCATCCTTTTTGCCAGCGTTTGCACCGAATCGATGCCTGTGCGGAGGATGAGTTGCACGGCAGTTGTGTTCACCGAAAAGCGTATGCCGCCCCGCATGGAGTAGCTGCCGCCGTACACGCCGTCGGCGTTGCGGGGTGCCCAGTTGTCGTACTCCGGGTACGTGACGAAGTCGTTCGGGAAACGCTCGCACGGCGACACGCCCTGTTCGATGGCCTCGGCGTACACCACCGGCTTGAAGGTGGAGCCGACCTGCCGCAGCGCGTTCACGTGGTCGAATTTGAAGTGTTTGAAATTGATGCCGCCCACCCAGGCCAGTATTTTCCCGGTCTGCGGTTCGGCGGCGAGCAGGCCCGTGTTGAGCACTGAGAGGTAGTACCGCAGCGAATCAATCGGAGCCATCAGAGTGTCCTTGTCCTGGGTTTCGGTCTCCCAACTGAACACGGTCATCGGCACGGGCGTGAGGAAATTGGAGTCGATTTCCGCCTCCGAAAGCCCAGCCTCCTTGAGGTGCTGGTAGCGTTCCGTTAGTTTTTTCTGTTGCTCAAGCAGTTCGTCGCTGCCCCAGGGTATGGCTCCCTGGTAGCCTTTGAAGTGATTGATGAATGATTTTTGCAACGCCGCCATCTGCTCCTGCACGGCCTCCTCGGCGTACTGTTGCATTTTGGAGTTGATGGTCGTGTGGATTTTCAGGCCGTCGGTGTAGAGGTTGTAGGGCCTGCCGTCGGGGTGCGAATACTTTTTGAGTTCCTCCTGCAATTCGAGGCGCAGTGTCTCCCGGAAATAGGTAGCGGGGCCTTCGTCGTGGCTCTCCATGTAGTATTTCGGGATGACCGGCAGCTTGGAGAGCGAGTCTGCCTCGGCTTGGGTGAGGTGGCCATATTTCACCATTTGCCCAAAAACGACGTTGCGCCGCTCCTTCGCCCGCTCCCGGTTTCGCACGGGATTGTAGGCGGTGTTGGCTTTCAACATACCGATGAGCACTGCCGCCTCCTCGATTTTGATTTCGTACGGTGTGGTGCTGAAAAAACGCTCGGATGCGACCTTGATGCCGAACACGTTGTCGCCGAACGGCACCGTGTTGAGGTACAGCGCCAGGATTTGGTTTTTGTTGTAAACTTTTTCCAGCCGCCGGGCGACCATCATTTCCTTGATTTTCGCCACCGGCGTGGTGAGGAAGCCCAGCCGCTTGCGGGGGTAGAGGTTTTTGGCCAACTGCTGGCTGATGGTGCTGCCCCCGCCGCTCGATTCGTCGCCCTGCAAAATGGTGCGGAACAGCACCCGGAACGTCGCCCGGAAGTCCACCCCGTTGTGTTCGTAAAAACGGGCGTCCTCCACCGAAATCAGGGCATTGACGATGTACGGCGAGATGCTGTCGAGGTCGGTGGGCAGGCGGTTTTCGATGAAATATTTCCCCAGCATAACGCCGTCTTCGGAATAGACTTCGGAAGCGACGTTCTGGTTCAGGTTGCGCAGGTTCGACTTGGTGGCCACGTGCCCGAACACGCCGATCAGGATGGCAAACAGGAACAAAAACACACTCCCAAAACCCGCTGCGAACAACGACCCCGTCCAAAACGTGAACTTTGCCAACCGGGGCGACCGTTTTTCCCATGCCCGGTAGCGCTCGATGGCCGGGCGCAGGTGCGGGTAGAGTTTAACTTTCAGTGCCTGCCATTTTTCTTTTAAAAAACCTATCAGAGCTGCTGTGCCTTTTTTCATCAATTGAATGGTGTGGCCGCAAATGTAATCAAACGTTGCCGGGTGGTGCCCGGCCATTTTGAAAAATCTCTCCACATGGGTGATTTTTCGAGAGGCAATACCCCAAGCCCCAAACTGTCAAGTTTAAATACCTTTGCCATTCAAAATGTTCGACCTGCGTGAACCAGCACCACCGCCTGTTCTTCAGTAAATACCGCATCCTGCTTTGTGCCACCGCCCTGCTGTTGGTGCCAGCGTTGTTGGTCAACCTCGGCCTGGTGGCCTTCTACGGCGACGAGGGCATCCGCTCCCTCGTAGCGCTGGAAATGCAAATCTCCGGCAACTACATCACCCCCACGATGTTCGGTGAATTTTACTACAACAAGCCGCCCCTCTACAACTGGATTCTCCTCGCCGTTTTTGAAATCACCGGCCGCTCCGACGAGTTCATCGCCCGGTTGACCACCATTTTTTTCCTGCTGGCCTACGTTGCGTCGGTATTTTTTATCGTGAAAAAACAGCGCATTCGGCACCCGCTCCCCCACCAATCAGCAATCAACAACCAACAATCAACAACCAACAATCAACAATATCCCAATTTCCCAATCCTCATCTCCCTCGCCCTCCTCACCTGCGGCCGCATCCTGTTTTGGGACTCCATGCTGGCCTACATCGACCTGTGTTTTTCGTGGGTGGTGTACCTGCTGTTCATGGTTATTTTTCGGGAAGGGGAGCGGGGGCGATACGGGCCGCTGTTCGGGTGGGCCTACGGGCTGGCGGCGGTGGGCTTCCTGCTGAAAGGGCTGCCCGCCGTCGTGTTCCTCGGCATTGCCCTGCCCACGTATTTTTTTTGGCAAAAAAAAGGACGGAAGCTGGCCTCGTGGGCGCACCTCGGCGGCATGGCGATTTTCCTCGTCCTCGTCGGGGGCTACTACGCCTGCTACGCCCGGCAAAATGGGCTTGAGGTAGTGTTCAGGACGCTGTTCGACGAGTCGGCCAAACGCACGATAGTCGGGCATGGTCTCGGCAAGACGGCCCTCCACTTCCTGACTTTCCCGTTTGAAATGTGGTACCACTTCCTGCCGTGGTCGCTGCTGGCGGTTTATTTTCTCCGAAAAAATGCGTTGCGGCTCCTCCTCCAGAACAAGTTCGTTGCCTGGAACGGGCTGGTTTTCCTCACCACCATCCTGCCGTACTGGTTGTCGGTGGAGGTGTATCCCCGCTACCTGCTGATGCACGTGCCGCTGGTGTTTACCGTGCTTTTTTACTTGTATTTTGAAAATAAAAAGGAAAATGCGCCGCTGGCCCGATGGGTGGAAGCGGCTTTTTTTACCGGGTGCGGGTTGGCGTTGGCGGCGGGTTTCGCACCTTTGTTTTGGGAAGCCGTGCGGCACGTGCCGTTTTTGTATGCAAAAACGGCGCTGCTCGTGGCCTCCCTGTCGCTGCTCACGTGGCTGTATTGGCGGTGGAAGGCGCAGCGGATGTTGGTATTCGTGCTGGTGATGCTGGTGGTCAGGCTGGGGTTCAACTGGTTCGTGCTGCCCACCCGCCTCGACGTGGAGTGCAGCACGAAAGTGCGCCAGACCACGCTCGATGCCATGAAAAAAATCGGCGACCGGCCCCTGTTCATTTACAAAAACAGCCTGGACGGGCAGCCGGTCACCGGCTATTATTTCACGAGGGAAACCGGCAGTATCTTGCGCAACCAATACAGTGATTTTGATAAAAATGCATTCTACCTCATGGACACCACCGTGTACACACGGGCACACGAGGCCGTTGCCAAGGTGAACATCATCTGGCAATGCGGCGAACTGGCCGTCGTGAAAATCAAGTGAGCAGGTGAGCGGGCGAGAGAGTGAGAGATTCCATTGTTTCTCACCCTTCTCACACCTCTCACCCGCTCACTCTCTAATAAAAGCATGAAATTATCCGTCGTCATCACGGTTTACAACGAAGAAGAAAACATCGGGCCGCTGGTCGGGCAGGTCACGGCAGTGCTGGAAGGCATCGACTATGAAATAATTTACGTGGACGACGGCTCCACCGACGGCACCCTCGCCGAGTTGAAAAAACTGCGGCACGACCGCCTGCGCTTCCTCGAATTCCGCAAAAACTACGGCCAGAGCATGGCGCTCATGGCCGGCATCGATTACGCCAGAGGCGAGTACATCGCCACCATGGACGGCGACCTGCAAAACGACCCCGCCGACATCCCCGCCATGCTCCGGCTGGCCGAGGAGGGCGACTGGGACATGGTGGCGGGCATCCGGGTCAACCGACAGGACGGCTTCATCCTGCGGAAAATCCCAAGCCTCATCGCCAACTGGATTATCCGCAACGCCGCCGATGTCCACATGAAAGATTACGGCTGTGCCCTGCGGGTTTTCCGGGGCGAAATTGCCAAGGACCTGGGGCTGTACGGCGAACTGCACCGCTTCATCCCTGTGCTGGCCCGCCTCGAAGGTGCGCGCATTACGCAGGTAGAGGTGCGGCACCACGCCCGCCGCTTCGGGAAGTCGAAATACGGCCTGGGGCGCACCTTCAAGGTCATCAGCGACCTGCTGCTGATGCTGTTTTTCAAAAAGTACCTCCAACGCCCGATGCACTTGTTTGGCAACGTCGGCGTGGCGGTGTTTCTCGTCGGGGCAGCCATCAATGTTTACCTGGGCATTTTAAAACTCATGGGGCAAGACATCTGGGGCAAGCCGCTGCTCATCCTCGGCCTGATGCTGGTCATCGGCGGCATGCAGCTCATTACCATCGGCATTGTGATTGAAATCCAGATGCGCACCTACTTCGAATCG
>JACRAN010000315.1 GCA_016234735.1 Bacteroidota bacterium | reverse complement strand
TGCTGTTCTCGTTGCGGGTGACCCCGTATTGGATGATTCGCTCAAGGGCGGTGTAATCTTGATTGCTGAGGAGCTTCGACTTTTGATGGGTAGGTTTTGAAATGCGAGGGGAAGGTAACGAGTATTGGTGAAATTTCAAATAACCGTCAAATCTCCTGTACCGGCGACTTCAGTCGCCGCAGCCTCGGCGACTGAAGTCGCCGGTACAGGTCCCTAAAAAAAATTGACCGGACAGCTCCCCGCCACCCGGTCAATTTCTCAATTTCTCAATTTCCCAATATCCAATCTCTAATTCCCCTGCGCAGCAGTTCGCTCCTCCATTTTCCGTCTCGGCATCTTTTCGTCCCGCTGGGAGGTGTGCCATACGAAC
Organism: Bacteroidota bacterium; assembly: GCA_016234735.1. Classification (GTDB taxonomy): domain Bacteria; phylum Bacteroidota; class Bacteroidia; order Chitinophagales; family Saprospiraceae; genus UBA6168. The sequence goes on along the minus strand of JACRAN010000315.1, from coordinate 14,063 downwards.
GAGGCGACGATGGTGGCGGCTTGTTTCAGGTCGGCTTCCACGAAGTGGTCGTAGTTGTCCATGTTGGAGTGGTGGGTGCGGCTCCAGTACGACATGCCGTCCTGGATGAACTGGAAGCCGGGCACGCCGACGGCGTGGAACGACAGGTGGTCGGTGCCGCCGGTGTTTTGCAACGTCAGGGTAGTGGCGCCCATGTCCTTGAAGGGGTCGAGCCACGCCCGAAAGATGGAGGAGGCATCGTCGTTGCCTTGCAGGTACACGCCCCGGATTTTGCCGGTGCCGTTGTCGAGGTTGTAGTAGGCGGAGATTTTGTCGTAATCCCCTTTTTTGTTCAGGTTGCCATCGGCATCAATGAGGCCCACCTGGTTGGTGACGTACGACCTGGAGCCAAGCAGGCCCTGCTCTTCGCCCGTCCACAGCGCAATGCGGAGGGTGCGGCGGGGCTGTATGCCCGTTTCCTTGATGGTTTCCAGGAGGATGCGGGCAGTTTCGAGCATCACGGCACTACCTGCGCCGTTGTCGGTAGCGCCGGTGCCGGTATGCCACGAGTCGAAGTGGGCACCGAACATCACCACCTCGTCCTTGAGGTCGGTGCCGGGTATTTCGGCGACGATGTTGTGTTCCATGCCGTCCTTGTTGGTGTATTCGGCCTGTATTTCCATGCTCAGGGTGACGGGGATGCCCATGGCCAGCAGTCGGAAGATGCGGTTGTAGTGCTCGACCGACATGGTCACTTGCGGCAACACTTCGGCACCTTCGTCGCGGGCGCTGCCGTCTTTGGCGCTGGCCCCAGACACGAACACGGTGCCGAGGTCGCCCTTGAAGCTGCGGTCGATGGTGGCCAGCGGTTTTTCAGCGTACAGCATTTCCCGCATTTTTTTCACGAACTCCCGCCCGCTTTCGGGGAAGTTGCGGTTGCCCCGCCTGCCGCCAGCCTGTGGTTTGGCGGCGTTGGCCATTTCGAGCAGTTCCTCCGGCGTGAGTCGCTTGGCGAGCGGTTCTTCCCATTCTTTGAGCGCCCGCAGCGTGTCGATGAGTACGAATTTGCCTTTGAGTTTGCCCTTGTATTTTTCCAAATCCTCCACGGTGGAAGCATTGAGATAGACCACTTCGCCTTTCACCAGGCCCTTGGTGGAGGGCGACCATGCCTTCGGGTAGGCGATGATGGGCCAGTAGCTCGGCCCCTCGCAGGACATCTCGAAATGCTTGAGTTCCCAGCCCCTGCCGAACGGCCCCCACTCGTCGAGGTGGACGTTCTGGTAGCCCCAGTCTTTGAGTTGTTGCACGGCCCAGTTGGTGGCTTTGTCGAGCATGGGCGAGCCGGTCAGGCGGGGGCCGTACATGTCGGTAATCATGGAGGCGGTTTCCATGACCTTGCTTTTGTCCATCCCGTGTTTTTTGATGACGGCGATGATGGAATCGTTGACTGGTTCCTGTGCGCTGAGGGTGAGGAGGAAGCTGCCTTGGAGCAAGGCGAGGAGGAGAAGTTTTTTCATGACTTGTTTTAGTTGGTAAATGTTTCCGAGGAACAAATGTAGAATGTAGAATTTTCAATGTAAAATGTAGAAATGGCCATGGTTAACTTCTACATTCTACATTGAAAATTCTACATTCTACATTCCCTTTCAAAAGTTCAGGTTCTTCGTCAGGTAGCCGTTTTTCAGGGAGTCACGGGTGGTGGTGGTCAGGCCGATGGCATTGCGGTGGAGCTTGTGAACGGAAGTGAACACCCCCTTGCCTTCGGAGAGGTTGCTGTACGTCGGGAGTTCGTTAGCGCCGGTGATGCCGGTGTTGGCCAGGCCCACGTTCACGAAATTTTCCAACGCCTTGCCGCCTGCGATGATTTCCACGTCGATGCCCGTGAAAACACGTTTCATATCGGGGTCTTCTTCGATGTGGTTGTTCAGGGTTTCAAAAAACGCTATGCCTTGTTTTTTGACGATGAAAATATCGCTGCTGCTTTCCCTGCGCAGGCCCCTGGCCCAGGGCCATTCGATGGTTTTTTTCACCTGCGCAGAAGGGTCGGTTTGGGGGTACTCTACGTATTGGATGTAGAGCGTCACGTCAAAAATGACAGCGGAATCCGCCGCCGTCCACGACACATCTTCCATCAGGTTGTACGGGAAGTTGAAGCCCGCAGAGTTGTTGCCGGGGGCGTTCAGTTTGGAGGCGCCCAGAATCAGGGTGCTGGAAGTCACTTCGGGCAGGCCGTCGCCCCGGTCGATGCGCAGGCGGATGGTTTCGCCGGCTTTGAGCAGGATGACGCTGGAGTCGATTTTGTAGAGCCAGTTGGGTTCGTCGGCGAAAACGCCACTTTCCCGCACGTAGCCTTCGAGGTTGCCGTCCACTTTTTCGAGCGTGAACACCTGGCCGTTGCTCACCCGCTCCAATTGCACGATGGCATCGTCGTAGTAAATCGAGTCGATGATTTTTGCCTGTTCGAGCGCATTGGCTTCTGGATCGAGGAAGGCACGCTCCACCCGGATGTAGTGGGCGGTGTCGCCGATGTTGAGCAGGCCGTACACGACGGGGATGTCTTTCCAGTTGGCGATGACGTTGAAGTCGTTGGAGCAGGAGACGGCGAACAACAGGACAAACAGCGAGGCGATAAACAACGGTTTTTTCATTGGAAAAATCAGATTTTTTTAGGCCGCAAAGGTAGTTTTTTTGAAACAACTTCCAACACACAGCGGGCAGGGGTGTCGGGGGGATTGCAGTGGGGAGTCAATTTCCAGCCAGCCACTTTTGGCAATCAAACAGGCTGTACCGCTCATCGACCGGGAGGACGCAATCGGGCGGCAGGTGGTTGATGGCAAAATCACGGAGGCGGTTGGCCCCCAGCCTTTCCTTGAACTCCCTGCGCACGGGGCGGAACAGGGCGAGTCCCTCATTTTTTTCAAAAAAAGACCGCTGGATGATGAGGTAGTCAAGCTGGTATTTTTCAATAAAACCCTTTAAAATAGCGGGGTCTGAAGCGGTGTAGGCATCGAAAAAGTCAAGCATCCGGCCGTGCAGCAGCGCCCAGTAATTTTTGTAGTACAGCGCATGGCAGCCCTCGTAGCTGAACAGCACCGACCGTTTGCAGAACAGCGGCACCTGGTCGCAGGCATGGGGCGGCCCGGCAATCAGGCCCTTGCGGGGCGTGCGGTCGATGGCTTGAAAGAGCAGGGCATCGTTGGAGTAGTCGTGAAAACAGGAGTCGCAGGTTGGCTGGAAGAACCAGGTGCAAAACAGCAAGCTGCCCACCAGCAGGGTGGCCGGTGCTTTTTTGTTCCAAAATACTGACCAGTGCCCGGCCAGCCGAGTTAGCAACAGCACAAAAAAGACGGGGTAGGTGTAGGTCAGGTAGCGCTCCGGCAGGAAGAGTTGGAACAGCAGGATTCGGGCAGCCACGAACAGCAGAAATCCGGCCAGGGGCAGCGCCACCAGCCAGGCATCGAAATCCCGATGTTGGGGGTCCCGGCGGATAACGTAGGCCAACAGGCCCAGCATCAGCGCAAACATCAACAGGTCGAAAGGGTAGTTTGGGAAGCGGTTCACCGCCCATGAAACCATGCCAATCATGTCGGGAGTGATGCTGACCCGGCCTTCCGGCGAAAACTCGGCCATGCTCAACAGTTCGGTTTTCGGGTAGGTAGGTCCTGCGATGGGACTGGATTTGATTTCCTGCGACTTGAGCCAGCCAATCGCCAGCCCCAGCAGCACCGCCGTCCCCACCACGAGGATTTGCTTTTTTTGGGTGCGTAATTTTTGAAAAAATGTCATCGTCGCCCGCTCGTTCCGCCAGTAAAAAATGGCCTCGTAGCCTGCCAACAGGCCGATGACCACGACTTCCACCAGGAAAACAATGGGGTAAAACAGGGCACTCAACAGCAGCAGGGTGGCCGTCGCCCAAGTCTTTTTTTCCAAAAAAAAGTAGGCAAAGCCAAGCAGCAGCGGGTAGGCCAGTGCCCGTGCATGGAAGCCCGCCATGCGCTCGTACAGCACACTGCCCAGCACCACCGTTGCCCCGAATGCGAGGGCAAAACCGAACCGTTTTTTGAGCAAAAAAAAGCAGAACAGGCAGGTGGCGAGCAGGGCAAAAAAAGGCATGTAAACGGAAAACGCCACCGGCCCCATGAAAAAAGACTGCAGCCTCGCCAGTGCCAGATAGCCCCACGGCTGGATGAGTTCGCCCATCGCCACGATGGGGTCGTTTGGCACAAAATGATGGTCGCCCCAACGGTGCATCCAGAAAATGTGCTGCGAGGTATCGTCGTTCACGACGTAAGGTTGCGTGAGCGCATCCTGTGAGTACCAGCCGAAGCAGGCCAGCGCATACAGCACAACCAACAAGGCATGAAACCAGTCGGAGCGCAGGGCAGGGCGGTAGCGGGACAGCATCATGGCATTTGCATATTTCAACGTGAGTTGTTTTGTGACTTTAGAATCTCACTTTCTTACCGTCTCACTTCTCACATTTATAAAAACGGGTATCGGGCGAAGGTCGGCACTTTGTTTAAAAAAAGCCGAAAGCTCGTTATTATTGCGGCCATCAAAATTTCCTGACATGAAAAACAAACCCATCCTACTCCTCTGCCTCGCCATTTTCTCCCTGCTCTCCTGCAAACTGCCTGCCCAGCAGGGCAACATTTACGACGACAACCCCGAACAGCGCCTGCCCATCGGCATGGAAAAATCCAAGCACCGCTTCATTCCCGCCACCGGCGGCAAGGTGGACAAGGTGCGGGTGGAACCGCCCTTCTGGTGGACGGGCATGGCCAGCCCGGAGTTGGAGGTGCTGATTTACGACGAGAACATCACAGACCACCAGGTGACGCTCGAAGGTGTCAACGGCGTGGTGCTCCGGCAAGTTTACCAGGTGCAAAACCCGAACTACCTGTTCGTGGCGCTCGAAATCGGCCCCGGCACCCCGCCCGGCAAGTTCAACATCGTGCTGACCAAAGGCAAAGACCGCAAAGTTTACTTCTACGAATTGCGCCAGCGCTCAAATCCGAAATCCGAAATCCGAAATCCGAAATTGAACGCCAGTGATTTCATCTACCTCCTCATGCCCGACCGCTTCGCCAACGGCGACCCCTCCAACGACAGCTACCCGGACATGACGCAGGTGGGCACCAACCGCTCCAAGATGTACTTCCGGCACGGCGGCGACCTCCAGGGCGTGCTCAACCACCTCGATTACCTCACCGAACTCGGCGTGACGGCCCTCTGGCTCAACCCCGTGATGGAAAACAACCAGCCCTACGAGAGCTACCACGGCTACGCCGTCACCGATTTTTACAACGTTGACAAACGGCTGGGCAGCAACGAGTTGTACAAAAAACTCGTGGACGATTGCCATGCACGGGGCATCAAGGTCGTCATGGACATCATCTTCAACCATTCCGGCGACCAGCACTGGTTCATCAGGGATTTGCCCTCGGAGGACTGGGTTCACCAGTGGAAGGATTTTACCAAACCGAACTACCGGGAAACGGTGGTGGCCGACCCCTACGCCTCTGGATACGACCGGGAGAAAAACATGGACGGCTGGTTCGACAACCACATGCCCGATTTGAACCAGCAAAACCCGCGGTTGGCCAACTACCTCATCCAGAACGTCGTCTGGTGGACGGTGTACTCCGGGCAGGATGCGTACCGCATCGACACTTATTTTTACCCTGACCAGGCGTTTTTGGCCCGGTGGGCAAAAAGGATGGACGAAGAGTTTCCGGGCATCGAACTGTTTGGCGAAGTATCGGCGCAGAGTGTGCCGATGCAGGCGTTGTTCACCAAAGACAACTACCTGTCGGGCGATTTCAACTCCAACCTGCCCGCTGTCAAGGACTTCCAGCTTTGCTACGCCATTGCCGAGGCGCTCAACCGCCCGCAGGGTTGGAACGAAGGCGTTCTCAGACTGTACTACACGCTGGCGCTGGATTTCCTCTACGAGGATCCCTCCCGCAACGTCACTTTCCTCGACAACCACGACATGAGCCGCTTCCTGTCCGTGGTGAACGGCGATGTGGATAAGTTGAAAGCTGGCCTCGGTGTACTGCTGACCACCAGGGGCATCCCTTCGATGTACTACGGCACGGAAATTTTGCTCAAAGGCACCTCCGACCCCGACGGCAAGGTGCGGCAGGACTTCCCCGGCGGCTGGGCCGGGGATGCGGCGGATAAATTCAATGCTGCCGGTCGGACGAAGGAAGAAAACGACTGTTTCAACTACGTGAAAAAACTCGCCAACTACCGCAAAAACAACTCGGTGCTGCACGACGGCAGGCTCATGCAATTCATCCCGGAGGGCGGCGTTTACGTCTATTTTCGCTACAACGCCGACAAAACGGTGATGTGCATCCTGAACACCAACGACTCAGCGAACAACGTTCCGACCGAACGCTACGCCGAGCGGATGCTGGGTTTTACGAAGGCCAAAAACGTGGTGACGGACGAGGTGCTGAACAACCTGAAAGGAATCGGGGTGCAGCCGCAGTCGCTGCTGGTGCTGGAGTTGCAGTGATTGTCGGCAGGTGTCGGTTCACTGATTTTTACGAAGGAAAGCTGCTGGAAAAGTAGCTATATTTGCTCCGCAAACCAGCCTTGCAAGGCTGGTTTGCGGGAAATCAAATCATTTTTTTAACGTGGGTTCGGGAATTAAAAATTGATTGTCAATGAATTAGCCCGAAAGGGGCTGGCTGCTCTGCGGCTGTAATTATCAAATTCACGTTTTACTTAAAATCACTTGTAGTTATGAATCAAATTAAAATTGCGGTTTTGTCACTTTTTGCTGCCGGCCTGCTGTTTTTGGCGGGCTGCAAAGATGAAGAGGCCAAAGAAATGAACCTTCTTTCCATCGTTGCCAACGGCACTGACCTCTCCGGCGCAGCGGTCGAAAAAGACCTCAACGGCGCTGTTGCTGCCGAAGATGTGCCGCTGACTGCGGTGCTTACCGTTACTTTCGACAAACCTGTTCAACATGAATCGGTGGAAGCCAACGTGACGTTGACACAAAACGGCACGGCGGTGTCCTACACGCACACGCACAGCGGCAATGCCATCATCATCACGCCGGATGCCGACCTGTTGCAGGGCACGACGTACACGCTGGCCATGGCCGGGGGCCTGAAAGCCGAAGACGGCGGCAAGTTTTTCGCCGTTTCACGGGAATTTGAAACCGAAGGGCACGGCGAAGTGATGCCGCCACAAGCCGCCAACATGACGGGCTACTGGAAGCTGGACGGCAACGCCAACTCCGCCGATGACACCCAGAACGGTGAGGAAGTTGGTACTTCCTACGGCAACGACCGCTTTGATTTTGCCAACACCGCCGCCATTTTTGACGGCGATGTGAGCCTGATTGAAATCCCCGACGGCGACCAGCTGCTGACCCAAAGCATGACCTTGAGCTTTTGGCTGAAGGTGAACCCGGTCGGCCACCTCAATGCGGCCGGCACCGGCCCTGCGGGCCATTTCGTGATGGGGGTGGGAGATTTGTACGGCTTTTTTATTGAAATTTACGGTGACTTCAGTGCCATGAAATTCACCGCCAACTATAAAAAAGCCAACGGCACCGGCATTGTCAACGACTTTTTCTTCAACGGCGACGGCGGGTCGGCCGGCAACGGCGGCTGGGTTGCCATCGATTTTGAAACCAACCTGACCCCCATCGGCGGACTGAACGGCCTGCTCAACGACAAGTGGGCGCAAATGGTCGTTGTGTACGATGCCTCCAAGCGCAAGCGCCACCTGTTCATCAACGGCGACCTGATGGAAACCGACAACCTGAACAATGCGCCAGGGTTGGAGGACGTGACCGGCCTGTTTTTCGACGATAGCAACATCGGCGAAACCATCGGCAACTCGCTCGCTTTAGGTTTCAACCACGACCGCAGTTCCACCCACTGGAACGGCGAAACCTGGGGCAACTACGACGAACCAGGTTCCAACCACTTCAAAGGCATGATGGACGACCTGCGTTTCTGGAACGTCGCCCTCACCAGCAGCGAAGTCATGGCGCTGTACGCAGCAGAAAAACCGTAAGGAACGACGGACTTAGGTGGCACCTTTTCCCATTGCAGAACCGTGAAAATTAGTAGTGCTTGGGGTGGGAAAAGATGTCATCTAAGTCCAGGCAAAAGAGGTTGCAGCAGTTTCGGTTTGTTGCAACCTCTTCTTTTTTATAAACCACTCATTATCAGTTTTTTGATGAAAAAAACGGCTTCTATTTTCCTCGTCGGCCTGATGGTTTGCGGCTGGGCTTGCAACAGGGACGACGACTCCCCGCCCTCCGGCGATTTCATGCAGTTGGTGTCTGCAACCGTTGGCAGTCAGGCATTGAAGGCGGGTGAAACGGTGGAAAACGTGCCGGTGGACCAGCCCGTGGTCGTCACCTTCACGGCGGCAGTGGATTTGGAGTCCGCTTCGCAAAACATGTCGCTCAAAAAACAGGACGGCACCGCCGTGAGCCTCGATTTCTCTTTGTCGAACAACGGGAAAACGGTTTCGGCCAAGCCCGTTTCGACTCTGGAACAGGAAGCAACCTACCAATTTGAAATTTCAAACCAACTGCAAGGCGCTGAGAATCAATCGTTTCCGGGCATTTCATTTTCCTTCAAAACCCTGAGCCAGCCGCTGCTTGTGGAAGAGGCGCTGGTCGATGGGGTGGATTTGCAGCAGCTTGGGAAAATCACCGATGTGAGCCGGATGTTTACGCTCACCGTCCGGTTTTCAGAGGAAGTGGACCTCGGTGATTTCAAAAACAGCCTGAGTATCCTGCCCGGTCAGGCCACCAACTTCCAGGTCGAGTACCTCGACGGCGACCCGACGGCGTTCCGCATCACCTCGCTTGCCCCATCACCGCACCTGAAGCTGATGAACTTTCGCATCCTCAGCGATTTGCAATCCAAAAACGGCAAATCGTTCGCCGGTTTATATGAAACATTTTACACCGAAATAGACGAAACGCCCAAGTTCCCGGTCATCTCCGACGACGACCTGCTCACGCTCGTGCAGCAGCAGACCTTCAAATATTTCTGGGATTTCGGGCACCCCGTCAGCGGGCTGGCACGGGAGCGGAACAGCAGCGGCGACCTCGTCACCTCCGGCGGCTCCGGCTTCGGGCTGATGGCGCTGGTGGTCGGCATGGAGCGGGGCTTCATCACCCGTGCCGAGGGCCTGGCGAGGCTCGAAACCACGCTCGATTTCCTCGGAAATGCCGACCGTTTTCACGGGGCCTGGTCGCACTGGCTCAACGGGGCTACCGGCGAGGTCATCCCGTTCAGCCAGAAGGACAACGGCGGCGACCTCGTCGAAACTTCCTACCTCGTGATGGGCCTGCTCACCGTGCGCCAGTATCTCGACCCCGCCGTACCGCAGGAGCAGGCGCTCATTTCAAAAATAAACGGACTCTGGCAAAGCGTCGAGTGGGACTGGTACCGCAAGGGCGGCCAGAATGCGCTCTACTGGCACTGGTCGCCGAACTACAACTGGGACATCAACGCCCGCATCACGGGCTACCACGAGGCGCTCATCACCTACTTGCTGGCGGCTTCGTCGCCCACGCACGGCGTTCCGGCAGTGGTGTACCACGAGGGCTGGGCCAGCAACGGGGGCATCGTCACCGGCGGCAATTACTACGGTTACGACCTGCCGTTGGGGCCGGGTTTCGGGGGGCCGTTGTTTTTTGAGCAGTACACCTACCTCGGCCTGGACCCCCACAACCTCACCGACACCTACGCCAACTACTGGCTGCAATGCGTCAACCACACCCAAATCAACCGGCAATACTGCATCCAGAACCCCAAGGGTTTTGTGGCGTACAGCGAGCGCTGCTGGGGACTCACCGCCAGCGACAACAGCACAGGCTACTCGGCTCATTCGCCCACGAACGACCTCGGTGTCATCACGCCCACGGCGGCGTTATCGTCGTTCCCCTACACGCCAGACTACTCGATGGAGGCGCTCCACTTTTTTTACTACACGCTCGGCGACCGGCTTTGGGGCGAGTACGGTTTCTACGATGCCTTCAACACCACGGCGGGCTGGACGGCCAGTTCCTACCTCGCCATCGACCAGGGGCCCATCATCGGCATGATTGAAAACCACCGCACCGGCCTGCTCTGGGACTTGTTCATGTCGTGCCCGGAGGTGCAGGCGGGGCTGACGGAACTTGGGTTTTCATTTTGAAAATTTCGGATTGTAACGGATTGTAGCGATGCCCGTTCCGTAGGAACGGGCATCGCTACAATCCGTTACAGTCAGAAAAATTTTCTCAAAACAAACTGAAAATCAACGATTTAGCCATGCGATACTTCCTTTTCCCACTTGCCCTCCTCGGCTTTTTTTCTTCCTGTGAAAAGAAGCAGCCGCCCATTGGCGAAGCCACCCAAACTACGAAACTGACGGACGACGAACTTTTTACCCTCGTCCAAAAACAAACCTTCCAATACTTCTGGGACGGTGCGGAACCGACCTCCGGCCTCGCACGGGAGCGCTACCACGTGGACGGAATTTACCCCGACAACGACAAGCATATCGTCACCTCCGGTGGCTCCGGTTTCGGGGTGATGGCGATTCTGGTGGGTGTTGAACGGGGCTTCATCACCCGGCAGGAGGGCTTCGAGCACTTGAAAAAATCGGTGGACTGGCTCGAAAAAGCCGACCGCTTCCACGGGGTGTGGCCGCACTGGCTCAACGGAGAAACCGGTAAAACCAAGCCGTTCAGCACCTACGACGATGGGGCGGATTTGGTGGAAACGAGCTACCTGATGCAGGGCCTGCTCTGTGTCCGGCAATATTTCAAAGATGGCAACGAGGAGGAAAAAGCGCTCGCCGCCAAAATCGACCAACTCTGGCGGGACGTGCAGTGGGACTGGCACCAGGGGCCAAAAAAAGAGGACATCCTCTACTGGCACTGGTCGCCGCAGTACGAATGGAAGATGAATTTCGGCATCACCGGCTGGAACGAATGCCTCATCACTTACGTGTTGGCGGCCTGTTCGCCCACGCACGGCGTTTCCGCCGATGTTTATCACAAAGGTTGGGCGCAGGATGGGGCGATGGTCGGTGGCCCCACGAAGTACGGCAAGACGCTGGCCATCAAGCACAACGGCTGCCCGGAATACGGCGGCCCGCTGTTTTGGTCGCACTACTCCTTCCTCGGTCTCGACCCCCGAAAACTGAAAGACCGATACGCCGACTACTGGGAACACAACCGAAACCATGTGCTGATCGACTACGATTACTGCGTTGAGAACCCAAAAAAACACCCCGGCTACGGCAAGGATTGCTGGGGCCTCACCGCCAGCTACTCGCTCAACGGCTACGCTGCCCACCGCCCAGAGGAAGACCTCGGCGTGATTTCCCCGACGGCGGCGCTGTCGTCGTTTCCCTACACGCCGGAGCAAAGCCAAGCGGCCATGCGGCATTTTTATGACAAATTGGGCGACCGGCTGTGGGGAGAGTTTGGCTTCTGCGATGCCTTTTCCGAAAAACAGGACTGGTTCCCCCGGCGCTACCTCGCCATCGACCAGGGGCCGATGGTGGTGATGATGGAAAACCACCGTTCGGGGCTGTTGTGGCGGCTGTTCATGTCGTGCCCGGAGGTGAAGGAAGGGTTGGGAAAACTGGGATTTAGCTACCAGTGAAAATGACAAAGCCGCTGAGAAAATGAATTCTCAGCGGCTTTTTTTGTGCCCGGAGTGGGACTTGAACCCACACTGCCATTACTGGCAACAGGATTTTAAGTCCTGCGTGTCTACCGTTTCACCACCCGGGCGGTAGGTCGGGTAAAGGTAAAAAAAAAGCCTTCACAGAATGAAGGCTTTGGAGCGGAAAACGAGACTCGAACTCGCGACCCCGACCTTGGCAAGGTCGTGCTCTACCAACTGAGCTACTTCCGCAGTATTTTGAATGCTTTCTTTTAAAGCGGTGCAAATATAAAACGACCGGGCGTAAAATGTCAAACCAGATGAAAAGAAAATTTACAATTTATTTCCCGAACGGTCACAAACCGGCGTTAAGTTCCTGACTGTCAGCTTTTTTTTAAAGTTCTAAAATCTGGTCGTACCCGAAAAAATACTCTTCGCCGAGGCTCACCTGCACGAAGCCTGCCTGCCGTTTTTCACAAACTCCTTCGATGAGCGCCGAAGCCAGCCGGGTGTTTTCCTCGTCGAGATGACTGAACGGCTCGTCCAGCAGCAGCAGGTCGAACGGCTGGCACAGTGCCCGCAGGATGGCGATGCGCTGGCGTTGGCCGTAGGAGAGGGTGGCGGCGCTCTGTTGCAGGAAAGAATCCATGCCGAGCCGGGCCGCCCAGTGCCTTATTTCCTCCTCCGGCACACAGTCGGTTTGGCCGTTTTTCAGCAGGATGTTTTCAAACGCAGTCAATCGGGGGAACAGCCGCAGGTCCTGAAAAACGATGGAAAGCTCCCGCTGACGGCAAGCGGCCCAGTCGTCGGCCTGGAAGCTGCGGACGTTTTTGCCACCCACGCTGGCGGTGCCGTCGTAGTCGTCCCGGATGCCGTACACGATGTGCAGCAGGGTGGATTTGCCCCTGCCCGAAGCGGCGTTGACGAGGTATTTTTTCCCTTTTTCAAACACGCAGGTCGTCCCGAAAATCTGCGAACCGGCGCTGATGCCGCCCGGCATTTCTTTGAGTGGGATGGGTAAAACGCTGTTCAGTTCAATCATTTTTTTATTGGCAAAACATTGATTTTCAAATGTTTGTGAACGATTGGATGGAAGCCCCAGCCTTCGTTGCTGCTGCAATGGCGGTGTGAAAAGCCTCCTCCGAGTGGCCCCGGCAAGCATCTCCGAGCAAGATGGTGCGGAAGCCGAGGGCGATGCTGTCCAGCACGGAGTTCAGCACCTCGTTTTCCAGCGGCATCCCGGCCACATGCAGTTCGCTGACTCCATTTTGGGTCAAAAAACCGCCCAGCCCCGTGTCGTTTTTTTGCCCCAAATCAAAAAAAGCGCTGTACGGCGGCGTGTCGGGATGGGTGCCCATGCGGGCGGTGAACGGCAAATTTTCAATGCGTAGGCCGTGGATGTATTCTGCCCCGAAACCTTCCTGCACACAAAAAATATGGTGCAGCAGGGTAGGAGTAGCGTTGATTGGAATGGTCTGGCCGGGCCTGCGCCACAGGTGGTTGGCGGCAAAAATGACGTGGTTGGCGGGCAGCCAGAAGTTGGCGGCCACTACCAGTCCGTACTTCGGCAGCAGGCCGTTCAAAACCGGTACAAGGGACTGACTGTCAGGCACTTCTGCCGGACTTCCCGGCAATAAATCGACTTGCATCCCCACCATCAGCAGTGCTTTCATCAGTAGCCGATTTTGGAGGTGGGCTTGGCGACTTCCTTGCGCAGGGCGGCCATGCGGATGGCGGTGACGGCGGCTTCCACGCCCTTGTTGCCATGCTTGCCGCCTGCCCGGTCGAGCGCTTGCTCCATGTTGTTCGGCGTGAGCAGCCCGAAAATGCAGGGGATCCCGCTGACGATGCTGAGGTTGGTCAATCCGGCAGCCACGGCGTGGTTGATGTACTCGTCGTGCTGCGTTTCGCCTTTGATGACGCAGCCGAGGCAGATGATGGCATCGAAGCGCTTCGCTCCGGCCAGTATTTTCGCCCCAACGGGCAACTCGAACGAACCGGGCACCTGCACCGTGCGGAGGTCGTCCTCGTTCACTCCGTGTTTCAGCAGGGTTTGGCGGCAGCCCTCGTACATGGCGTGGGTGATGTCGGCGTTCCAATCGGACACCACGATGCCGAAGGTGAGGCCTTCCGCCAAAGGGATGTTCGATTCGTCGTAAACGGATAAGTTTTTTTGTGCGCTTGCCATAAAGTTGGGAGTTTGAGTGCTTGAGTGCTTAAGCGTTTGAGTGGAGGCTGGGTTGGTCAAAAGTCCTGGCAAAACAAAAAAAGGCAAGATTCGGTTGAAATCTTGCCTTTTTGAAGTGCTTCTTGGGTTGAGGAGACGATTGAGCGTTTGAAAATCAAGGCCCCCTCAAGCCCTCAACCTCTCAAATCCTCAAACTCTTATCATTTCAAACTAATCAGGTACTTGTCAGCTTCCTTGGCTTC
>JACRAN010000314.1 GCA_016234735.1 Bacteroidota bacterium | reverse complement strand
TCTTTGCGGTCTCTCGTCCAAAAAGAACGGCATTGGTCCCTTTCCTATCTATTGAAAGCGCTCAATAGCTGGAAGATGGTGCCAATCGTCTGAAAAACCCAGTGATTTAGGGGGCATTGACGATTGACAAGCCCAAAAGTACAGTCGGCGTTCCATCTTGTCAAATCTTTTTTTGACCACGAATTAACTTTCTGATGTTTGGAAAAATACTGTAGAACTGCTGTAACTGCTGGATTTAAATGCGTTTTTACATGCCATTTTACATGCTTCCTACAATAGGGTAAACCCGACATTTTTTTTTGGATACGTCCTAAAATCCTATTGCCCCTGCTTCCCTCGTACCCAAAGCTAAATAGGTAGAAGCCCGCTATCGCAGGCCCCCGGCCTGTGGCTCCACGTGAAAAAAAGCAGTACGGACGATGTGTCTGTGCTGCTTTTTGTTTTTTTCTTGATGTCTGGTTCCAAGAACCAAAAGGCTAAATTCTCCAGAAATCTTTCTTGGGGCAACGGGAGGATAAAAACTTTTTTACCTTTACGGTAGGCACCTTTTTCGTGACCATTAACACCGGGGAGCCGAAGGTTAAAACCACATCCAATATGGACAAGTCCATTACGCTTTTTTGGGCCCTGCTTCCCTTTCTGTTCCTGCCTTTTTCAGGAGAAATGCCTAAACCCGTTGCGGAGGCTGCAACTCCATCCGCCCCTCCTTGCAACTGTACCGTCACCCAGGGTAGTTTTTCCTCTCCCCTGCCCTTCATGAGTGGGAGCACCTCTGCCGTCAATTTTTACAGTTATGGCAATCCTGCGGGTGCTTCTGCCAATACCGGACTGGAATTGTCGGAGACCTTTCTGCTCATGTTGTACGAAGATATGACCTCAGGAAATACCAGCCTCATCATGATCCTCGACCAGGCCAACGATGGCACCGGAGGCAGCGCCGCTATTGCGGTAGACTGCCTGCCCGGTACCGCTTTTGTTGACCTTTCCGACGATGGGGGTGAGCTGTCGGGCAGCCCGCCACTCATCACCGGCAATTTCAACTGGGCCGCCTGCTGTACGGACGGCGGAGTGATCAGCGGCGTCGGATGCGGAAATACCTTCACCATAAACCCCAACATCAGTAGTGGAATTACCGCATTTTCGCTGGTGTACGGCTCGGTCGCCAACCCGATCTACGTCAATATGCCTGAAATTAATTGCCCGATCACCATCAACTGTGGTGGCACGTCTTGCTGTGCCGGGGCCTTCGAATTCACCGGGACCGCTCAGAATGCCAGTTGCATGAACAGTGGGGACGGTGCGATCAACATAAGTACGGACTGTGCGGCGACCCCGACCTTCGCCTGGTCGAACGGCGCCACGACCGAAGACATCAGCGGCCTCGCCCCGGGGAGCTACTCCATCACCATCACCGACGCCAACGGCTGCTCCCAATCGGCCTCCTATTCCATTGTCTCGGCCAATCCGGACCCACAGCCCACCATCACCGGGCCTACGGAATTTTGCGCCGGAGAGAGCGTCGAGTTGGGCGTTAGCGGCTCCTATTCCTCCTACCTGTGGTCGAACGGTCAAACGCTTTCTTCCATCTTTGTCAGCGCCCCCGGCACCTATACCGTCACGGTCACTAATGCAGCAGGATGCTCAGGCACGGCCAATACTACACTCACGCAAAATCCCTTGCCAGTGCCGAATATCACAGGGCCGACAACCATTTGTTTTTACTACGATACCATCACGCTGAATGCTGGGCCGGGCTTCACGAACTACCAATGGTCAACCGGAGATTTCACCCAAACCATTGACGTTACCCAGTTCGGAAGCTACTTCGTGACCGTCACCAATAGCTTCGGTTGCACCGGCTCCGATTTTACGATAGTAACTCCCTTGGCCAACCCTTTTCCCTTCATCATCGGGCCAACCAGTGTCTGCCCGGGAGCGCCCATTGCCCTGGATGCCGGGCAGGGTTATAATTCCTATCTGTGGTCAAACGGGGCTACCACTGAGGCAATCGTCACCTTCATGGAAGGTACCTACTCGGTGACCGTCACCAACGCTGACAACTGTGTGGGGACAACTTCTCACGAGGTGACGGAAAACCCGGCAGACACCGTGGCGGTCTTCCAGACGAGTTGCAACCCGCAGGATACCGGGGTGTTCGTTTCACTTTTGGTCAACCAGTACGGTTGCGACAGCCTCGTGACCCTGACCGTCAGCTTCAGCGAGTCGGATTTTGTTTTCCTGACCAGCCAAAGTTGCAACCCGCAGGACACCGGTATTTTCATCCAGACCTACACCAATCAGTACGGCTGCGACAGTGTGGTGACGGAGACGGTGACGCTCCTGCCGTCGGATGGCTTGTTCTTCCTGGATTACAGTTGTTCTCCACAGGATACTGGAATCGTGGTGCAGAGCCTGACCAATCAATTCGGTTGCGACAGCGTGGTGACCACCACGACGTTCCTGCTGGCTTCCGATACGGTTCAAGTATTTGCACAAAGCTGCGACCCTGCCGATGCAGGCGTCACGCAAGCGTTGTTCGTCAACAGCTTGGGTTGCGACAGCCTGGTGATAACGACCACGGATTACATATTGGTTGACACCACCTACCTGGTCGGCACTACCTGCGACATCAACCAGGCCGGGCAAAGCGAACAATTGTTTGCCAGCCAGGATGGCTGCGATAGCCTCGTGATAACCACGGTCAACCTGTTGTTCTCAGATACCACTTACCTGACGGCAAACACCTGCGACTTCAATCAGGCCGGGCAAAGCGAGCAGTTGTTTGCCAACCAAGATGGCTGTGATAGTTTGGTCATTACCACTACGACATTTATTCAGCCAGACACCACGCTGCTCTTTTCGGCGACCTGCGACCTGGCCCAAATGGGTGTTTCTGAGGTAGTTTTGGCAAATAGTTTTGGCTGCGACAGCGTCGTGATTACCACGGTCAGCCTGCTGCCTTCGGACACGACTTTTTTGTCCCAAACAAGTTGCGACCCAACCCAGGCCGGTACACAAGAACTGCTGCTGACGAACGAGTTCGGCTGCGACAGCCTCCTGGTCATTACCACCAACTACGCACTGGCCGATTCCACTTTTATCAACGAAACTACCTGTGACCCTGCCGCGTCGGGAGTAGCCGTGCAGGTCTTGATGAGTACGGATGGTTGCGACAGCGTGGTGACCACTACGACGATATTGCTGCCCTCCGATACCGTCCAAGTCATGGCACAAAGCTGTGACCCGGCGAATGTTGGCACGGTTGGAACCTTGCTTTTCAATCAATACGGATGTGACAGTCTGGTGATTACCACGACCGAGTTGCTGCCTTCCGATACCACCTACTTGCAGGCCAGCACTTGTGATATCGGCCAAGTTGGGCAAAGCGAAGTAATATTTTCCAACCAATATGGCTGCGATAGCCTGATTATTACCACCACGATTTATAACCCATCGGATACCACCCTGCTCTTTTCAGAAAGCTGCGACCCCAACGCCGTTGGAACGGTAGAGATGCTCCTACAAAACATGTTCGGCTGCGACAGCCTTGTGACCACGACCACTACTTTGTTGCCTTCCAACACGACGGTACTGCAAGCCTTTAGCTGCGACCCCAGCCAAGTGGGCACCACCCAAGTGGTGATGACCAATAGCTTCGGCTGCGATAGCCTCGTCATCACCAATACCGCACAATTGCCCGTTGACACCACCTGGCTCTTTTTCTCAAGCTGCTCGCTGATGGACACTGGGCTTGTCGTCGTGCAACTCAGCAACCAGTACGGCTGCGACAGCCTTGTTTTCGAGCAAACCGGCTTGCTGCCGGCCTCCGCTTGCCAGTTGGATGCCCTAATCTTGGGCGACACCATCGGGTGCCCGGAAACGGTAGGCAGCCTGTGGCTGACTTTCTTCAATGGCCTACCGCCATACACATACACCTGGACCAACCAGAGCGGGAATACGGGGTCTGGGACGATTAATCAAAGTGGACAACCGCAGCAGGTCGGTGGGCTGCCGCCGGGAGCATATTCCTTTGAAATACTGGATGCCACCGGCCTGATGGGCGCTTTGAGTGCGGTCATTTTCCAACCCGACCCCTTGCAGATAGACCTTCAGGTGAACTCCGATTTTAACGGCTACGGTATTTCTTGCTACGGCGCTACCGATGGTTCGGCTGCTGTGGCGGTGTTGAGCGGAGGGCTTCCGCCTTACACGTACAACTGGTCGAACGGCAGTCAAACCGGTCAGGCCAATGGCTTGGGCGAGGGCTGGTCTTCCGTTGCGGTAAATGATGCGGTGGGATGTTTGGCGATTGATTCTATCTTTTTGGCAGGCCCGGACAGCCTGCAATTCAGCTTGTCGTTAGCCCACCCGGATTGCTTCACCAGTGGGTTGGGAGCCATCGCCATCAGTCAGGTGACAGGCGGGAGCGGGCCATATCGGTATGCGCTGAACGGAAATGGCTGGCAGTCCGGGCCGCTTTTTGAAGGGCTGGCTTCGGGGCAGTATCTGGTAGCGGTAGAAGATGCCAATGGCTGCGTTGCGTCATCATACGCCTTCGTCAACTCGTTCACCCAACCGACGGTCTCCCTGGGGCCGGATGACGAGCTGCAATTTGGCGACTCCATTTTGCTCCAAGCCATCACCAACCTGCCGTTCTCCTTGCTGGATTCCATCTACTGGGGGGAAATTCTTTGCCCGGATTGCCCCAAAGTTATCGTTGCACCCATTGCCACCAGCAACTATTCCGTTACGGTCGTGGATGGCCTGGGCTGCTCGGCCAGCGATGAACTGACGGTGGTGGTGAAAAAAGACTTCCATGTTTACATTCCCAATGCTTTTTCCCCAGACTTCGACGGCATCAACGACAATTTCATGATTTATAGCGGCCCGCAAGTCGTCAAGATCCGGGAGTTCCAGGTATTCGACCGTTGGGGCGAGCCAGTCTTTACCTACTTTAACTTTCCACCCAACAACCCCGCCTATGGATGGGACGGCACCTACCGTGACAAACTAATGGACACCGCTGTGTTTGCCTACTTTGCCATCATAGAATTTGTGGATGGCAGTACCCAATTAGTGAAAGGAGATGTGTTGTTGATGAGGTAGGCTAAGGCTGTCCCAAAAGACGAGCAAGATCAACCTTTAAAATCGCTTGGCAAACGCAAACGCAGGCAGCATTCTGGGTTTTTCATCCGGAAAAAATAGAAGCGCAGCATCGAAGTTGTTGCCATTGTACAATGTTGAAATCCCAATGCTCATTGTCCATTCACCAAAATTGCCAA
Source organism: Bacteroidota bacterium (assembly GCA_016234735.1). Classification (GTDB taxonomy): domain Bacteria; phylum Bacteroidota; class Bacteroidia; order Chitinophagales; family Saprospiraceae; genus UBA6168. Next base: position 25,614 of record JACRAN010000314.1, on the reverse strand, counting down.
CATAATTTCCGGACTCCATAAACAACCTTGTTTTCCCGCCAATTTTGAAAGCACCGCCGATGCTGAACAACCAAGGGCCGTTTCCATCATCTATAGGAACAGTAATCCGGGCCGTGCTTAAATTGATGAAATTTTCCTTGGACCCAATGGTCAATGCACCGAACCCTGCTGCATAACCAAACCTTATCCAATTGTCATCGCCCTCCTCTTCGGGAAAATTGTATGCGAAGCCGCCGCCAAAAATACCACCCACGCCAACATGTATGCTTTCATCCAATTCAAAGGAGACCTTGGCGTCAATCCATCCGAGGTTGAAAATAAAAAATGGAACAATGCCTCCGCCGATGGTTATTTTGTCCGTAAGACCATGATGATAGGCATTGTAGAGAAACATGATATTACGATACTCGTTTTCACCAGCTTCCAGACTGAACCCAGTCGGGCTTATTAGCAGTCGTTCTTTTATGTTGCGGTATTTAAGTTTTGGCTTTTGCATGGGTGGCGGCAGCACTTCTACTTTTTTCACCTCACCAATGCCAAAGTGCAAAGTGTCGCTGGTTTCAAGTTTGAAAGCAACAGTTGTAGAATCAAATTGCAGCAAGCGACCTACAAATTCATCGCCTCGGACGGTGGTCAAAACCTGAGTATGGGAAGAATCACCGGGTATCCATTTGCCATTGATTTGCAATTGGGCAAAGATCTGTGTGTGCAGAAAAACCAGAAGGAGTACGCACAGGTATTTCATTTGGACGACGCATTTTCATCCTCAAACCACCCCGCATACATCATGTAATTGTTCGCAATCCGCTCCACCGTGCCTCTGAAAACTTCCGGCGGGATGGCCTTCACCTTTTTGGCCGGAACCCCTGCGTAGATGTGCCCGGCCTCCAACCTGGAGTTTTCCAGCACCACCGCCCCGGCAGCGATGAGGCAGTTCTCCTCGACCACCGCATGGTCCATCACGATGGCCCCCATGCCGATGAGCACGTTGTCGTGGATGGTGCAGCCATGCACCAGCGCCCGGTGGCCAATGCTCACATTGTTGCCAATGGAGGTGGCGGCCTGGAGGTAGGTGCCGTGGAGGATGGCCCCGTCCTGCACGTTCACCTTGTTGCCCATGCGGATGCTGTTCACGTCGCCCCGCACCACGGCGGTGAACCAGACGCTGCAATCGTCGCCCATCGCCACGTCGCCGATGATGGTGGCGTTGTCGGCGAGGTAGCAGTTGTTGCCAAATTGCGGGGTGAAGCCACGGACGGTTTTGATTAAAGCCATTTGTCCTTGATTTAGGGGGTAAAGATTGGTGATTTCACGCAAAGACGCAAAGTGTCATTATGTAACGCTTTGCGTCTTTGCGTGAAAATCTTAGCGTCTTTGCGTGAAAACCGCTTACGCTTGTTTGCGCCTGATTTTGCTCCAAACCCACCGGCGTTTCCACCAGAACAACCCGAAGAGAATCACCAGCGGCCAGATGTTGATGAAGAAAATCACGATGCCTTGCAGCAACGACCAGCCGTTTTGCAGGCCCGTCCAGAGTTTCACCCAAAACGACTCCCGGAAGGCATTCGGCTCTGGCCGGAACTCGATTTCCTGGTAAAGTTCGAGGCGGATGGTGCTCATGCCCACCTGGTCTTTGAGGTAGCGCAGGCGGCCCTCCTTCGCCTCGATTTCCTCCTGGATGATGCGGATTTGCTCCTCGGCAGCCAGTACGTCCTTCACGGTTTTGGCCTTCGTGCGCAGGATGTCCACGTAGCGGTCACGCACCGCAATCTTGGTCTTGAGGCGAATGGTGATGTCCACGTACTCCTCCGTCACGTCCTGCGAAGTGATGCGTTTATACTGCGTAAAAATGGCCTCATGTCCGAGGTCGTCGAGCAGCGAATCGAAGCGGGCAGCGGGCACCCGAATGGTGATGGCGTTGGTGGTTTCATAGCTGGAGTTGGTCAGTTCGCTGTCGGAGACGTAGCCACCGTGCTGCGTGGCCAACAGGTTCGCTTGCCGGGAACTGGCGTTCACGTCCTTCACCTGAATGCGGTAGTTGGCGGTTTTGATGATTTGGCGGGCAATCTTCTCGACAGCGGGTTGCTTGTCAGGGATGGGTTGGTTCGGTTGTGGCTGCGTTTGTTGAGGCGGGGCGGGGGGAGCTTCATCGAGGTCTTGTGGTGTTTCTTCCGTTGGCCTGGCCCTGGCGGTAGAGGCGGTCTGGTCGTATTCGGCCATTTCACCTTTTGAAAAATCGGCATTGCCACTTTTATTGCAGGCAGTGGCAAGCAGGAGTAGTTGGCAGAGTGCGAAAACGAAGATGGAATTTTTCATAACAAAATTTGATTTGGACGGATAGATGCGGTTTTTGGAAAAAATGACACACGGAAGGTCGGTTTTTTCTCAAAACAATCCATCGGGACTTTCCAAACAGACCCGTCCCTTCGTTTTTCATTCAGCCATTTTCCCTACCTTCACGTCCTGTTTTTATCGAAAACAGCCGACATCGAAAACATAACTCACACTGTATCAAACATTTACCACTATGAAATTACTGCAAGGAAAAACCGCACTCGTCACCGGTGGCTCACGGGGCATCGGGGCGGCCATCGTCAAAAGATTTGCGGAGGAAGGTGCCAGCGTCGCCTTCACCTACCTGTCGTCCGCTGAAAAAGCCAACGCACTGGCAGCGGAACTGACCAATGCATACGGTGTGCCTGTGCAGGCGTACCAAAGCAATGCGGCTGATTTCGCACAGGCAGAAGCACTGGTGGGCGAGGTGCTGCGGGATTTTGGCAAGCTCGACATCGTGGTGAACAACGCCGGCATCACCCGCGACAACCTCATGCTCCGCATGACGGAGGAGCAGTGGGACGAGGTCATCAACACGAACCTGAAGTCCATTTTCAACCTGACCAAACATGCCCTGAAGCCGATGCTGAAAGCCAAGTCCGGCTCCATCATCAACATGAGCAGCATCGTGGGCATCACCGGCAACGCCGGGCAGGCCAACTACGCCGCTTCTAAAGCGGGCATTTTCGGTTTCACGAAGTCGATAGCGAAGGAGGTCGGCAGCCGCAGCATCCGCTGCAACGCCATCGCTCCGGGCTTCATCGAAACGGAGATGACGGAGGCGCTGGACGAAAAAACCAGGGAAGCCTACTTCGCCAGCATCCCGATGAAGCGCTTCGGCAAGGGCGAGGAGGTGGCCAACGTCTGTGTTTTCCTCGGTTCCGACCTTTCGGCCTACGTTTCCGGCCAAACCATCAGTGTTTGCGGGGCGCTGAATTGTTGATGTGATGCGGACCGTGAGTCCGTTCCTGCATGGTGGCAGCATTTTTGCAAGCGAAAAGTTCCTCCCCAAAACTATCGTCCAAAGGAACTGGCATCCGGCACTTGCATCCTCCGGAACAGTTCAAAAACCACCGCCATGCCACATTCATCTGCTCATCCGTTCAGGGAAAACCGGCACCAGTGCATCGGCCACCGGGAAGGGGATTGGATTATTTTCGTCTGCCCCATCTGCAAGGATTACGAACGCCGCATCAACTGCAAAACAAAGGAAATGATGGTGAAAAGAGGGATGTCAAACGCCACGCACGTGGGTTCACATGCGCCCGTAGCCCTGAACGCCAGGCTATTCAGCGCCAACTAAAAAAAGAAGGATTGGCGGTGCCCGCCCGCCCTAATTGTAGAGGAAACTTTGCAGGGCCTCATTCACTTTCCGTATGACCCTTTTGTTGGCAACGAACTTCACGCCGTCCACCAAATCCAGTGTCTGAACGATACCCGTTTTTTGTAAAATGAGCAACTGTTCCAGAATGTAAGGTTCAGGCAACCTGAGGTCGCTGGCAATCTGGCCCGGGTACATGCTCCCTTTGGCCAGCAATCTGGTGACAATGGTGAAGCGATGCTTGTGGTTAAAGGCTCTTAGTAAGTTTGTCGCGGATTCAACCTTGTCGCTGTTAAGGCAGGGGGGATTTTTTGTGCTCATCAAAATGTGGTAACTGGTTAAAGGATGTGCGTCAAAGATAGGGGCGAACATTTATTTCACAAGCTCTTTCAGATTTTTTTTTGTAGAATAACACCGAAACGCTATTTTCAAACAACAAGTTTTGAATACATTACACAGTTGAAGTGGTTCCAATAAGATAAAAATTCTTTGATAACAACTATGGTATTTTCCATAAATTATTGATTTTCAGAAACATGCGCTCGTTGAAAATCAAAGGTTAACCAAGCCGAAAAAAAAGTGATACCTCCCCGCAGCATGGTAGGGTTGACCCCGTTGCTCGTCAAATTATTTCTTTTCGATACCTGACATAAAATAGTTTGGATATCCGGTGGCTTTCGGTCACGGGAGCAGAAAAACAGCAGAGAAAAGTGTGCAAAATTATCCATGCCTACTCAGGCGAGGCCACTTGCTCCCCTGTCCGCTTGTCGTACTTCACGTTGATGTTGATCCAGATAGCCCTAGAAATACGGAAAAACCAGACAAACAAAACACCAATGCCGAGGAGGAGCAAAACGAAGGATATCTGCCACGATACCTTGAAAACGAGCATCAGAGTACCTACAAAAATCAAACAAAACCAGCCGGTGAGAATGTACGAAATGAACATGGCCCCGTAGTAGAAGCCTGGCTCGAGGAAATATTTCTGGCTGCATTTCGGGCAGTTGCTGGGCATGTCGAAAGGTTTGGAAAAAGAGAATGCCCCTGTCTCAAACAGATCACCATCATGGCACCTGGGGCATTTCATGTTTAAAATACTGTAGGATTTGCTGCCTTTTTTTAAGATACTCATTCTTATTACTTATTAAACTTCGTGGTGTATTCGCGGGCAAAGATAGCCGGATTACCGTCGATGGGAAGCGATATTAACCACGACTTTCCCTTTCAACTCTCCCGAATCAAAAAAAACTTTCCGTCAGGCTTGGAAGTTCAATCTTTGCGTTTTTACTTTGCATCTCAAAGTTCTTTTTTTAAAAATTCCCAGCGTGAAAAATCAAAACGAGCATCTCGAGACCCTGACCGAAATCCGTTCACTGATGGAACGGAGCAGCCGGTTCATCTCCCTGAGCGGGTTGTCCGGCGTGGCGGCTGGGGTTTGTGCCCTGGCCGGTGCGGCGATGGTGTACCTGTACCTCGGCCTGCCTCTGTTCTCCAACCAGAGACTGTACTACGTCGAAGTGCTGGAACAGGGCAGGTGGGGCATCCACTACGCCACTTTTTTCCTGTTGGATGCCGCCGCCGTTTTTGTGCTGGCACTGGCTTCCGGCATATTTTTCACCACCCGGAAAGCCCGGCAAAAAGGCCAGAAAATCTGGGACCCCATGGCCCAACGGATGCTGGTCAACCTCGCCATTCCGCTCCTCGCAGGCGGCATTTTCTGTATCGCCTTGTACAAAACCGGAAACTTCGGCCTCGTCGCCCCGGCCACCCTGATTTTTTACGGGCTGGCGCTGGTGAACGGCGGCAAATACACCTTCGACGACATCCGCTACCTCGGGCTTGCAGAAATCCTGCTCGGCATCGTCGGCCTGTTCAAGCCTGGCTACGGGCTGGAACTCTGGGCGCTGGGCTTTGGGGTGTTGCACATTCTTTACGGCATCATCATGTTCAACAAATACGAACGGGCTTGACCCTTCACCTGCAAAACAGGCTGGGCCAAACCGGAAAATCCTTTCATCATGCTGACCAATTTATTCAAAAAAACGGGCTGGTTTTACCTTCCCTGCTCCATCCCTGGATGGGTAATTTTCTTGGTTTACGTGGCTGTGAACGTGCAGTTTTTCACGGCCATCGACCGCAACTCCCACTCTGCCAGCGACACGTTGATCAATTTTTTCCCTTATTTCATCAGCCTGTCGGCTTTCTACTGCTGGATAGCCTACCATACCGCCCGCCCTGTACAACCCACAGTCAAAAGTTAACAACGGATGAAGCACCTGCTTGAAAAACTCGAAACCACCAAACTCGACAACCGCATCCGGCTGGGCATCATGTCCATGCTGATGGTCAACGATTGGGTGGAGTTCGGAGCCTTCAAGGAGATGCTCGGCCTCACCGACGGCAACTTAGCCAGCCACATGAAAGTGCTGGAAGCCGAAAGCTACGTGGAACTGCGGAAACTCTTCGTGGGCCGCAAGCCGCAGACCTCCTACACCGCCACGATCGCCGGACGCAATGCCTTCAACGACCACCTGGCAGCGCTGGAGGCATTGTTAAAATCTGGCAGTTGAATTTTTTTTCACAATAAACTTTGAATTTCAAAGTTCTTTTCGATAACAACAATAAAATGGAAAATTCCAACCTATCTCCGTCCACTTTCCAGCGGTTCAGCCAATGGCTGAAAGAATCGTTGATCATCAAACTCTTGGCCATCGGTTTCCTCGTGCTGCTGTTGCTCATCCCCAACGCCATGATTCAAAATCTGATTGGGGAACGGCAATCCCGGCAGGGAGCAGTGGAGCAGGAAGTCAGCAAGTCGTGGGGCGGCAGTCAGGCCATCCAGGGGCCGGTGCTCACCATCCCATACTCCACCTGGACGGAATTCGACGGCGGCAAGCGCTCCGAAAACCGCCACCTCGCCTATTTTTTACCACAAAAACTCAACGTGGAGGGCGACCTCAAACATCAAATCCGCAAGCGCAGCATTTTCGACGTGGTGTTGTACCAGGCGGGCATCCAGCTCTCCGGCGAGTTCGGACAGCCTGATTTTCAGGCACTCCACATCAACCCGGCGGACGTTCATTGGGACGAAGCGAAGCTCTCGGTCGGCATCCAGGGCATGACCGGCATCAAGGAAATCGTGCAGGTGGACTGGGCAGGGGACAGCCACCGCATGGAGCCTGGCACCGCCGCCCTGGAGATGCTACCGACAGGCGTGAGCGCCGGGGTCGGCCTCGGTGCCGACGGGAAAAGCTACTCGTTTTCCATCCCCATCAAACTCAACGGCAGCGAATACCTGAGCTTCGAGCCGGTGGGCAAATCCACCATCGTCAGCCTCCGCTCCGACTGGCATTCGCCGAGTTTCGAGGGCGCATTTTTGCCCGACCAACGGGAGATTTCGGCCAGCGGGTTCAGCGCAAAGTGGCAGGTGCTCGACCTCAACCGCACCTACCCGCAGCAGTGGTCGGACAACAGCGTGAAGTTCGGCGCATCGGGCCTGAGCGTCCGCCTCATCCGGCCAGTGGACGAGTACCTGAAAAACACCCGTTCGGCCAAGTACGCCATCCTCATCATCGGGCTGACGTTTCTCGTGTATTTTTTCTTTGAAGTGCTGCAACGGTTGTTCATCCACCCCTTCCAGTACCTGCTCGTGGGGCTGGCGCTCACCGTTTTCTACCTGCTGCTGCTCTCCCTGTCCGAGCATTTGGGCTTCAACATCGCCTACCTCATCTCGGCCACCGCCACCGTTGGCCTCATCACCGGGTACAGCCTGTCGGTGCTGGGCATCCGGCGGTTGGTTTTCCAGCTTTTGCTCATGCTGGCGGCCATTTACGGTTTCATTTTCATCCTCCTCCAGCTCGAAGATTATGCCCTGTTGGCCGGTAGCCTCGGCGTGTTCGCAGCGCTGGCAGCCGTGATGCGCTACTCCCGAAAAGTGGATTGGTACAACCTCGGAAGCAGGAAAGGAACTGAAAATTGAGCAGTCAAAAAATTGATAATCAATGATTTACACAACCATCAAACAAATGTTGCCAAATCTTTTTTCCACCAAAAAACGGTACCACCTGTTCCTGCTGCTTTGCCTCAACACCGCCCTGTGTTTTGCCCTGGTTGGCTACCGAATGGTACACATCGGCTTCGATACGAGCCAGGTCAACGACCTGAACGACCTGTTTTACACCCGAAGCACCACTTTCCTGTTCTTAGTGTGGAACCTGCTCCTCGCCTGGGCACCGTACCTGATTTCGCTGCCGCTGAACAGACTGCCCTCGAAGTGGCTGGCCCTGCCCGTGCTGGCCATCTGGCTGATGTTCCTACCCAATGCGCCGTACATCGTCACCGACCTGCTGCACGTCCACTATCGCCCGCCCGTGCCGCAGTGGTACGACGTGCTGATGATTTTTTCCTTCGCCTGGACAGGGCTGCTGCTCGGCTTCCTCTCCCTGCTCGACGTGCATGGTTTTTTGGAAAAAAACCTGGGGAAACGGCAGGCGGGCCTGCTCATGGGAGGCATCATCGTCCTGTGTTCGTTCGGGGTCTATCTGGGCCGCTACCAGCGCTGGAACACCTGGGACCTGCTCCTCGAACCCTACCAGCTTTTCTGGGACATGGTGGCCGTACTCATGCACCCGTTCCTGAACCTCGGCTCCCTGGGGCTGGCCGCTGTGATGGCGGGGGTGCTGGGCGTGGGGTACCTGACCCTGCGAACGCTGGTGAGCGAGCGTTGAGTTTGATAGGAGTTGTTCAGCAGTGAGGTGACGACATCTTTTCCCCTTGCGGAATTTTCATGTTTAGCAGGGAAATCAAGGGGAAAAGGTGTCACCTCAATGCCGTGCTGAATAGTTACGTTATTCCGACCCGCCCCTGTTGCTTTTTTTCAAGTGCAGCGTTAAGGAAGTACACTACGGATCGGTCGCCCACACGTCAAAAACATTCAATCGAAGGGCAGCAGGCAGGGAATCCCGGAACCATTTTGTGTCTTGAAGGCATTACGGTTTTTGAAAGCCTCTTCCTGAAAAAGTCCTACCCAAGTTATAATGTTCGTCCCGCTCAAACCTGTAGTGATTGACCCATCGTTCACAGTTTTTCTTTTTCCGGTTCACACTCTAAAACTATTGCCATGAAAAACACCGTTGCACTACTTGCCGCGCTGGCAGGGCTGTTACTCGCCGCCCACGCCACTGCCACACCTGCTGACACCCTCGCCTTCGACCGAATCCTGGTTGATTTTCAATCGGAATCGAACCAGACGCGGGCATTTTTTCGGAAAAAACAGGCCGAACTGTCCGTGCAGATGAGCGCCGTGAACATCGAATTGGCAACCGCCGCTGGGCGCAGCAACCGCCGGTGCAAAAAAGCCATGCTCACGAAACTCCGGCTGATGGGAGAGCAGGATTTGCTGGATGCCCGCTCGGACGTGGCGCTGCTGAAAATCCGCTACCGCAAGGGCGTTGACCTCATCCGGGTCATGTACGAAAAAATCCTCGGCCTCGACCACCACTTCACGGGGCTGCACACCTACCAGTACATCAACACGTTGTCGAACCCGCACTCCTACCCGGAGTTTGAAAAAGCGAAGGAGATGCTGGCCAAAAACCAAAACCGGCGCTACTCGATGAAGCTGCCCGGTCTGCTCGAAAGCAACCCGTTCGTGTCGGCCACGTTCACGCTTGTTTCAATGCTGCTGGGCGAAAACAACCAGCAGGACAAGGAGCAGGAGGTGGAAAAAATCGCCTGCATCCTCGATTTCACGGTACGCATGAACGCCGACCTCGGCGTGGTCCGCAACGAAACGGAGTTTTTGAAAAATGCCAACCAGACGCTGAAAGACGAGTGCCAACGCCTGTTCCAGGACTACGCCAGGGCGGTGGGCTACCATATTTCGCTCGAAGAATGCCGCACGACCGACGACTGGGAAACGCTTTTTGAAAAATTGGATGAAAAAATCGAAGCCATCGAAAACGGCCTGTCGAGTGCAGATGGCTCTGTGCTGGCATCGAGCAAGGACCTGGTGAACATCGAGTTTGCCACGCAGCGGGTGTCGGATTTCATCACCAAATACTGCAATTTTATCGGGCAGGGCACCCAATACTACCAGAAGTTTGACCACATCGTCAGCACCTACCAGAACGAAGATGCCTGCCAGTCGCAGTTGCCCCGGCAGTTTTCGGAACTGAAAAACGACATCAATTCCACCATCGAAAAGTTCAGCAACACCTACAACCTGCCGGAAATCCAGGGATCTAGGTTGAAAGACTTGCTGTACGGGGCGGAGGATTGAATCTGGCAAGGCCGGAATCAAAAATCAAAAAAAAACTGGGCTGACCGAGCGTATCGGTCAGCCCAGTTTTTTACCAACTTGACTATCAATAACTTACAACCAGAAGCCCGGTTACAGCCGATCTGCCATCCAGTGTTATTTTGAAGATGAAACTGCCAGTCGGAAGTCCGTTTCGCCGAAAATCAAAGTGGGTAGTATCAAATTCCTCCACCCGAAGCAGCTTGCCCGCAGTGTCGAACAACTCAATGGTGCCAACCTGAAACTCTGCGCCATCGAGATAGAAGATGGTTGCCGATGCCATCGGATTAGGCGAAACCGTCACTTTCAATCCTGGCCACCAAACTTGCGTAGTGGCACTCCAGAGGTACGGGTTGCCGATTTTATGCCAGGTTTCATTGGTGATGACGGGGTCGTTGAAGTCGAAATAAATGGCTGCTTTGTTGGAGATGATGGAGCCAAAAGGCAAATCCGTTTTTTGTGAAACCGTGAAATTCAGGAAGCCATGCGAGGCAGGTTCGTTGGCAAAAGAATCGGGCAGCATGATATCCTTGAAGGAAAACTCCAGCACATTGCCATGCTTCACCGCAAATTCAAACGGGTGGCTACTGACACCCAGGCGGATGGATGACAGGTCGAGCAAATCAGTCAACGTATCACGCACCACCACGTTGAAGGCAACATCGGTGCCTGTGTTTTGGAAGCGGATAAGGTACTGAATATCAGTGTTTTGAGCAATCAAATGCTCGTCTTCCCAACCTTTTGGGAAGCCCGTTTTGTCGTTGGGGTCGTAGCTGCCGATGACCTCCATGCACTCCTCGTCGTAGGAGGGGCCGTAGTCGGCCGGTGGAAACATCAGGGCATATCCGGGGTAAAGCCAATTGCCAAACGAGCATCCTTCTACCGTGCTGCCCGGTGCTGTCGGATATGGGAAGCCAGATTCCTGACTGGCCTCAAACCGGAAAGTAGCTCCCTCATCCGTATCGTCATAACTGAAAATTTGCGAAATGCCCGCTGCCAACCGGAATTTTCCATCGTCAAAATAAAGCCCATTTTTCAGCACCACATAACTGGCCGAATCTGCCATGTCGCCGGTACCGATGTTGCTGACAGTAAAAATAACAGTCTCATTGTTGCTGCATTCCCCACCTACCCGCACGTTGGCACCCGACCAGAGCGAGCCTGGCAACGGGCAAGGTTCGCTGGGAAACGCCTCCGCTACTGCACAAATGGTCTTATCCCATTCTACCCCACAAGGAAGATATGCGGTAATATCAATGCTGCCACATTGACCGACACCAACATCGCCTAATTGAAATTCAAGAGTGTTGTTGCCCAAATACGTGAACGGTAGCGAGACATCAATGACTTCCAACGAATCGTCAAACTTCAAAGTGATGTAGGCATCTTCTGCGGTGGCGGAGCCGATATTGCACCAGTTCAAGGTGTAATAATTGTCAAAACAACGGCGCATGAATGGCGTTTCGATATCCACTTCAATTTGCGGGCAATCGACTATCGGTTGAGCCTCAAAGTCAACTACGATGGAATCCGGCTGAGGGAGACTGACATTCAGGCTGTCACTGCATAGCACCAAATATGGGGAAAACGGATCCGCTGAGAACGTGTAATTGCCTGGTTCAACATACAATCTATAAGTTCCGTCGGCTTTTGTGTGGGCGTATCTCGTTATGCTGCTGTTTTCTGCTTTTACCTGCCAACCAGCCATCGGTGCCTCCCCTGTATCGGCGATGCAGTTATCGTTTTCGTCAAAAACAACCTTGCCATCGATGCGGGCAAAGTTGATGGGGCCATTGGCGAAACTAACGACAACCGTGTTGCCAAGGGTCATTTCGTTTTTCAGGGATTCGCCCAAGCCAAAAGGAACCATGATAACCGGAACGAAAACCTGCTCTCCGAAAGCTCCGGCCTGCATTGCTATCAGGCTGGAAGAATCAAAATTGATAATGACAACGCCGATGGCCCCCTGGTCTTGGGCATGGAGCGCTTTCTTGCCAAACTCGCAAGCCCCTCGGTCTATCAGCACAATTTTATTGGCATAATCTACTGCGTCAGGCTCGCAAAATGTATGCAATCCGGTGCCATCCACTTCGGCATATGCCAGTTCTCCGATGACCGGAGCGCCAACGGTGCCGTCCCAGCCCCAACTTCCAGTTATAATGGATGAGAATTCCCCTGATTGATAGCTATTGACGATGGGTGTCGGAGTGTGGACGTTGAAAAGAAAAGTGGGGTTTTGCGCCTGCAAAAATTGAAACAAAACGGCAATGAAAAATACTGTGGAAATTCGTTTCATAATGGTGGCTTTGAAGTTGGCAATTGAGATTCGAGTAGCTTTCAAGACTTCATAAAATTAGAAAAAAACAATGGCAAACCGGTTTTAAGGTTTCACTTTTTTACTGTTTCGTCAGCCACCCACCATTTCCGGCAGCTGTTTCTCAGTCATGCTTCAAAACAAACACGCTGTCCACCCCAGGCGGCAGCCAGCGCACCCAGGCGAAGCCTTTTTCTTTGGTGAAATTCCCCAGGCCGCCGAAGGCCACCACGTAGTCGTCGCGGTCCACCCACCACCAGCTTTTCGAGGTTTCGTAGTTGCGTTCGCCGGGCCGGTGCCAGCCGTTGAACTCGAAGCCGCCGTCGATGCGGCTGGGCAGGATGTTTTTTTCCTTCGTCAAAAAATCGAGGGCCTGCCAGCGGGCACGGTTCCAGGCGAGGTAATCGTGGGTGGTGCCGATGGAAAATGCCGCCAGCAGCACCAGTGCAACAGCCGCCGCCAGCCACTTTTTTTTACAATGGAACGAGTTCAAAATAAAATGCACCACTTGTACCGGCGACTTCAGCCGCCGAGGCCAGCGGCGACTGAAGTCGCCGGTACAAGCCTCATTAACTGCGGGAAGCAGCAGCAGGAGCAAAAACGGCAGCATCTGGAAAAAATAGCGGTCGAAAAAATGCAGGTCGAGGAAGAGGAAACCAGTGTACAGCACCAGGTTGCAGACCGCAAAAACCACAATGGGGCGCAGTGGGTTCGGGTGGTAAATTTTGCCGGGCAGGTTTTTCACCATCAAAAAAACCAGCAGCATCGCACCTGCTAACCCGATGACTTTCAGCAGGTTAACCAACCATTCCGGCGCTACCGGGCGGACGTTGATGAAGTAAAACCCGTCCTTGAGCAGTTTTGGCCCCACCCCGAAATTGTAGAGCAGGTTCCCCCATGGCAGCTTGTACCAGGCGGCTGCGAAAGCCACTACCGTCAGCACGAGGGCGAGGGCGACGGCCCCGTTTTTTTTGTCCAAAAACCGGCCACGCCAGGCGGGCACCAGCAGCAGCGTGAGCGGCAGCAGCAAGCCGCCGAGGTAGGTGAGCAGGATGCCCGTGCGGGGCAGCACCTGCTCCCAAAACCCGCCGCTGCCAAGCCGCTGGAACAGCCGCCCGAAGTTGCCGTAGCCGTCGGGCAGGCCCTGCGAAGCGGCCAGCCAGTTGGAGTACCCCAAAAAAAGCAGCAGCGTGAGCGCCAGCGGTGCCGCTGCCGTGAGGGCAGTTTTTGGCCGCAGGCCTGCAAAAAAAAGCCACGCCACGCCGAAGGAGAGCGGCAGCATCAGCCCCAGTTGCCGCACGAACGTGGCGGCGAGGGCAAAAAAAGTACCTGCCACGAGCCATTTTACCGCACTGTTTCGGAAGAATTTGCCAAAAAACAAGGTGGCCAAAATGCTGAACGTGAAGAACGGCACGTCGGTCATGAAGGTGAGGGAAAGCGAAAAAAAGAAGGGGTTGAACGCCACCACCAGCGCCGCCACGAGTGCCGTCCGGCGGCCCTGCCCGGCATCCCGGCAGAGCAGGTAGCTGGCCACCACCCCCACCCAGCCAAGCACCAGCGTGGACAGGCGCAGCGCGGTGAACGAGAACCCGAAAATTTTGCAGAAGCCCGCCCCCCACAGCACTTGCGAGAGCAGCGTCATGGAGAACCAGGGGTCGTAACGCAGTTGGCCGTCCACCACGAGGTTGCGGACGGAACGCCCGTAGGAGAAGTCGTCGTTGAGCGGAAAATCGCCGACGGGGTGTACCAGCAGCGCAGCCAGCAGCCACGCCGCAGCCAAAATGAGTAGGCAAGCCCTGTCTTTTTTTTCAATTCCAGTCATATAGCGTTGTTCCGAGAAAGGAAAGGAAAATCAGCACGGAAAAGTCACTGGCTTTCCGGTTCACCGGAAATTTTCAATTTCCTTAAAATTTTCTTAAAAAAGTTTCGGTGTTATTGTTGAAAGAACGTTAATTTGCCAATCGAAATAAACAAGCGTAATTCTGGTGATCCTTGAATTACAATTTCACAAAGGTTTTGAATTGACTTTTTATTTTTGGGAAATAAACCTGGCTACTTTTGGATTTGAATGGGTTAAATGGTTTAAAAATAAATGGTAGTACAATCTTTTTTTACTGTGAGGGCGGTTTTTAAGCCTTCATAATAACAGTCGGGTGATTTCTTAGAAGAGCGAGGCATGTTTGCCGTCGCTCTTTTTTTTGTGGTTACTTTTGCGGAGCAGGTAATGGGTATTTAGGAATTGGGTATTAACGCCACATAGTTCCCAATACCCAATACCCAATACCCAATTTCAATGATAAAAGCGACCAACATCCACAAATCCTACGGCGACCTGCGGGTGCTGAAAGGCGTTGACCTCGAAATCCAGACCGGCGAAATCGTCAGCATCGTCGGGAAATCGGGGGCCGGGAAAAGCACCCTGCTCCACATCCTCGGCACCCTCGACAAGGCCGACCAGGGGCAGGTCGTCTTCGACGGAACCGATGTTTCTACCCTGAATACCAACCAGTTAGCGCATTTCAGGAACAGCCGAATCGGGTTCGTGTTCCAGTTTCACCACCTGCTGCCGGAGTTCACGGCACTCGAAAACGTGTGCATCCCGGCCTTCATCAAAGGCGATGCGGAAGCCGCTGCCCACGCCCGTGCGAAGGAACTGCTCGACTACCTCGGCCTCACCGCCCGCCTCCAGCACAAGCCCACCCAACTCTCCGGCGGCGAACAGCAGCGGGTCGCCGTCGCCCGCTCGCTGATGAACCAGCCCTCCGTCATCTTCGCCGACGAGCCTTCCGGCAACCTCGACACTGCCTCCTCGCAGGAGCTTCACCAACTGATTTTTCAACTTCGGAAAGATTTCAACCAGACGTTTCTCATCGTGACCCACAACATGGAACTGGCGGCCATGAGCGACCGCACGGTGCGTATGAGCGATGGAAATTTAGAAATTGGAAATTAGGAAATTGGAAATTATGGATGTTTCTCAATTTCTAATTTCCCAATTTCCAATCAATCGTCGGCTGACCGTTGGCGGCCAAAAACTCATTGGCTTTGGAAAAATGGCGGCAACCGTTGAACGCCCCACCAGCCAGCGGCGACGGGTGCGCCGCTTCCAGCACGAGGTGTTTGAAGGGGTCGATGAGCGCCGCTTTTTGCTTCGCAAAATTGCCCCAGAGCATGAACACCAGCCCCTCCCGCTGTTCCGACAGCTTGCGGATGACGGCATCGGTGAACGTGTGCCAGCCGATTTTCGCATGGGAGTTGGAGTTGCCACGCTCCACCGTCAGGGCGGCGTTGAGGAGGAAAACGCCCTGCTCGGCCCACTTCGTCAGGTCGCCGTGCTTGGGGATGGGGCAGTCCAGGTCTTCCTTGAGTTCCTTGTAAATGTTCATCAGCGAGGGCGGGATGGCCACGCCTTTGGGCACCGAAAACGACAGCCCCATCGCCTCGCCCGGCTTGATGTAGGGGTCCTGGCCGAGGATGACGACCTTCACCCGGTCGAACGGCGTGGTGTTGAACGCATTGAAAATCAGCGGCCCCGGCGGGTAAATGGTCTTCCCGGCAGCGAGTTCTTTTTTCAAAAATGCGGTGATGGCCTGGAACCAGGGCTGCTCGAACTCCTGCTCCAAAACCGCTTTCCATCTTTCTTCGATTTTGACGTTGCTCATGTCGGTGTCCTGGATTTTTTTTATGAAAATCGGCAAATATTTAGCCGTGAAGATAGGAAAACTGCCACTGACAGGGAACGTTGGCCGACACTTTTCAGTTGGGAAGTTTTGGTTTTCTGCCGGGCGCTTTTTTTCGGAAAAGCCCTACATTTGCGGCGTTTCAAAAAAAAGTTCTTTACAAGTTTGGCCCCGTAGCTCAGTGGATAGAGCATTTGCCTTCTAAGCAAATGGCCCCTGGTTCGAGTCCAGGCGGGGTCACTTTCAGGGATGAGGAATGAGGCATGAATGTTTGCCGAAAAAAGGGTGATGCGGTGGCCGTGTCGCCCTTTTTTTACGCCTGCACCTCCGCAGTTTTTTTCCTTTTCAAAAATTTCAACCTGCTGAAAAAATCCACCAACTGCGTCAGGTTCATGTCCCGCATGGCCCAGTAGGTGAGCGCCAGGCCCATCGGGAACACCACCAGACAGTTCATCCAGGCGGCCGGCACGGCGTCGATGACGAAGCGCTCCGCAATGTTTTTGCTGAAAATGGTGATGACGATAAAAATCATAAAAAACACAATGGAGATGAGCAGCGGCCAGCCAAACCCGCCCTTCCGCACGATGGCCCCCATCGGGGCGCCCACGAACAGGAACATCACACAGGCCACGGCCATGCTGAACTTCAGATGAAACTCAAAAACGTGCTTCACTTTCGATTCCCTCGTTTTTTCCAGTGACTTGACTGAAGTTTCCGCCTGGTCGTTGATGACGTTGATGGGGCTGCGGGCTTTTTCGAGCAGTTCGTTTTGCTTGTCCTTCGGGAATGTTTCCAAAATCGAAGCGTACTCGCCCAGCGGTTTGTCCAATTTTTGCTCCAACGGATCGCTGTTTGTCTTGGGTAGCGTCGCAGGCTTACCTGCCGGGGTGGGCCGCATGATTTTGGGCGGCACAATTGCGCCGGGCAGTTTTTTGGTACCGGTATCCACCGCTGGCCTGACGGTGTCGGGTTTCAGCGTTTTTTTTACCATTGCATGGGTGTCAGGTTTGGCGGTAATCATCGAGTCGATTTCAGACTTGCGTTCGAGGGCTTCCACGCGCTGCTGTTCCCGTTTTTTTTCCTCGCTGGCTTTGTTCAGGAAGTAAAAATGGCGACTGTTGCCGTCGGCCATGCGCTCGGCTTTTTCGACAATTTCCTGGTCAATGGAGTCGATGGCGATGAGCAACTGCCTGTTGCTCAACATGGTATGGTGCGATTTGAAGAGGTTCTCGTCCGTGCGGTCCAGCTCAAACTGGTCGAGGTCGAACACCTTCGTCCACTCATCGAAGGTAGCACGCATCATGGGGTGGTTGCGTTTCCCGCCCTTCGTCACCGGCTTTGGCTCCGAAAGCTGCTGTCCCTCGTACAGGTGCATCACAAAATATTTGTTGTCGGTGGAGCCGAACATCTGGCCGCTGTCGGCGGCCACCATCGTCAGGCGGCCCTGGCTGGCCTCGGAGTTGTCGTACACGAGTACGTCCGTGATGGTGCTGTTGTCGGGCAGTTTGTCGCCGATGCGGATGGAAAACCCCTGAAAATCCTGGTTGAAAAGGCTCTCCTCCAGACTAAGCCCCGGTTTTTGCTGGCGGATGTCGTAGAGGCGGGACTTGAACTTGAGGTTGGAAACCGGGATGAAATAGTTAGAACAAAAAAAGGAAAAAACGCCGACCACGCCCGTTACCAGCATCATGGGCCGCATGGTGCGCCAGAGCGACACGCCCGCCGATTTGATGCTCGAAAGTTCGTATCGCTCGGCCAGGTTGCCCAGCACCATCACCGAAGAAATGAGCACCGCCACCGGCAACGACATCGGTATCATGGAAATGGAAAGGTAAGCCACCAACTCGGTCAGCAGGAAAAAACCGACCCCCTTGCCCGCAATGTCGTCGATGTAGAGCCACAACGTCTGCATCACGAACACGAACAACGCAATGAAAAACGTCACGATGAACGGCGGGATGAAAGCTGTGATGAGGAGTTTGTCTAACTTCTTCAAGGTAGTCCGACGGTTTTTTCTGAAAGAACGCCAAAGTTACGTCTTCGGATGCTGCAATTTGCCATTTGTTAACTGTGCCAACGATGAATGATGAACCGTTCACAAGTGATTGGGAATTGGGTATTCACGTCCTTGCAAAGATTTGGAAGCGCTTAAAATTCTCTTGCCACCAATTCCCAATTCCTAATACCCAATTTCCAATACCCTGATTTCACTACATTTGCCGCCGTCCGTTCATCATTTACCGTTGCACATGCGTCTTTCCTTTCCAAGCTACAAAAAAATAGTCCAGACTTTCGAGGAGCATCCCTGGGTGGTGGCGCTGCTCAACTTGGCGAAGGCGCGCTCCCTGCCCGGTTTTCTGGGGGTGCCGGTGTACGACGTGACGGTTTTCCTCATCAACGAATCAAAGCGCATCACGCTTTTTTCCAGGGCCAATGCGATGGCGTTCAGTTTTTTCCTGTCGTTGTTCCCGGCCATTATTTTCCTGTTCACGGTGGCCACCTACCTGCCGATTTACGCATCCTTCGAGCACGAAATCAACGGTTACATCGACCTCATCATGCCCAACGACGCCGGGAAAGAACTGCAAACCACCATCAAAGCATTGGTCAAGCCAAATTCCAGCCTGCTTTCGTTGGGCTTCATCCTGGCCATCTATTTTTCCTCCAACGGCATGTTGGCCATGATGGAGGGGTTTGAAAAAACACACCTCGAAGTCTTCCGCCGCCGCACGGGGTTGAAAAAAAGGCTCATCGCCATCGGCCTCACCCTCCAACTCGGCACGTTGCTCGCCGGTTCGGTGCTGCTCATCATCCTCGGCGACCTGCTCATCAATTGGTCTGCTGACTTCCTCCATCTCGACTACGCTACCGAAACCTTCATCGACATCTTCCGGTGGGTGGTCATCCTGGCGCTGTTTTATTTCAGCATCGCCCTCATCTACCGCTACGGGACCGCCATGCACGTCAAATTCCGGTGGATAACGCCTGGCAGCACGCTGGCCACCATCCTATCCATCATCATTTCCGTCGCGTTTTCCTTCTACGTCAACGCCTTCGGCACTTACAACAAAGTGTACGGCTCCATCGGCACCATCATCGTGCTGATGCTCTGGATCCAACTCAACTGCTTCATCCTGCAAGTCGGCTTTGAACTCAACGCCAGCATCGCCGTGAACCGGGACTTGAAAGCGAAGGTGGCGGAGGAGGAGGATTGAAATGGTTTGGTTTTACTGTTTTAAAAAAAAACGCCGTCACGACAACATGTCGCAACGGCGTTTTTTCAGGCAGAAACCGCCTTATTTTTTACCAAAAAACAATGTACAGCGCCGCCAGGATGCCCATCACGAGCAGCGTCCCCACCGCAAAGGAGCCGGACAATTTGAAGTCGGCCAGGTCCACTTTCATCGCTTTCGGGTTTTCCTTGCTCTTCGGGTCGGCGAGGCTCAATATCACCATCAAGCCAACGAGGATGACAAATACCCAACCCATTCGGTCGAGGAAGGGGATGTCCGCCGCCCAGAATTTGAAGGCGGTGGACAGCGGGATAGTCAGCAGCGCCGCCACCAGGGCAGCGAGCGAAGTGGTGCGTTTCCAGAAGAAACCGAGCAGGAAGATGGCCACCACGCCCGGCGAAATGAAGCCCGTGTACTCTTGGATGTACTGGAACGCCTGGTCCAGGTTTCTCAATTGCGGAGCGACAATGAGGGCGATGATGACGGCCACCACGATGGTGACACGCCCGATGCCCACCAACTTCTTTTCGGAGGCATCTGGCCCGAAGAATTTCTTGTAAATATCGAGGGTGAAAATGGTGGAAATCGAGTTGGCCTTGCCTGCGAGCGATGCCACGATGGCAGCCGTGAGCGCCGCAAACGACAGACCTTTCAGGCCAAGCGGCAGCAAGTTTATCAGTACGCCGTAAGATTTGTCGGGCTTGATGACCTCATTCGCCACGCCGTCCACCGTGACGGCACCGAGCATTTCCGTTTGGAACAACCCGTTTTGGTGCAGGACGTAAGCCGCAATGCCCGGCAGCACGACGATGACCGGCATCAATAGTTTCAAAAAAGCGGCGAACAAAATGCCCTTGCGGGCGGTGGGCAGGGAAGCGCCGAGTGCCCGTTGGGTGATGTACTGGTTGCAGCCCCAGTAGTTGAGGTTGGCAATCCACATGCCGCCGATGAGGACGGTCAGGCCGGGCAGGTCGAACCAGGCATCACGTTGGCCACCCTGGCCGTCAGGCATCGCCAACTGGCCTTTTGAAAAAATCATGTGGAAATGTTCGGGCGCTTTGTCCCGCAGCAGGCCCAGGCCCTGCCAGGCACCGCTGCCACCGAACTGCGTGGCCACCAAATCGAGCGCCAGGTAGGTCGTCGCCAGGCCGCCCAACACCAGCACGAAGACCTGAATCACGTCCGTGTAGCCGATCACCTTCATGCCGCCCAGCGTGATGATGACGGCAAAAATGGCGAGGAACAGGGTGCAGTTCAGGAAACTGAACCCCGAAATGGTGCTGATGGCCAGCGCCCCCAGGTACAGGATGGACGAAAGGTTGACGAAGACATAGACCAGCAGCCAGAACACCGCCATGATGGTGGCCACCGTGCCGCTGTACCGTTGCCGGAGGAACTGCGGCATGGTGAAAATGTGGTTTTTGAGGTAGCCCGGCATCAGGAAAATGGCGACGAACAGCAGCGTCAGCGCTGCCATCCACTCGTAGGTGGAGATGGCCAGGCCCATCGCAAAGCCGGAGCCGGACATGCCGATGAACTGCTCCGCCGAGATGTTGGAGGCGATGAGCGAAGCGCCGATGGCCCACCAGGTGAGCGCTCCTTCGGCCAGGAAATAGTCGGCAGAGGAGGTCTCTTTTGCCTTCTTTTTTGTGTAAATCCAGTAGCCGTAACCGGCCACCACGAGGAAGTAAACCAGAAAAACAAGGTAGTCTAAAGTTTTTAGTTCGTTCATTTAGCAAAATTTTGCCCGAAAGAAAGGGAAAAGGCGGGGGGCTGCCAAATTTATTTTCACACGGGGGTTTTTAAACCAAAGCGCCCTTCCAGCTACAAGTTGGAAGGGCGCTTTTCCGAGCGGCATTTTTTCAAAAACTTTTCACCATTTCAGCCACGTTGAACTTGAGGCCGTCCATGATTTCGATGTCTGCCGACCAATCTTCCATGAGCCAGGGTTGGCCTGCGTTGGCGGAAAGCACTTTTTTTGCCTTCGTAAAAATCCAGATGATGCGCTTCACGCCAAACTTGTGGTAGTCGTCCGTTTTTTCGGCCACGTAGTCCATTTCGTGGCGGTCTTCCACTTCGGCCCGCACATCAATTTCGATGATGATTTCGGGCGGCAGGTCAGAGTATTTGTCAACCAGCTTGAAGTTTTCCTTTTTGAAAATGGAAATATCAGCGCCCCGTTTGTCCTGGCGGGAGAGGTTGATGCCCATTTCGCCGACAGTGAGTCGGTAATTGTCTTTTGATAAACTTTGATACAAAAGCCCGATTAGCTGTGCTTTTAGCCAAGCACTCAGAACGCTTTCAATAGTGATTTCTTCAAAGGTTTTCGTCTCGTTCAATACATCCTTGTAGCCCTTGTAGTAGATGGGCTTGCCCCGCACTACTTCGTAAATCAGGTAGTCGGGGATTTTCCTGGCTGTTTTCTTTTGCCGTATCGGCGCTTCGGCTGTTGCTGTGCTCATTGGCTGAATTTTTTTCAAAAAATAGGGTTTTTATTCCAATCAAAACAATCTCCCACACCCTGCGTTTCCTGCAAAGTCCCCAACTTTACCGCCTCAACACAGTTTGATTTTTATGAAAAAAGAAAAAACGCTGGGCGAACTCAAGGCATCGGGCTACCAGTCCCGCTCCATCAAGGACGAGCTTCGCCAAAACCTCATTCAAAAACTGAAGAGAAAAGAGCCGGTGTTCGAGGGCATTTTCGGCTTCGAGGACACGGTGCTGCCCGACATCGAGCGGGCGGTGTTGAGCCGCCACAACATGGTGCTGCTCGGCCTGCGGGGGCAGGCCAAAACACGCATCGCACGGATGCTGGTGCAACTCCTCGACGAGTGGATGCCCATCGTGGCCGGCAGCGAACTCAACGACGACCCCCTCGCCCCCATCTCCCGCTACGCCATCGATTTGATTGAAGAAAAAGGCAATGACACGTTCATCGACTGGGTACACCGCAACGACCGCTACGTGGAAAAACTCGCCACGCCCGACGTGAGCATCGCCGACCTCGTGGGCGACGTGGACCCCATCAAGGCCGCTTCGCTCAAGCTGCACTACTCCGACGAGCGGGTCATCCACTTCGGCCTCATCCCCCGCTCGCACCGCAGCATCTTCGTAATCAATGAGTTACCGGACTTGCAGGCCCGCATCCAGGTGGCATTGTTCAACATCCTGCAAGAAGGCGACATGCAAATCCGGGGCTTCAAATTGCGCCTGCCGCTCGACATCCAGTTCATGTTCACCGCCAACCCGGAGGACTACACCAACCGGGGCAGCATCATCACGCCGCTGAAAGACCGCATCGAAAGCCAGATTCTGACGCACTACCCGCGCACCATCGAAGTGGCCCGCCTCATCACCCAACAGGAGGCCAAATTGGCCCTGGAACAACTCAAACAGGTAACGGTGCCGGAGGTGTTGCAGGTGTTGCTGGAGCAAATTTCCTTCACCGCCCGCGAGAGCGAACTGGTGGACGAAAAAAGCGGCGTGTCGGCCCGCCTCAGCATTTCCGGCTACGAAAACCTCGTCAGCACGGCCGAGCGGCGCATGTTGCTGAACGGCGAAAAAACCGCCACCGTGCGCATCACCGACTTCTGGGGCGTGATTCCCGCCATCACGGGCAAGGTGGAATTAGTGTACGAAGGCGAGCAGGAAGGCCCCTACGCGGTGGCGCTCCAACTCATCGGCGATGCGCTCCAAGACATTTTCCTGACCTGGTTCCCCGACCCCGACAAGCTGCGCAAGGGCCGGGAAAGCGACCCCTACGGCATCATCAAAGCATGGTTTTCCGGCAGCAACTCGGTCGATTTGCTCAACGACTCTACCGAGCAGGAGTACCGCAAGGAATTGGACAAAGTGGCCGGGCTGCGCCGCCTCGTGGAGGGCCTGAACCTGCCGAAAGCCCAAGCCTACACGTTCATGGAATTGGCGCTGCATGGCCTGGCCGAGATGAACGTCATCAACAAAAACTTCGTGAACTCCACCCTGACGTTCAATGATTCGCTGGCAAGTATGCTGAACGAGGACGACGAGGAGGAGGAAGAGGAGGGGTTTTGAGAAATTGAGAAATTCACTTTTCGATGAAAATTTTACTTCCACTTTTTCTGTTGATAATCAGCCACTTGAATGCCTTCGGGCAAACAGGCGGCGGCCATTTCGCCGATGAAATTGCGCAGCACCGGGAGACCTACAAAAAAGACTTTTTGGAAAACGAGCGTTCACCGCTCGATTCTGCCGACCTGCCCAACCTGCGCTTTTTCGAGCCGGACGAGCGCTACCGGGTCGCTTGCACCTTTCGGCGTACACCTGACGAGCAACCATTCGACCTGCCGACGTACAGCGGCATCACCCGGCCTTACGTGAAGTACGGGGTGTTGGCTTTTGAAATCGAAGGGAGGAAATTGCAACTCGCTGTTTATCAAAACCTTACCATGCGGAACATGCCGCAGTATGCCCAACACCTGTTCCTGCCCTTCCGGGATGCGACCAACGACGAGACGACCTACGGCGGCGGGCGCTACCTCGATTTGCTGATTTCGGACGTGGAGGGCGAAGCGCCAGTGCTGGATTTCAACAAATGCTACAACCCCTGGTGCCACTACTCCGATGGGTACAACTGCCCCATCCCGCCGACCGAAAACCACTTGGACATCGCCATCGAAGCGGGGGAGAAACTGTGGGTGGGGGAGAAAAAACACTGATTGGTACGGCAGCCGGATATTGCAGGCTGCGCCGTATTTTGCTACTTTGCACGATGAAATTTCACATGCGCTCAAAATTTAGCTTCATGAAAAAATCCCTTGCCCCCTTCGTTTTTTTTCTCTTCGCAACGGTTGTACTTTTTTCACAACGTGCTGACTATCAGGGTTTAAACGAACTCATCGTCCAGTTTGAGCCGGGAATGGACGTGGAGGGATTTGTCCGAAAAACCGCTGAACCGATGCCCGGCATCGCCGGGTTGACCGTAAAAAAACAACTCTCCAAGCGCCAAAACATCTACCTGCTTTCCTTCCAGAACGGCGACGATGTGGCTAGTTTTCCGACCTGGATCCGCAACCAGCCGGGCGTGGTTTCCGCCTCCTGGAACGCTCCCGTGCAGTTTCGGGACAGCATCCCGAACGACACGCTGTTCCCCGGCCAGTGGGACATGGAGCGTATCGGCCTGCCGAAAGTCTGGGACGTTTCGACCGGCGGCCAAACAATCAACGGCCATGAAATCGTGGTGGCGGTGCTCGACAAGGGCTTCGACCTAAGCCACGCTGAGTTCGTCGCAAACCTCTGGGACAACCCCGGCGAGATTCCCAACGACGGCGAAGACAACGACGGCAACGGCTTCCCGGACGACTTGCACGGCTGGAATTTCCGGCTCAATTCGCCTTTTTTCACCGTCGAACAACATGGCACCTGGGTCACGGGCATCATCGGGGCGAAGGGGGACAATACGCTGGGGCTGGCTGGCGTAAATTGGAACGTGAAACTGATGTTCCTCGCCGTCGAATACGCCGACGAAGTGGTGTCCGCATTTGATTATGTGCTGGAAATGAGGGAGTTGTACAACCAGACCAACGGTGCAGAGGGCGCTTTCATCGTGGTGACGAACGGCTCGTTCGGCATCGACGGGGTGAAATGTTCGGAGCAACCTGCCTGGGGTGCGTTGTACGACCCGCTCGGCGAATCGGGCGTCCTGAGCGTGGCAGCCACCGCCAACGAGGACTGGGACGTGGACGAGGTGGGCGACATCCCGACCAGTTGCCCCAGCGAATACCTCATCGCCGTGACCAGCACCGACGAGGACGACCATCGCGTGTCGAACGCCGCCTACGGCCTGACCACCATCGACCTCGGTGCCCCCGGCCAGGGCACCACTACCACCAGCCCCGCCAACAAATTCAGGCTGGATTTCGGTGGCACATCGTCGGCCTGCCCGCATGTGGCCGGGTCGGTGGCACTGCTGTACAGCCTGCCCTGCACCGTCATCGACTCACTGGCCCTCACCGACCCTGCCGCCTGTGCCCGCCTGATGAGGGACGCCGTTTTGAAAAACACCGACCCTGCATCTGACCTTGCAGGCAAATCCGTCACCGGCGGCAGGCTCAACGTGTACGAGGCCATGAAATACCTCCACAGCTACTGCATCGGGCGCACGGAAGAGCGGGCATCGGGCAATTTCAAGGAAATTTATCTGGGTGAAAAAAACTTCGTCCGTATTTCACCAAA
This sequence comes from Bacteroidota bacterium, assembly GCA_016234735.1. GTDB lineage: Bacteria > Bacteroidota > Bacteroidia > Chitinophagales > Saprospiraceae > UBA6168. The sequence continues at coordinate 221 of JACRAN010000314.1, read as the reverse complement.
CCCCGTCCGAGACTTGTTGACCATCGAGTATTCCAACGAGGATTTCAGGGCCGTGAAAGTCAGGGTGTACAACATGCTGGGGCAGGAAATGCAGTTCCCACAAACCGCTACGCCCCAGCCTTTCGAGTTTCAAACACTCAGCATCGACGTAAGCGATTGGGCCAACGGGACGTATTTTGTCAACCTTTTTGACCTGAGCCGGAAGATTTCGGAGAAGTTCG
>JACRAN010000313.1 GCA_016234735.1 Bacteroidota bacterium | reverse complement strand
GTATCACGTCCCGATGGGATTCATGCTTCCCGTGGGAAAAATTGAGGCGAAAAATATCGACACCTGCCCCCACCAATTTCTTCAACATTTCATAAGAACTGCTGGCGGGGCCTACCGTAGCCACTATTTTCGTACTGTTTTCTTCCTTACCATTCATAGGGTGAAAATTACTGGGTTATTGAGGCCCTGTTTCGTACAAAGGTGCTTAGATTCCTGTACTTTCAGTTTGATTTTTTTTTAAAACTGCGTAGTACCTGCTGGTTCCTGAACGTTGGGAACCAGCCTGAAACCCTGCAATCACTGGCATTTTGCAACTAAGTGTATTTTTAACAAATTAAGTTGGCCGCCAAAAGTACACCGCTCCGCAAACTTGACAAATGGCGGTCCTGTATTTTTTGCAAAAACCGATGGAAGACAGGCCACAGCAACCTTTGTTTGCTAATTTTTTTTTCAATCGGCGGAGTTTCTCTTTCTTTGCAGAAATTTTTCAAAACCTTTTGGCGTAAAGGACAAGGAAAAACAAGGGTGGAAGGAAAAAATCTGCTTCCACGGAGGCAGTCCAGAATGCCTAACCGACCGGGTCCGTTATCCAAAAAAAGCTTTTCCCACTTAAAAAGTGTTTGTTATGTCGAACATTGCAGCTCGTGTAAAACAATTGATCGTTGAAAAACTTGGCGTTGAAGAGTCCGAAGTAACGCCGGAAGCAAGCTTCACCAACGACCTCGGCGCCGATTCGTTGGACACCGTAGAACTTATCATGGAACTGGAGAAAGAATTCGACATCTCCATCCCGGATGAGCAAGCTGAAAAAATCCAAACCGTAGGTCAGGCAATCGAATACATCGAATCCAATTCGTAAACTGCCGTCCGAACGACGTTAATCTGTAGAAGCCAAAAACCCTTGCCCACCGCAGGTTTTTGGCTTCACTCTCCTGTTTTTCAATCACCCCGGCAGCCCGGCAGTTTTCTTTTCAAACCGCTGTTCCAGCCAAACTGCCACGCGAGGGTTGCCCATCAAAAAATACCGGGAGGTGAGTTGTCTGGCGATGAATAATTTGACTTAAAGCATTGAAAACCAATGCTCTGTGGTTTTAATTTCTCGCCGGCTCACGCCCAGTCTCTGCAAATTTATGAGAAGGGTTGTCATCACGGGCATCGGCGCATTGACCCCCATTGGCAATAACATCAAGGAATACCTCGATGGGTTGCAAAATGGCGTTAGCGGCGCAGGCCCCATCACGCATTTCGATATCACCAATTTTAAAACGCAGTTTGCCTGCGAGGTGAAAAACTTCAACGCCGAGGATTTCATCGACAAACGGGAGGTCCGCCGCCTAGACGACTTCTCCATCTACGCGCTCGTTGCTGCCGACGAAGCCATCACCAACGCCGGTCTTGACCCTGAAAAACTCGACCTCGACCGGATAGGGGTCATCTTTTCCTCCGGCATCGGCGGTATGACCACCCTCATCAGGGAAGTGGAGGAACACACCCTCGGCAATGGTATCCCCCGCTACAACCCCTACCTGATACCCAAAATGATCATCGACATTGCGCCCGGCCATATTTCCATGAAATACGGCTTCCGGGGCATCAACTATGCCATCGTTTCTGCCTGCGCCTCCTCCACACACGCCGTGATGACCGCTTTCGACTACATCCGCTGGGGGCGCAACGAGGTCATCGTTGCAGGAGGTGCGGAAGCTGCCGTCAACACAGTCGGGCTTGGTGGTTTCAGCGCGATGAAAGCGCTCTCCACCCGAAACGACGACCCCAAAACCGCCTCCCGTCCCTTCGACCTCGACCGGGACGGTTTCGTGCTTGGCGAAGGTGCCGGTGCCCTCGTGGTGGAAGAGCTCGAACATGCCCGCAGGCGGGGCGCTCCCATTATTTGCGAGTTGGTGGGCGCTGCTGCTACCGCCGATGCCTACCACATCACCGCTCCGCACCCCGAAGGGCTTGGCGCTGCCAATGTGATGAAAGCCGCCCTCGAAGATGCCCACATGAACCCCGATGGAATTGACTACATCAACGTACATGGCACGTCCACTTCGCTGGGTGACGTAGCCGAAATCAGGGCCATCCAAAAAGTGTTCGGCGATTCGATTTTCAAGCTCAACGTCAGTTCCACGAAATCCATGACCGGTCACCTGCTCGGAGCAGCGGGTGCTATCGAAGCCATTGCAGGTGTGCTCGCCATCCAGCACAACTTCATTCCCCCAACCATCAACCACTTCACCGACGACCCGGAGTTGGACAGCCGCATCAACCTGACTTTCAACCAAGCACAGCAGCGGGAAGTGAGGGCGGTGTTGAGCAACACCTTCGGTTTTGGAGGCCACAACGGGTCGGTGATTTTTAAGAAGTTTGAGGGTAAATAATTGCTGATTGTTAATTGTTGATTGCTGTAAACAATTGACAATCAGCAATTAACAATCGATTGTCAATACACTCCAATCGTGGAAATGCACAGGGCAGCCCGCCCGTCGAACTCGATTTTCACTTTTTCGGCCTCCTGTTTTTCAAAACGCAGGATGCGCTTGTAGCCTACCGTCGTTCCGCTGGCGAGCGGTTCCCATTTTTCGTTGTTGAAAACAAAAACCCGGAAGGCGCTCACCCGCTGCCCCAAGCGAATGTACTCCTGGAGCACGAGGCGGCTGATGGCCGTTTTTTTACCAAAATCAATCTCCACACTGGCCGAAAGTATGCTGTCGCCGGTGGCCCAGTAGGTGTTGCGGTTCTCGTCGAGGGCGTTTTTTGCCTCGAAACCCCTGCCCCGCTCGTCGGTGGCAGTGATGGGTTTGCCTTTGGCTAAGTCGTTGGCAAAATCGGCACGGATGGCCTTGCCCAGTTCCTTCAAGCGTTGGGCATCCGCTTCGTTGACTAATCCCCGTGCATCGACGGGCAAGTTGAGCAGCAGCAGTCCGTTGCGCCCGACCGAGTTGTAGTAGATGTCGGTCAGTTTTTCCAACGACTTCACGGCGGTGTCCTGTTCCGGGTGGTAGTACCAGCCGGGCCGGATGCTCACGTCGCACTCGGCGGGCACCCAGTGCGTACCGTCGGCGTGGCCGGTGGTCAGTTCCTGGTAGTTGGGCGAGCCGGGGTAAAACTCGTCCCGGCGCAGGGTGCTCCAGTTGGTTTCACCGGCGAAGCCCTCCTCATTGCCGACCCAGCGGCAGCCGGGGCCTGCGTCGCTGAAAATGACGGCGTTCGGTTGCAACTCCTTGACAATCTGTTGGGTAGTGGGCCAGTCGTAGTAGTTTTGGCGGTCAACTGTGCGTGTTTCGTTGGCACCGCCGTAGTAGCCGGTGCCGCCGTTCGCCCCGTCGAACCACACCTCGAAAATGTCGCCGTATTTTGTCAGCAGTTCCTTCAACTGGTTGCGGAAGTAGTCGAGGTACGCCGTTTTGCCGTAACCGGCGTGGTTGCGGTCCCAGGGGGAGAGGTACACGCCCATCTTGAGGCCCTGCTCCCGGCAGGCATCGGCCAGTTCCCGCACCATGTCGCCCTTGCCGTCTTTCCAGGGCGAATTTTTCACCGAATGTTCCGTGAATTCGCTCGGCCAGAGGCAGAACCCGTCGTGGTGCTTGGCGGTGAGGATGATGCCCCCCATGCCCGCCTCCTTGCAGACCTGCACCCACTGTCGGCAATCGAGCGCGGTGGGGTTGAACAGTTTGGGCGGTTCGGCCCCCGTGCCCCATTCCTGGTTGGTGAAGGTGTTCATGTTGAAATGCACGAAGGCGTTGAACTCCATCTGTTGCCAGTTCAACTGCGCCTCGCTCGGCACCGGGCCAAAGGGGGCGGGCGGTGGCACGGGCGGTTTTGCGCAAGCGAAAAGTAGGAAGGGGAGGGAAAGTAGGAGGTTTTTCATTTTGAAATTGTTGTCTAATTTTTGATGGGTGGCCTTCTTGGTTTGCTGCACTTTTTGGGATTAAGGTTGTAAAATTCAAAATCCACTTTTCAATTTACAACCTTAATTTCATTTTTCTTCAAG
>JACRAN010000030.1 GCA_016234735.1 Bacteroidota bacterium | reverse complement strand
TATCCACGCTGTTGACCTGGCGGTCGTCGTCGATGTCGCTGGCACCAACCAGGTGCGAAGGAATACTGGGGTCGTTTTCATCCGGGTCGAAAATTGGGTTGTTCGGTGTGGTGTTGGCAATGTAGCCGTCACCGTCCGCATCGGTGCCGCTGCAAGCGAGGCTGTTCGGATCCGGATCGCATGGGTTCAGCGGGTCAGAGCCACCGTTCGTTTCAACGATGTCAGAGAGGCCGTCGAAGTCCGTGTCAGTATTCGGGTCGCAATCATCGGCATCGGCTGAGTCGGCTACCCCGTCGTTGTCATCGTCGGTGTCCTGGTTGTTCGGTGTACCGTCGTTGTCACAATCACAAGTGCCGAAAGTGCTGTTCGGGTCGCATTTGTCGAGCGGATCGGTGCCATTCTGGCACTCCGTCAAGTCGGCAATGCCATCGCTGTCGCTGTCGCTCTGCGTGTCATAATCATTGGTATCCTCCACGTCGTTCACGCAGTCGTTGTCGTCGTCAGCATCCACGCTGTTCACCAGGCCATCGCTGTCGAAGTCGCAGGCACCGACCGTGTGATCCGGTACGCACGGGTCGTTGTCGTCCGGGTCGTACAGTGGGTCGTTCGGGCCAGCAGTTGCAAAGTATCCGTCGCCGTCGTTGTCCTGGTTCAAACAAGCATTTGCACTTGGGTTCGGGTCGCACGGGTCGAGCGGGTTGCTGCCACCATTCGTTTCGGCAATGTCGGTGATGCCGTCATTGTCGGTGTCGGTGTTGGGATTGCAATCCTCCGCATCCTGTGCATCGGGTACACCGTCATTGTCATCGTCGGTGTCCGTTGCGTTGACGATGCCGTCACCGTCACAGTCACACTGGGCAGTGGTGTTGTTCGGGTCGCAGAGGTCGAGCGGGTTGCTGCCCAGCACACATTCCTCGGCATCTGTCAGGCCATCGGTATCCGTGTCGCTGTCCGGGTCGTACGGATCGGCATCCTGTGTGTCGAGGTTGCAGTCGCCGTCATCGTCCACGTCGGGGTCGTTTGGCGTTCCGTCATTGTCGAAGTCACAAGCTCCGACCGTCACATTCGGTACGCAAGGATCGGCATCATCCGGGTCGAACAGCGGATCGTTCAGGTTGGTATTTGCGTTGTAGCCGTCACCGTCGTTATCAACTGTCGTGTCACAATCTGGTGCAGACGGAATCGGGTCGCAATGGTCGAGCGGGTCACTGCCATCCGTTGTTTCATTAATATCGGAGTAGCCATCACCGTCTGAATCGCTGTTCGGGTCAAACGGGTCTTCGTCTGCGTTGTCGGCTACCCCGTCGCCATCATCGTCAGCGTCCTGGCTGTTAGGTTGACCGTCATTGTCGAAGTCGCAGGCACCGACCGTGTGGCTCGGTACGCACGGGTCGTTGTCATCCGGGTCAAAGGTCGGGTTGGCGGCGTTCACATCGACGAAGTAGCCATCCCCGTCAGCGTCCACCGTGCCGGAGCAAAGCGGGCCGGACGGAACGGGGTCGCACGGGTTCAGCGGATTGCTGCCATCCGTAGTTTCCTGAATATCTGTCAGACCGTCATCGTCACTGTCGCTGTTTTCATCAAACGGATCAACGTCCGCACCATCCAGTACCCCATCGTTGTCGTCGTCCGTATCAACGTCGTTGTTCTGACCATCGCCATCGAAATCGCAGAATGTCTGCGTGGAATTCGGGTCGCAATGGTCGAGCGGATCGCTTTCACCTGCATCAAAATCCCCGTCGTGGTTCGAGTCTTCCTCGCCGTCGTTGAAACCATCGTGGTCGGTGTCGGGGTCAACAGGATTTGTTTCACCGAGGTTGACGGAACCATCATGGTTGGTATCTTCCACGCCGTCCAGGATGCCATCATTGTCGGTGTCGGTATCCAGTGGGTCGGTGTCTTCGCCCACATGGTAGGCACCGTCGCCGTTCGTTTCAACTACATCGGTGATTCCGTCGCCGTCCGAATCGCTGTTCGGGTTGTAGGGGTTGACGTCTTGTGCGTCGGGGACACCATCTTTGTCGTCGTCGTTGTCCAGGCTATTGACGAGGCCATCGTTGTCGAAATCGCAGGTGCCGGCTGCCACACTCGGCACACAGGGATCGTTGTCGTTCGGATCGAAAAATGGACTGTTGGCCGGGTAATTTTCAAAGTAGCCATCACCGTCGGTGTCGTCAGGCGGGCATGCCAGGCTATTGATGTCGGGGTCACAACCGTTGAGCGGGTTAGAGCCTGTACTGGTTTCTGTCAAGTCAGAAAAACCATCGCCATCCGAGTCGCTGTTCGGGTTGTAGTCGTCCACATCGTTTGAGTCCGGCACACCATCGTTATCGTCGTCGGTATCAGTACTGTTGTTTTGACCATCGCCGTCAAAATCACAGTTTGCAAGCGTATTATTCGGGTCGCAATAGTCGAGCGGGTCGCTTTCACCATCGTCCATTGTACCGTTTTGGTTGGCATCTTCGATACCATCGCTCAGGCCGTCGTCGTCAGAATCCGGATCAATTGGGCTGGTTTCACCGGCATCTGTCGAGCCGTTATGATTGGCATCTTCGGTGCCGTCTGCCAGACCGTCATCGTCGGTATCAGCATCCAGCGGGTCTGAATCCTGGCCTACATTGTAGATACCATCATCGCCCGTTTCCACATCATCCGAAATGCCGTCAATGTCGCTATCGCTGTTCGGGTCATACGGATCTGCGTCACTTTGGTCAGCAACGCCATCATTATCATCGTCTGAGTCATTGGCGTTGGACGAACCATCCGAGTCAAAATCGCAAGCGCCCGCAGTCACATCCGGCACACATGGATTTGCATCATCTGGATCGTACAGCGGATCAGCTAACGGGAAGTTGTCGGCGTAACCATCACCATCCAGGTCGGCAGGTTGGCAATTAGCGGCATCCGGGCTTGGGTCGCAAGCGTTGAGTGGATCGGAGCCAAAGTTTGTCTCCAGACCATCTGCCAGGCCATCGCTGTCGGTGTCACTATTTACATTGAAATCATCAACGTCCTGGTCGTCATTTACCCCGTCGTTGTCATCGTCCGGGTCGAGGTTGTTGGGTATGCCATCATTGTCGTAATCGCAGCTCTCAAAAGTGACGTTGGGATCGCAGAACGATAGCGGATCGCTTTCGTTAGCATCCAACTGGCCATTGTGGTTTGCATCTTCCACGCCGTCGGTCAGACTGTCATCATCCGTATCTGTGTCGAGCGGGTTGGTTTCGCCCAGGTCAAAATCACCGTTTTGGTTGGCATCTTCCACGCCATCGATGATATCATCGTTGTCTGTGTCATTGTCAAGTGGATTGGTATCGGTACCCGCATTATACTGAGCATCTCCGCCAGTTTCCACATTGTCGGCGATTCCGTCATTGTCGCTGTCGCTCGACGGGTCGTAGTCGGCAACATCATTGATGTCTTTGACCCCGTCGTTGTCATCGTCATTGTCTGCACTGTTTATCAGGCCATCCCCATCAAAGTCGCACAAACCAACCGAGTGGTCAGGGATACAAGGAATGGTGTCATTCGGGTCATAGAGCGGGTCGTCAGCCGTGAAGTTTGCGTAATAACCATCGTTGTCATCGTCCGTACCACTACAAGCAATGGTATTGATATTCGGACTACAGGGGTCAAGCGGGTCGCTGTCCCCTTCTGCCGGATCGTAAGTGCCATTACCACCGGTTTCATCATTGTCCGAAATGCCGTCATTATCTGAGTCGCTATCAGGGTTGAACGGATCAACGTCATCCACATCCGCCACCCCATCGTTGTCATCGTCAAAATCCGACTGGTTCACCACCCCGTCCCCGTCGAAGTCGCAGACACCCGTTGTATGGTCGGGAATGCAGGCATTATTGTCATTCGGGTCAAATGCAGGATGGTCTGGTGGGTAGTCTGCATAATATCCGTCATTGTCAATGTCTGTTGGAATACACGGGGAGAGGTGTGTGTAAGGGCTGCATTTATCCTTCGGGTCGGATTCACCCTGGTTCACGATGCCGTTAAGGTTGGCATCTTCCACGCCGTCGTTGATGCCGTCACCGTCGGTATCCACTTTTAAGGGATCCGTTTCGGTAGCAGCCTGGTAGTTTCCATCCTTATTTTTATCTTCAATACCATCGCTGATATTATCATTGTCGGTATCGGGGTCGAGCGGATGCGTATCCACTCCATTGTTGTAAATACCGTCTCCGCCTGTCTCATTGTTGTCTGTTATGCCGTCACCGTCGCTGTCACTGTTCTGGTTGTAAGGATTGACATCCTGAATATCGTTTACACCGTCATTATCGTCATCGAGGTCGTTTTGATTGGGTATCCCATCATTGTCGAAATCACAAGTTGGTGAAGACACGGAAGGCACACATGCGTTGTTGTCATTAGTATCATAGAATGGGTCGCCCGGCGGTACGTCGGCATAAAAGCCGTCGTTGTCATTATCGATATTGTCGCAAAAGGCACCGTTCGAGAACGGCGAGCAGGGGTCGAGCGGGTCGCTTTCTCCCACATCCAGCGAGCCATTGTGGTTCACATCTTCTTCACCATCCGTGAGGAGGTCACCGTCCGAATTCGGATTGCCAGGATCTGTCTCGTCGAGGTCCACGTTGCCGTCATGATCACCATCCTCCACCCCATCTTTGATGCCGTCATCATCTGTGTCATTATCGAGTGGGTTGGTATCCGTACCGGCATTGTAAACCCCATCGCCGCCAGTTTCAACAATATCAGTGATATCATCCTCATCACTGTCGCTGTTGGGGTCAAATGGGTCAACATCGCTGACATCGGCAACGCCGTCCCCATCATCATCCAAATCCTGGCTGTTGATCAGGCCGTCGCCATCATAGTCACAGTAGCCAAACGTGGCATTGGGACTGCACGGATTGAGCGGGTCGTTTTCGCCTGCGTCCAAAACACAGTTTTTGTTGGCATCTTCAATGCCGTCCTTCAACCCGTCACCATCTGTATCTGCCAGGAGCGGGTTGGTTTCCCCCGAATCGAGGTCTCCATTTTTGTTCTTATCCTCGCAGCCATCTTTGAGGCCATCGTTGTCAGTATCGTCTTTTAATGGGTCAGTGTCAATACCAGGGTTATACACGCCATTTCCCCCGCTTTCGATTGTATTCGAAATGCCATCCCCATCACTGTCGTTGTTAGGATTGTAGTCATCGGCATCGTATAAGTCGGCCACACCGTCGTTGTCATCATCAGTATCACTGGAGTTTTTGATACCATCGCCGTCGAAGTCGCAAGTGCCTGCCGCATGGCTTGGAATACAAGCGTTGTTGTCGTTGGGGTCAAATTTTGGATGGTTGTCTGGATAGTTCCCAAAGAAAAGGTCTCCATCGAGGTCCTGCGGTACACAAGCGGATGAAGTCGGGTTCGGGTCGCAGGCATTCAGCGGGTTGCTATCAGGAATCGGGTTGTAAACCCCGTCGCCACCGGTTTCGGTATTGTCGGAAAGATTATCACCGTCACTGTCGCTGTTTGGGTTGAAATCATTGATGTCACCCACATCCGCCACACCGTCGTTGTCATCGTCCGGATCAAGGCTGTTGACGATGCCATCGAGGTCGTAGTCGCAATCTGGGCCTGTAGCGGCAGGATCGCACGGGTCGAGCGGATCACTCTCATTCGCATTGACTACGCCATTGTGATTGGCATCCTCTGTCCCATCGCTCAATGAATCACCGTCCGTGTCAGGATTCAGGGGATCTGTTTCCGTTAAGTCAACGTCTCCGTCTTTATTGGTGTCTTCCACCCCATCCGAGATACCATCGCTATCGGAATCGCTGTCAAGCGGATTGGTATCCACCCCCGGGTTGTACTCGTGGTTCCCCCCAGTTTCCACGTTGTCGGTCAGGCCATCACCATCGCTGTCGCTGTTTACGTTGTAAGGATTGACATCGTAAATATCGAGCACCCCGTCCCCGTCATCGTCGAGGTCTGAGCCATTGGGCAAGCCGTCACTGTCAAAATCGCAGGCATTTGCCGAAATAGAAGGTACGCAGGGAATGTCATCCGCAGGGTCAAGCGGAAGGCCATCGGCGTAGTAGCCATCTCCGTCGGCATCCGTTGCTGTGCAGGCGGTAGAAGATTCGTTAGGGTCGCAAGGGTTCAGCGGGTCGCTATCGGGTGCCGGGTCATAAACGCCATCGCCTCCTGTTTCATCGTCGTCGCTGATGCCGTCGCCATCGCTGTCGCTGTCCGCAAAATAGTCGTCAACGTCGTTTTCGTCATTGACACCGTCGTTGTCATCATCCGTATCCGTTGAGTTGACGATTCCATCATTATCGAAATCGCAGGCAGGGAAAGTGGCAACAGGATCGCAGAGGTCGGTAGGATCCGTCTCCCCTGCATCCACCACACCGTTATGGTTGGCATCTTCACTGCCGTCCTGCAAACCATCGCCGTCAGTGTCCGGGTTGTCCGGGTCTGTTTCACCGGCATCCACCACACCATTGCCGTTTTTATCTTCAAAATGGTTGTACAGCCCATCGGCATCGTCATCTTCGCAACCCGGTGCGCTGCCATAGTTTGATATCCAAAAATAAGTGGGCATGCCCGGCCTGCCGAGGTCGATGACGGCAAGGTCGTTCCCTGGGTTGGAGCCCACGGAGTTAGGGCTGGCAAACGGGTCGTTGTTTTCAATGAGCGTAACCCCGCCGTTGCAAGCCGAGGTCCGCTTGAGCTTAAAAAGCTGCGTCTCCTGCCCGGATATATAGATTATTTTGGGAACATCCACGTTCAAACCCACCGAAATGTAGTCGAAGTTGGGGTTCTCCACCGGGGCGTTCACCCTGGCGTTCACGGCCCAGTTTCCACTTACGTTTGTAAAATTGGTGTACACAAACCCGTGCGGTACCACCAAAGTAATCTGGCCGGTTCCCGTCAGGGTGTTGGTACTTGGGTTGATGCTGTTCTTCGGTTTGGCGTACACAGCATACGTCACCCCGTCGGAAAGTATTCCCACCCTGAAATCAATCTGTGCATGCATCGAAATAGCCCCCAAGAGAAGGATGGTTGCGATAAGGGCCGTCTTTGCGCGGTAAAGGATGTTGAAATTCATAGTTTTTAAAATTTTAACACTGAGAAGGATATTGAACCGGGGGTGCTGTACACAATAAAGTGGGTTATGTCACACCGACATAACCAAACCATCCATCCACATTGATATGTCAATACGGATACTCGAAATTTTTTCCGGCAATACAAGAAGATGAAAAGCTAACCGACTGGAGGTAATGCCTCTTCGATGCAGGAGTGGGAGAAGGGTACGAAAGGCAGGTGTAGCGGTGGTTCATGTTCGTATAGTTTTTGCCAGGTTTGTTCAAAAACAAATAGGATGAAGTCAACAGGGGGAGCAAACTGAATGAAAAATGACAAGGGGGAACAAAAAGAGGGGAATCTTCCCCAAGGTTTTCAAATATCGTACCAACTGAAAAATTAACTTCAAATTTAATCAACCATGACCAATCGTAGCAGCGCAATTAAAAAGCCCCGATGTCTGGGCGACATCGGGGCTTCGGTGATCCCGCCGGGATTCGAACCCGGGACCCTTTGATTAAAAGTCAAATGCTCTACCGGCTGAGCTACGGAATCTTATTTGGTACTTGCTTTTTTTAAAAGCGGGGCAAAGATACTTGCCCGGAAAGCAAAACCAAGTACGATTTCAGATTTTTGAAAAAATATTTGGTTCCTGCCATGCCCGACCAACAGCAGCTAAAGTCCGCCAGTTTCAAAGTCCGGCTTTTTTTTACAAAATTTTTGGCGGCTCCGCCTGAAACAGAGCCTCCACAAAGCGGTCGTAATCTGCGTAATCCTGCAACACAACCCTGGTGCCTTCCTTTTCCAGCACTTCAAAGTCGCCGTTCCGGCGGATGCCCACGAAGTTCATGTTCATCCGGCGGGTGGTGTGAACGTCCCAGATGGCATCGCCCACGTACACGGTCCGGTCGATTTTTTCCGTGGCCGCCACCGTCTCCATCACTTGCCCGATGATGCCCTGCCGCTGCTCGTGGCCGTCGGCGCCTACCAGCACAAGCGATTCCGTCAGGATTTGAACGTGCCGGAGTTTGACCTTAGCCGGACGTATCCAACCGCCGGTACCAATCGCCACCACGAACCGTTCGTCATCCTGCAACCGCTCCACCGCCCGCCTGGCGTGTGGCACCTCCCGAAATTCTTCCGGGTTCGATTTTCGTCTCGACTCCAACAGCGCGACAAAGTGGTGTTGAAACTCCTGCATCTCCGCCTCCTCCGTTGTCCGTCCAAAGTGCTGCCGAACCACTGTTCTGAAAATCGTGGTATCCGTCACATGCGGGTACTGCGTCCAGTCAATCGTTGGGAATGGCCGCCTGTACATGGTTTCGTACACCTCGGCGAAGCACTGGCTGTCGATTTTGTTCGAGTAAACCAAGGTGCCGTCAATGTCGAAGATGACCAGCGTTTTGCCCATCAGCCCCTGTTTTTGATAAAATCAGCGACTACCTGCATCCACCGGGGGTGGTCGTTCAGGCTGGGCACGAGGTCGAGTTGCTGGCCGCCTTTGGCCAAAAATTCCTCCCGGTACTCCACCAGCACCTCGATGGTCGTCTCCAGGCAGTCCGCCACGAAGGCAGGGCAAAAAACGAGGATTTTTTTATCGCCATGCTTCGCCCGCTCCTCGACAACTTCGCTGGTGTACGGCTGCACCCAGGGGTCCCTGCCCAATCTTGATTGGAAGCAGGTGGTGTAGCGCCCTCCCGACAGGCCCAATTTTTTCGCCAAAGCCGCCGTGGTAGCATGGCATTGGGCAGCGTAGCAGAATTGGTTTTTCGCCGAAAGCGTCCGGCAGCAATTGGGGCTTTGCAGACAGTGGTTGCAGTCATCGGCCTTGCGAAGCTGGCGCTGTGGCAGCCCGTGGTAGCTGAACAAAATATGGTCGTAGCTGCCGGGGTCGAACGGTCGGCTGTTTTCTACGAAAATATCAATCATCGGCCCGTAGTCGGGGTACGAGTTGATGAACCGCAGGCCGGGGATGGCCTGCTTTTTTGCCAACACCCGCATCACCTCCTCATGCACCGAGCCAGTGGAGGCGCTGGCGTACTGCGGGAACAGCGGGAACACCACAATGTCGCTCACCTGCTGCACCAGCAACCGCTCCAGCGCCAACTCAATCGACGGTTGCTGGTAGCGCATGGCCAATTCCACGGCGTACCCGTTGCCCAAAACTTCCTGCACACCTTTCGCCAGCCGCTCGCCGTAAACCTTGAGCGGTGAGCCTTCCTTCATCCAAAGTTGTTGGTAAAGTTTGGTGGAGTTGCCCGTGCGGAACGGCAGGATGAGGCCCCGCACCAGCAGGTTCCGCTTCAGCCACGGGATGTCGATGACACGGGGGTCGAGCAAAAATTGCCGAAGGTAACGATGCACAGCGCTTCGCTCCGGTGCATCCGGGGTGCCGAGGTTCACGAGCAGGATTCCTTTTTTTGCGTTCATTTCACCAAAATCTTCTCAGCAATCACGGGTTTTCTTTTTGAAAAAACTGTCAGCACGTAAGCCCCGGCAGGCAGTTTGCCCACGTTGATGGATGTGCCTTCGAGCTTGCCTTTTTGCGCCAGCCGCCCGTCGATGGCCGAAATCCGGTAGGTCGGTTTGCGAAGCGGCGGCAGGTTTTCAAAAAACAGCACCGAGTCGGTGGGGTTCGGGTACAGCCGCAGCTTCCCTCTGGAAGTTTGCGAAGCGGCTGACAAATCCAGACCGCCGAACAACCACTCGTAGGCTGCCGGAAATTCCCTCGCCCAGTACCACTCGCTGTGTTCGCCGTCGGCGTGGAAAACTTTCATCAATTCCTGACTGTCGAAACCGTTGTTCAGCATCACTGATTCCATGTGGTTCACATCATCCACCACCGAACCGTTGCCCTCCGGGTAGCCAGCCAGCGAGTAGATTTTCAGGGCCGCCGTCTTGGGCGTGTTGGCGCTGTGGTCGAAAATTTCGGGGTCGTTAAACCAGTAGGCCGGTGAAAAAATGCCCGCCTTGCTGAACACGTCCTGGTGCTCGATGATGCCGTACTGCGAAACCAGCCCGCCGAGCGAACTGCCCATGATGCCCGTGAAATCGCTGCCCGGCAGGGTGCGGTAGTTCGCATCCACGTAAGGTTTGAGCGTTTCCACGATGAAATCCACGTAGGCACCGCCCTCGCCGCCCTCGTTGTAGTCGGGGTTGACCCAGGGGGCCAGTTCATCAATGCGCAGCGCCCCGCCGTTGTCGATGCCCAGCACGATGCAGCCGTAGTCGCCCTGGACGAACAACTGGTTGAGCGCCTCGTCCACCTCCCACTCGCCGGAAAAACTCGTGGCTGCATCGAACAGGTTCTGCCCGTCGTGCATGTACAGCACGGGGTAGTTTTTGTTCGAGGAATCGTAATCGGGTGGCTGGTAAATCCAGATGCGGCGGTAGCGGTCGAGTTGCGGGATGTAAAAATTGTCGTCGAGCAGGTGAACGTTGGCAGCCGCAGTGCTATTCTGACCTTCCCAAGTCAGGATTTCCACCTCCTCGGTCACGGCCCCGCCCGTGTAGTTGTATTCCCGGTCGGGCAGGAAGCCGCCGCTGGCATTGCCCTCCACCGTTTCCCAACTGCCCCTCGTGAATTTGTATTTCACCAAGCCCACCGGCGGGTTGATGGTGATTTGAAACGTGCCGTCGCCGTTGTCGGTCAGAATGTATGCAGGGTCGGCAGGGTTCCAACCCTGGAAGTTGCCAGCGACGTGAATGCTCTCGCCCGGCGGTGTACTCGCCGGGATGGCGATGACTTTGAGGGTGAGCTGCGCAAAAATTTGTGCAGAAGCGCACAGTAGTAGTAAAAGCAGTAATCTGGTTTTCATTTTTTTAATTGTTGATTGTCGATTGTTGGTTGATACGTTTTGAAAACAATCAACAATCGACAATTAAATTTTCACTGTTTTATTTCTGAGAAAATGGTCGGCCAGCACCAGCGCCGCCATCGCTTCCACGATGGGCACTGCACGGGGCAACACGCAAGGGTCGTGGCGGCCCTTGCCTTCCACCGTCACCGCTTCGCCCGCCTCGTTGACCGATTCCTGCGGCTGCACGATGGTGGCCACCGGTTTGAAAGCGGCCTGGAACACGATGTCCATGCCGTTGGAAATGCCGCCCTGCACCCCGCCGGAGTGGTTGGTGCGGGTGCGGATGGTGCCACCGTCGTTGAAAAAAACGTCGTTGTGCTGCGAGCCACGGAGCGTAGTTCCCGCAAAGCCAGAGCCGATTTCAAAACCCTTGCAAGCGTTGATGCTCAACACCGCCTTGCCGAGGTCGGCATGGAGGCGGTCGAAAACCGGCTCGCCCAGCCCAGCAGGGCAACCCTCCACCACGCAGGTGACGATGCCGCCAACCGTGTCGCCGTCCTTGCGCACCTGCCGGATGAGTGCCTCCATTTTTTCGGCCACTTCGAGGTCGGGGCAACGCACGGGCGTGGCTTCGATGTTGGAGAAATCAAGCTCGTCGTAGTTTTTTTCGACCGAAATCTCCCCCACTCTGCTCACCCAGGCATGGATGACGACACCGATTTTTTTCAAAAGCAGCTTCGCAATGGCACCCGCCGCCACCCGTGCCGCCGTCTCACGGGCGGAGGAGCGCCCGCCGCCCCGGTAGTCCCGCAGGCCGTACTTGGCCTGGTAGGTGAAATCAGCGTGGGAGGGCCGGAATTTATCGGCGATGTGGCTGTAATCCTTCGACTTTGCATCCTCGTTTCGGATGAGCAGGGCGATGGGCGACCCCGTCGTTTTGCCCTCAAAAATGCCGGACACCACCTCCACCCGGTCGCTCTCCTGCCGCTGTGTGACGATGGCCGACTGGCCGGGCCGCCGCCGGTCGAGTTCGGTCTGGATGAAATTTTCATCCACCTCCAACCCCGCCGGGCAGCCGTCGATGACTACCCCAATGGCCGGGCCATGCGACTCGCCGAAAGTAGTGATGCGAAAGTTTTGACCGAAAGAATTGCCGGGCATTTTTTAGTTTGCAGTTCGGCAGTTGACAGTTGACAGTTGACAGTTGACAGTCTTTGAATATCTATGACTGTCAACTGCCGGACTGAAAACTGCCAACTGAATAGTCGGCAAAGGTAGGGGAACTTGAAATGGCGGGCGGGCTGGCCGGGTAGATTTTTACAAAAAAAGGAGCGAGGTCGCCATCAAATGGCGCATCATTGCACCAGTTGCTCGTAATCAACCCGTTCGGAGGCGTTTCGGCGGATGAATTTTTCTTTGGTTTCACAGTTTACCATACTTTTGCCTTTCCTGTTTTTTTAGCTACAAAAAAGACAGGCAAAACAAACCCATTTAAATAAAAAAACATGGCAGAAGGCATTTTCAGCGTAGCCCCCAGCGGCTTCAAGTACGGGCGGACCAGCTTCGCCAACCGCCGTGACCGGCGGGCCAGCACCCTCGAAATCACCCACGACGGCGACACCCTGAGCGTGAGTTCCCAGGCCAACCTCGGTGCCCGGTTCCTCGGCATCGACTCGCCGGAAATCAGCTTCGATTTTCCAGGCAGCCGGGGCTTCCTCGGCCTGAACAACCCCGCCTGGGAGGAGTTTTTCACTGGCCCCGAACTCGCCAAAAAACTGAAACCTTGCAGCCCGGCGCTCGTCGCCCACCTGATGGCCGCCATCGGCGACGGCACCAAAGTGGCCGCCAATCACTACCGCCTGGCCGCGGCTGCCCGCCAAAACCTGCAACAGGAAATCATCGACGACATGCAGGCCTGCGGCAAAACCAACGAAGAATTTGAGTTTTTCATGGCCTACGGCTACGAGTTCCTCGACACCTACGGGCGGCTGCTGTGCTACCTGCGGCCGCATCGTGACAACTTCACCGAGGAACCGCCTGCCTCGGCCAGCATCGACTACAACATCCGCCAACTGGCTGGTGGCTTTGCGGCACCCTACTTCATCTTCCCGAACGTGGACCCGTTCCTGCGCATCTACAACCCATTGGACAAAAAAATCATCGGACCCGACGGCTTCTGGAAACTGATGGCGAAGGCCAGCAAGCTGACCGGCGCACGCCAGGCAGTGAAGGGTGCCAGGCAGCGGCAAGCTGTCATTTTCGACCCTGCCGACCCACTCCTGCTGCTGCCCATGGAACTCCGCTCCGTCGCACGGGGCAGCAAGCCGAACCGCTACGTCATTGACCTCGGCAAGCCGGGCACGAACGACCTGCTCGACCCCGAACTTTACTTCACCATCCAGAATGTGGAAGACCGGTTTTACCTGCCCCCGATGTTTGCGGATTATTTTGAACTGGCGGGGTGGCGGATTGTGCGGGTTTGAGCGTGAAACTGGTCACAAAAAAAAAAAGCGGGCCGTCACTCGACGGCCCGCACTCGTTCATAGTTTTTGAATAAACCTGTCGCTTTTCTTACTCTTTCACAAATTTTATCACGTCCCTTTCCCCGTTGTTGTACCTGAAACGGAGGAGGTAAGCGCCTGCTTGCAGGTGGCTGAAATCAACGGCCTGATTGGTCGTTCCGGCACCGAGTTTCAGCACTTCCACGAGTTTGCCCTGGAGGTTCAGCACTTCGATTTGCACGATGGTTTCCACCACATCGCTGGTCTCGATGGTCATCAGGTCGCTGACCGGGTTCGGGTGTGCGATGAACCGCTGTGCCGGGCTGAACCGCTGAATCCGCTCCAAATTGGAGTACATCAGGTGCTGGCCAATGTGCAGGACTTCCAAGCGATAGAAAGCATTGCCGCGCTTCGGGAAGTAGTCGGCGAAGTTGTACTGGTGCATACCTGGCTCCTGTGCCTGCGGCATCACGGCCATGTTGGTGAAATGCACCCCGTCGTCGGAACGCTGGATGCCGAATTCGTAGTCGCCCGTCACTTTTTCAGCCTCCCATTCCACCATCACGGCACTGCCCTGATTGTTCACGTTGATCACGATGGCGTTGCCGCAAATAATCGGGCTGTTGGAGATGGCCACACCCAGCACGTCCGTGGAAGTACAGTCGTTGTTGGTCACGGAAAGCGTGACGTACACCACACCGGCCTGGTTCCATGTTACCAGCACCGACTGTGCGTTGGAGGTGGAAGGTGTTGCCCACGGGCCGAAATTCCAGGAGTAAGAAGAGCCGGGGCTGCTGTTCGCAGCCGTGTACAACACCTGGTCGCCCACACAAACGAGGTCGAGGCCCTGGATGTCTGCCACGGCATCTTCACCCACTTCAACAGCCACGATGTTGGACTCCTTCCAGTCATCGCAATCCTGAGCTTTTGCGCAGCGGATGAAGAAGGTGGTTTCATAAATCAAGCCTGGGTCGTAGGTGGCGCTCATGCCGCCCGAAGGTACCGGGAGCCAGGTGTTCGGGTTGTACGGGCCGGGGATGGTCGAGTACATCCACATGTACACCGTTGGGCTGCCGCCGCCCGTTGCCGGGGTAACGGAAGTGATGGGAGCGGCATCGTTGCCGGGGCCACAGAGCACCTGGTCGCAGCAGATGGTTCCCGGACTGGTCACGTTGAGGCAGTCGTCGTAGATACCTGCGTCCACCGTCACCTTGCAGTTGCCGGAGGCCAGTGTGATGTTGCCGGTGTTGCCGGAAGCATTGGCATCGCTGTCGCTGAAATCATCAATGCAGGCATTCGCCGGAGAAAACGCAAAACCGCTGGGCAGGCCAAACTGCACCTGATAGGTGCCCGGTTGCAAATTATTGAAAATATAAAAACCGTTGTTGGCCGTCGTTGTGGTTTGGTTGACCGAAACGCCGGTCACGGTCGTACCGGTCAGCGTGACAGTAACATTTGGAAAGCCAAACTCAGCGGGGCCGGGATCCTGGCAGCCGTCGCGGTCCATGTCCATCCAAACCCGGTCGCCGATGCAACTTGGCTCGTACAACGTTTCCGAGTCGGTGCCGGTGCAGCCGTTCACGTCCGTCACCGTAACCGTGTAGGTGCCCTCGCCAAGATTGCTGAGGCTGGAAGTCGTGGCACCCGTGTTCCAGAGGTAGGTGTAGGGGGCCGTACCGTTGCTCACGGTCGCAGCCACCGCACCGTCCGTTGCATTGACGGCGCTGATGGGGTGTGTAACCGTCACTGTCACGTTCAGGCTGGTGGTGGTGTTTGAAATCAGCACCATGCCCATTGCCACACAGCCGTGTGAGTCGGTGGCCGTCACGGCGTAGGCTCCGCTGACGAGGTTGGAAATCGAAGTGCCGGTGCCACCGTTGCTCCAGGCGTAGGTGTACGGAGGCGTTCCGCCGGAAGCTACCACTGAGGCAGAGCCAAGCGTGTTGCAGATGCCATTGACACTCGTCACCGAAGCGGTCACCTGCGTGGGTTGCGATACGAAGGCACTGGTGTTGGCGGTACAACTGGTAGCTTGGTCGGTCACGGTCACGAAGTAGGTGCCAGCCGATAGGCCACCGATAGTTTGCGTAGTGCCGCCGTTGCTCCACTGGTAGGTCACCGTGCCTACTGCGCCGGAAGCCACCGCCGTTGCGGAGCCGTTCGAGCTGCCGAAGCACGTGGTACTTGCAGCGCTGGCGCTGACGGAAATGTTGGAAGAACCTGTCACTGTCACCTGGTCGGTGTCAGTGCAACCCGCAGCGTCTGTGACAGTAACGCTGTACGTACCAGGCGTGAGGTTATTGATGATGGGCGTAGTAGCGCCGGTGTTCCAAAGAAAACTGAACGGCGGGGTGCCCGTGCCAGGTGTCACCATGGCATTGGCGGAGCCGTTTGCTGCGCAACCGGCGCTCACCCCTGAGATATGCAGGTCGATGGCAGGCGTACCGCCCACTGTGACTTGAGCCGTCGCTCCGCAACCTGCTGCATCCGTCACCACCACGGAGTAGTTGCCGGGGGCGAGGCCGCTGATGGAAGTGGTCGTTGCGCCGGTGTTCCAAAGGTAGGTGTAAGGTGCCGTGCCGCCCGTCACGGTCACGGAAGCCGTACCGTTGGTGATGCCGCAAGAAGAGGACGGCGTAGCGGCAATGTTCAGAAACACACTGCCCGCCGGGATGACCACTGCCGCAGCCGTTGACGCACAACCCAAAAAGTCGGTCACCGTCACAGTATAAGTGCCGGGGAACAGGCCGGTGATGGTTTGTTGCATGGAGCCGGTGTTCCACAAATAGCTGTACGGTGGGGTGCCGCCCGAAGCGTTGGCAGTAGCCGAGCCGGTGCCGCCCCCAGTACAGGACGGGTTGGTGACGCTCACATTGATGTTGATGTTGGCGGGGTTGCCAACTGCGGCCGTGCCGGTGACGGTGCAGCCGTTGACATCGGTCACGGTCACGGAGTACGTGCCGGGGCCGAGGTTCGGGTTGACGGAGCCGGTGGCACCGTTGCTCCAAAGGTAGGTGTACGGAGCGGTGCCGCCCGTCACGATAGCTTCCACACTGGCGTCGCAGAAGTTGAAACAGGCCAGGCCCTGCACGTTCATGGTCACGGCCATGACCGAGGTGATAACCGCACAGCCAACATCCTGACAGCCGTTGGCATCGGTCACGGTCACGCAATGCAAACCTGCCGACAGGCCACTGACGCTTGCGCCAGTGGCACCGTTGTCCCAGAGGTAGGAGTAGCCGCCGGTGCCGCCGGTCGCAATGGCTGTTGCATTGCCGCCGCCAGTGCAGGGATTTCCTGCGGAAACCGTCACGTTCACGGCTGTCGGTTGGGTCAGGTTGAAGGAAGCGTTGGCCGCATTGCCGTTGGCATCCGTCACCGCGACGGAGTAGTTGCCTGCGCCGATGCTCTGGAGCGTGTTGCCGCCGACACCATTGTTCCAGATGTAGCTGTAAGGCCCGGTGCCGCCCGATGCAGTTGCAGTAACTGACCCGTTGGTGTAGCCGTTGCAGGTAGGGCTGGTGCCGGTAATGTTGACGCTCACTTGTGCCGACATCAAAACGGGCAGCATCAGGGCGACGAGAAACAGGGAAATTTTGCTCAAAACTCCTAATTTCAATGCTCTAAGGTGTTGAGTTGGGTTCATAATGCTCAAGTTTTTGTAAAAATTAATAATTGCAAATGTGACGGTGCCTCGTCGAGTATTTCACACTAAGAAATAATGGACAAAACTGAACGAAGACCTGCCGATAAAGCTAAAACCAGATGTACCTTCCTTGGCACAAAGCCATGATAGTCAAGCCATTAGTGTAAAATCCACTAAGTTGCCGACCTTGCCTTGAATGTTACCAATTCGAATACAATTTGATGGGTAGATGGATGGGCTTTATTGCCCCGGTGTAGATGATGCAGAATGCCTGAAAATTGATTTTCAAAAGTCTAAATCGGTATGGGAGAGTAAAATCAAGTGCTAAGGTAAAAAAAATTTGGATGTTGATGATTGGGCAAAATAATTTTTCTGTTGTTTCCTGGCAGCATGGACAGACTGGGCAGCTTTTTACAAGAAATTCTATGCAGAGAAATAAAAAAAAGCATGAAGCACATGAACCGGTACTTCGTCCGTTTTCATGCGCTTGCATGCTTTTTTTTTTTTTGCTGTATTTTCTATGTTGCCTACTCCACGAGCAACATCATTTTCGTGGCAGTGGCCGATTCCGCTTCCAACTGATAGTACAAAATGCCGCCATTGGCGGGCAGTTCGTCCCTGCCGAGCCGGACTTCGTTGTAGCCTTGTGGGTACACGTCTTCCAGCACCCTGACCACTCTGCCGGACACATCCGTGATGGTCAGGCGAGCGGAGCCAGAGGCCGGTAAGCGGAACCCGATGACGGTCTCCTGGCTGAATGGGTTGGGCTTGTTCTGGAACAGTTCAAAACCCGCAACCTGCTCATTTTCAGTAAATTGTAACTGCACGTCCAGCATTTCACCGTCAAAACCATAAGCTTCGGTGGGTGTGAAACGGTTCGTCAAATGCAGGGCCTGCGCCAACCTGCCATCCGATTTTGCCTTGAAAACCAAGCTGAAAATCGGCCCGTCGTGCGCCGGAATTTCACCGTTCCGGTTCCAACTGGCGGTGATAGCCCCATCGCCAAGTTTGGTCAAACCGAAGTTGCCTTCCCCGGCCGCACCCGGCGCAACTTCCACAAAATCAAGCAGTTCTGTGTCAAACTCCAGCGTGAACTGGTAGCCTTCCGCCTCGAAATCATGGGCAGTGAAGTCCAATCCGTACGTTTCACCAGCCACCATTGCGAGGTTTTTAGTTTCAAAAACCAGCGGGCGCCTGCTCCGCTCCCCGCTCTCGCCCCCGGCAAAACCGGAGGAGTTGTTGACGTCACCGATTTTCACCGCCACGAAGTCGGCATCCATCACATCGGCGGGGATGTTGTTGATGCTGATGATTTCCGGGAACGGCTCCACCCAGGGGTTCGTCGGCACCGGGAACACGTAGTCCTTGGCCACAAAACGCCACGAGGTGTTGTTCGGGAACTCGGTGTTGATGAACAGCACTAATTTGCGAAGCTCCACCAGGTCGAATGTGGTGATGCTCTTCGAGTTGTTCACGTCGGCAGCAATCATTTTGTACGGAGAATCGAGCGCCTGAATGTTGAGGATGTGCTTGCTGATGAGCACGAGGTCGTACGTCGTGACACCCTGCAAGGGGCTGACATCGTGGGTCGGTGTCAACGTCAAATCCTGGCCGACGGAAATGTCGCTGAACAGGTAGCTCCCGTAACCGGAAGTCGTCATCGACTGGTTCGACTGGCCGCTTAGATTCACTGCCACGTTGCCGATGGATTCGGCATCTTCGTTGGCGATGTAACCGCCGAGGTGTACCACCAGCGTGTCGTCGTCGCACTGGCCCATGTTGGCCTGAATGGTGATGAAAGTAGCGCAAAAATCCTGATTGCCTGCCGCATCCGTGAACCAGATTTCCACAGGATTTATGCCTAAATCAGTACAGAAAAACGTCATCTGGGTATCGTTCACATCCGGCGAAAATGACACCACCAATGGCCCGGCACAGTTGTCAGTGCTGCCTGCGTTCAGTTCGCTGGCATTCACACCTACCGTCGGTGGCAGCACGTCCATGATTTCCACGATGAGGCCGTTTACGCAGTAAATATTGAACGGTGTGCAATCCATCACCTCAAAAGTCGAGGTGCAAACGGTCGTGTTGTTGCAGTTGTCGGTAGCAACGAAGGTGGTCGTGTAGGTGCCGGGTGCCACATTCAGGAACGGCCCGAAACCTGCGCCAAGCACCGTCGTGCTGGCCGTGATGGTCACTTGGGTACTGCAATCCAGCACCGTCGGCGTGGGCAAATTCACGGTCGTGAAACACACCGTTGTATCTGTGATGCACATGTCAGGCACTTCGCAAGTCACGAAAACCGGGTCCACCGTGTCGATAATTTTTATCGTCTGTTGGTAGGTGATGAAGCCGTCCCAGGGGTCAGAATCAGGGTCGGTATCGGGGACGAGCGCCTGGTTGGCCTGTGCTGCCGACGGTTTTTGCGTGAGCGTCCAGCTATCCCGGAAGGTCCGGTTGTCGCAATCGCCGTCGCCGTCGAGGTCGCACTGCGGGAACGGCAGGCCGAGCTGGTTTTCAGGCACTTCCACCACTTCCTGGTCGGTCAGCGCACCGATGACGCACCAGTTGATGACCTGCCAGGTACGGATGATTTTGTAGCAAGCATCGGGCACCACGATGAACGGGCTGTCGTCGTAGGACACCGCCACCAATTCGCAGGTTTCATAAAAAATCTGCGGCTCGCCGAAGTCCGGCACCGATTGCCCACAGTTCACGGTGGTGTCCGCCGGGAAGGTCACGACCCAGTCCGACACGTGGTCCACGGAAATCGTTTGCGCACAAACCGGGGAAGTGAGTCCTCCGGGGTCGGTCGCCGTCCAGGTGCGGGTGATGGTGCCTTCCTGGCACTGCGTGATGTTGATGGCCACCGTTTTTCCGATGGTCAAATCGCAATTGTCGAAGAAAACCGGTGTGCCAAACTGGGCATCGAGCAGTTCGCTCTGTGCGGCCTGGTTGCCGCCCAGGGCAGCTAATTGCGTTTCGTAATTGTTCGTGTAAACATCGCAGGTGATGCGCTGCGGGGGCGGGCAGGTCATCACGAGCGGCGCAATTTTATCGTTCACCTCCACTTGTACCATGCAGTCGTTGAAGTTGCCGAAGCAATCGAACACCCGGAACACCACCATCACGGGACTGTTGGCCACGTCCTCGCAGCAGAACACCACCGACGTGCCGAACACCGTGTCGTTGTGGCCGTCGTCGCAGGGGTCTTCCATGCGGCGCACCTCGAAGTGGTGAACGCAGCAGTTGTCAGAACTGCCGTCGTCGAACGTGATGGCCAGCACCGTCGCCGTGCCGTTCGTACTGAGGTTCACATCGGTCAATTCGTCGCAAACCGCAGCGGGTGTGATGTCGTCCACCACCGTCACCGGCACGATGACCATGCTCTGATTGCCGCAGGCATCGGTGGCAATGTACGTCACCTGGTGGGTGCCAACCGACAGGCCCGGTGCCGGGATGAACCCGCCCTGCGACCCGTCGCTGCCGATGTACTCGGCTTCGCCAACGCCAGTGATGATTTGAACGGTCACTGCGTTGCAATTGTCCGACACTGTGGGCGGCAGCAGGAAGCCCGTCGAGCGGCAAGGCTGCGGATGCACCCCCGTAACGTTGGCACTGACCTCGAATGGTACCCTCACAATGACGGGTGCCACGTTGTCCATCACCTTGATAATCTGCACGTTATCTTCGCCGCCCACGCCCGTCAGCACGATGTCGCCGGTACACCAGTCGATGACCGTCCAGGTGCGGATTATTTTGAAACTCGTCCCGCAAACCGCCACCGTCTGGTCGGTGTGCAGCACCTGGTAGGCGCAAATATTGTAGTTAACATTCACCGTTCCGGAGCCTGTGTTTGCCAAAATGCTGTCTGGCAATGCCGGACTGACATTGATGCCAGGGTCGAGCAGGTCGGTGTCCGTGATGGACGGGTGCAGGGTCGTTGCGTCCACAATCGTCGGGTGGCTGCCGAACTGCGTACACGTCCAGGTGATGTCTTCGGGGAAATCCACGGGCGGGCGCACCACGTCGAGGTTTTGCACACAGATGGTCATGTTGCCATGCACATCCGTCGCCTTCCAGGTGCGGCGCACCCGGTACACGCCGTCGTCGCAGATGTCGTTGTCAATGGTTTGCGAGCCAACCAGCGTGATGACGGGGTTCGGGTCGCAATTGTCAAGCACCGCAGGCGGCGGCACGCCAGCGAGGTTTTGGTTGCAAAAAACCAGCACGGGCACAGTCGGGCAATCGAACACGGGTGCGAGTTTGTCTTCGAGAAAAATCTGGCCCCAGCAATTGTTGCCGTACACCTTCTCCATGATTTTCACCGTCAAATATTGCCCGATGTAGCTGCCGCTGATTTCATAAACATTGGGCGTGGCCGGGTTCAAATCGGGCACGGGTTCGCCGAAGGCGGTTGTCACCATCACCACCTGGTAGTAGCTGCCGAGCGGCAACAGGAAATCGCTGGAACACTGCTGGTATTCGCCTTCCAGCACCATGTCCGGGGTGAGTTGCGCCACGCAATTCTGGTTCACGGAAATCTGCATCTGGTCGTTGCAGGAAATCCCGTTGCTGATGAGGCTCCAGCAATTGGTCAGCGGCGTGGGGTCGTTAGAGCCGCCGGTGTCGCCGGGCCAGCCCGTGTTGTTCGACAGCGGAACGAAGCCTGAATCGGAGAGGTCATCCACCGTCAGGAACAAGTTGCAAAAACCGGTCGTGCTGCCGAAGGCTTGCGCCTGGTTCCTCGCAATCGCAGGCGCCCCGGACGCATCGGGGTTCACTTCAAAACGGAACTGCACCACGAAAAGCTCGCCCGGCTGCAGCAATCCCCCGCCGTTGAGCAGATCGCCGGTGCCGTTGTACGTCGGATTCAGGTTGGGTAAAGTAGTTGCGTCGGTCGTCGTTCCATGCGCACCCACCGCCACGATTTGCGGAGCCTGCGTCACGCTGACGAATGCCGTTCCGAGGTTGGCGGGCGCACCGAGGTTGTCCAGCAAAACGAAGTTTTGGAGGTCCACCGTGCCGGTATTTTGTACGATGATTTCAGCGATGACATCAAAATTGCCACTCAGGCCGCTGGTCGCCACGTCGATGCCGGCGAAGTGCTTGGCCACCCGAAGGCTGGCCGGAGGAAACAGCACGTTGAAGGTCTGGCTGCATGTCGCGACAAATGGCTGGCAGTCGCTCGTGTAGAAAAAAGTCACGGTGGTACTTCCTCCGCAGGCAGAAGGTGCCCCCGCATTGTTGTTTCCCAGTTGGCCGTTGCAGCCGCCACTCGCACTGGCAGTGGCCAGCCATGCCGCAAACTGGGCATCGATGAACGCCTGTGTCTGAAGATACGGTTGGGTGGAAGGCGAGGGGCAAGTCAAAATTATCGGGTCGGGTTGCAACACCGTGAATGTCGCAGCGCAAGTTACCGGAGGCTCACAGTTGCTGTTCACCGTAAAAACCACCGTCGTGGAACCACCGCAGGCGGAGGGCGCACCGGTGTTGTCGTCGGTCAAAACGGCGGTGCAGCCACCGCTCGTCGAAACGGTGGTCAGCCACTGAGAAAATGCCAGGTCAATGGCTGCCTGGCTCTGGCAAGCTGCGTCCACCTGGTCAACAGGACAGGTCAAAATCACCAGCGGTGCTGGATCCACCGTGAATGTGGACATGCAGGACACGGGACCCTCGCAATCGCTGAAAACCGTGAACGTGACATTGCTGACACCCCCGCAGGCCGATGGCACCCCCCCGGAGTCGTTGACCAATGAAGAATTGCATCCGCCAGAGGATGTTGCCAAGTTCAGCCAGTTGCCGTAGGCCAGGTTGATGGCCGCCTGCGACTGGCAAGACCCGGTGACCACAGGGGCAGGGCAGGTCAGCACCACATCGGGAATCATCATCACGGAGAAAGTGGCCATGCAGGATTCCGATGGGTCGCAGGTGCTGGTTGCAGTGAACGTCACCGTGACACTGCCCCCGCAGGCCGACGGCGGCCCGGTGCTGTTGTTTGACACCACCACATCGCAGCCGCCGCTGGTGGTGACATCGGCCAGCCATGCGGCATAGGCTGCATTGATTTGTGCCTGCGTTTGGCAGGTGGCTATGTCCTCGTCATCCGGGCAAATGATGACCAGGTTGGCCATGCCGACCGCTGCGGAATGGCTGGCCTTTGAATCCTCGTCGATGTGTGATTGTTGAACAGTTGAAGTTTCTTTCAAGGCCAAATGCCTCGGTCCGGTAGTAATCAGCGCCAGAACTGCAACGGCAATCAGGCTTGCCGATGCCCGGTTCCAACGCAACTGCTTTTGGGAAAAATTTGATGGTGACATTAGATCTGGATTATAAATTTGAAAAATAAAATGCCTGTACTGTGGCCGGTCTTGTCGGCGCAGCAATAAATCGGAGCTTGGGCAGCAGATGTTGTCGGAATAGCTTCTTTGGTGTGTAGTCAAGTATGTGTAGCTATTTCCGGGTAGATGTTGTATTTTTTAATTATCTAATATAATGCCAAAATGGAAGGTGGCTCTTGTACTTTTGAAAATAAAAAAGCCGGACTGTACGCTACAGCCCGGCTTTTTTTCATGCCCGGTGTGTTGTCACCCGCCATTTTTATCCTGCTTCACCTTCAAAATATGGTCAACGACCTCCGGCAACTGGTCGGCTCCGAGGCGCTTGGAGAGGATGGTCTTGTCGGTGTCCAACACGTAAATCTGCGGAGTGGTTTTGATGTCGTACAGCGTCTTGTAGCGGCTGCGGTGGTAGGGGTCAACGGCGTTGAAAAACACGTCCATCTCCCGCTCCTGGATGGTGCTCCAGCAGGAATCGATTTCCTTGAGCGAGAGGTTGCCCTGGTCGTCACGGGTGGCCAATTTGGTGCAAATGGCAAACACGGCCACGCCCCGGTCTTTGAAATCCTTGGCAAATTTCACCATCTCCGGCATCGATTTTTTGCAGTGGCCGCACTCCGGGTCCCAGAAAAACAGCACCGTGAGCGGCGACTGAAAATCGTGCAGCCAGATTTTGGTGCCCTCCTGCGTCTGCATCTCGATGTTCGGGGCCACCTTGCCGATGAGCAACGGCTCCAGCCGGTCGGCATTTTCCACGATTTTTTTCAACTGGTCTTCCTCCGTCCAGGGAGCCAGGCCCGATTTATAGTATTTCTGGGCAATGTGGACGTACACCCCATCCATGCCGACGATGGTCGATTTTGCAAACTGGTTGAGGAAATGGATGAGGTAAAATTTGAACGTCTCCTCCGCCGGGCGCATTTTCTCCAGCACGTAGTCGATGGCAATGTTCAGCGAATCGGGGTGCTGTACCGTCATTTTGTCAACGTAATGTACCACCT